>JAQZCZ010000002.1 GCA_028751095.1 Euryarchaeota archaeon Ods01 | reverse complement strand
TCACGATAACTGGGTTCTTACCCCCGAGTTCGGCGACGACGGGACCCTCCTTGCCGAGTTCGAAGAACTTCCGTCGTATACTACGACCGACCTCGCGCGACCCCGTGAAAGCGACGCCGGAGACCCCGTCGTTTTCGACGAGGGGCTGACCGACGTTACCTCCGCTTCCGGTGACGAGGTTGACGACACCATCCGGAACCCCTGCCTCCGACAGTATTTCGACGACCTTGTGGGCGATTAGCGGCGTCGCACTCGCGGGCTTCGCCACGACGGCGTTCTCCATTATCGCCGCCCCGACGGTCATTCCGGTGAAGATAGCGAAAGGGAAGTTGAACGGTCCGACGACGCCGAAGACGCCGTACGGTTCGAGCCGGTTCTCACAGTCTTCCTCGGGGGTAGGTTGACCTGTATCGAAGACGTAGCCGTCGTTCCGTTCGAGTTCACGGCTGTAGAAACGGAGGAAGTCGATACCCTCGTCCACTTCGGCTATCGCCTCAGCACGGTTCTTGCCGTTTTCGAGGGTCAGTGTAGCCGCGAGTTCGTACTTCCGGTCGCGGGCGAGTGCCGCCGCCTCCCTGAACAGACGGGCGCGACGCTCAGGTTCGGTCGCCCTCCAGTCGTCGAACGCCGTATGCGCCGCCTCGACCGCCCTGTCAACGGTTTCGGCGTCGCCAGCGGCAAACTCGCCGACTACTACGTCGGCGTCGCCTGGACTCATGATGGTGAAGCTATCTCCGGTCTCAACATCCTCACCGCCTATCACCAGCGGACGGAATCCGCCTAGCTCAGACCTGACGGTTTCGACAGCATCTTCGTACGAGGCGTGAAACTCATCAAGTGTCCCGTTCTGCTCGTGTGTCAGAAACGTCTGTTCGTTTTTGAACGGTTTCGGCTCCATACAGACGGTAACGGAACCCACACGGATATACGTACTGTCGGTGCGAACATCTTTTCTCAGAGATGAGAAAAACAGGACCAGATTCATATGTACCGGACCTGAACCCCGAAGTATGCAGAGAAACTGCCCTAAATGTGGAAAGGCGCAACGTGAACAGTCTATCGGCGGACGTGTGAGCAGAAAATGTGGCGACTGTGGTATAGTCTACGACGGCGTGAGGTACTGGGAAGTCGGATAGATGTAGACTAAGGCTCTACTTCGTCGCCCGTCCTGCGGTCGATTACGGTTATAACGCCGTCGCCGTTCCGTGCCGGACATACACGGACGGCTTCGAGTTCGTCGTCAAGCTGGTCCTCGTCGACGTAGTTCGACTTTGCGCGGGCGAGTCCGGTCTGGAGGCTCATCTCCCAGTTATCGGATACCTCGGCGCATTTTCCTGAGCCGATACATCCCTTGCCGTCGAAGATTATCTTGTACGGCTTATCTTCGACATCGGGCGCTGTCATGCTAACCTCCTGACGGCGTCTAACGTCTCCTCTGCCTTTCCATCGCGGAGGACCTGTCTGGCGTCGTCGAGGGCGGAGTCTAAGGTTTCGGCGTCCCCGCGGGCGTAGACACGGAACGCCGCGTTGAGAGCGACCGCGTCGGCAAAGACACCGTCGCGTTCGCCCGCGAGAACCTCTTCAGTGATACGTGCCGAGTCGCACGGTACGTCTTCGACACGGAGGTCTTCACGCTCGAACTCCATTCCGTAGTCGGCGGTCTGTATCTCGTAGTCGTTGAGTCCCCCGTCCCAGTCAGCGACCTTGGTGTATCCCGGGCGGATATCGTCGTACCCTTCGAGTCCCTGAAACATGACGACTCGGTCGGGTTCATGTCGGCGCGACTCGGCGAATGTCTCGCAGACGCGTTCGGCGAAGGCGAGGTGGTAGAACGAGCCGAGATGTACGTCGGCGTCAGCCGGATTCACGAGTGTTTCGACCGTGTTGAAGAACGAACGGACGCCGGTCTCCTCGCGCACATCGGAAAGGTCCGCGAGGTCGGGAGCGAAACGGGGCTGGTAGTAGAATCCGAAGCCGGTCTCGTCGACGAGTTCGGCGCTTTTCTCCGGAGCGAGGTCGGTGTGGACTCCGAGTTCGTCTAAGACGTGTCTGTAGGAACAGCCCATAGCAGTCGGAACACGGTCTGCGGAGTGAGCGACGACGGGGGTTCCTGCCGCCGCGGCGGCGATACCGGCGGCGACCCCAAGAAGCGCCGTACGTTCTTTCCCGTCGTAGTTAGCGCCGCAGTCGACGGGGTCAGCGTCGGGAACGGCGTACTCGACACGCGACGAGGCTTCGTCGGTGTACGCGGCGAGTTCCTCCGGCGTGTTGTGTTTCCAACGGTTGGCGACGAAGAACGCACCGACGGTCGCCGGCGCTGGCTCCCCGTCGAGGATGCTACGCGCCGCTTCGCGGGCTTGTTCGTAGGTCATGTCGTCGGCTGACTTGGGACCGGAGCCGACTTGGCTCATCAGGTCACGTAGCTCAGTCACCGCTAACGACCTCCTGTGTCCGAGGTTCGCCGTCCGAGTCGCGGACGACCTCCGAGACGCCCGACGCCGCGATGGAACCGACAACCTCGTCACGGACACCGACGGTGTCGCCCACGACGGTTACGGCTGGCGTCTCTATTTCGGCGGCACGCGCCTCGCCGACTATGCCGTCGAGGGGCGCGGTTACCGCGGCGGAGTCGCCGAGGGTGGCGCGTTCGACCATCGCCGCAGGAGTGTCGGAGGGGACGCCGTTTCTGCGTAGCGCGGCGACGTTGTCGGGGAGACGGCGGACGCCCATCAGTATCACAAGCGTGCCGCCAGCCTCGACGTTAGACGCCAGCGCGTCCCAGTCCAACGCGCTCTCGTCCTTAGTCGGGTCTTCGTGTCCCGTCACGACGGTCAGGCTCGACGCGTGGTCGCGGTGTGTAGGCGGAATACCCTCGACACCTGGCGCGGCAACCGCACTTGTAACGCCGGGAACGACCTCAAACTCGACACCGTGGGACGCCAGAACCTCGGCTTCTTCGCCACCCCGTCCGAAGACGTTGGGGTCCCCACATTTGAGACGGGTGACAACCTCGCCTCGCCTCGCCGCCTCAACCATCCGACGGTTTATCTCTTCCTGCGGCGTCCTGTCGCCATGGGGGTCCTTTCCGACGTTCTCGGTACGGACCCCGTCGGGAATAGCCTCGACGACGCCGGAGCCGACGAGCGAGTCGTGTAGAACGAGGTCGGCGGAGTCTGTCACACGGCGCGCCTTGAGTGTCATTAACTCGGGGTCCCCTGGTCCCGCGCCGACGAGATAGACCTTTCCGGAGGTCACCAGACCACCTCCTTTAGCTTGGACGCCGTGTAGCGACGCCTGTACTCGTTGGCTTCTTCTCCGAGGGCACCACGACGGGGTTCGTCTTCGTCTAGTGCATCAAGGAGGGCTTCGGCGTCGCCAACCGACAGTTCGACCGTCTCCTCTCCGCCTTCCTGAGGCAGTCCGTCCAAGGCAGCGAGGAGAGCCTCGGCGTCTTCCTTGGATACCTCGACCGTCGCGTCTTTCTCTTCCTGAGACAGGAACTCACGGGCTCCGGCGACGAACAGGGAGCAAGGTTCACGACACGGGAAGTCGCCGTTGTTAGAAGGCTCTTCGTCATCAGCCACCTTCCACTCTCGGCGTTTGGCGCATCCGTTCGCGCAGAGGGCGTGGGTTGCGCGCCGGACGGCGTCGTCGTCGAGGCTGTCGACTTCGGCGTATATTCCGGTCTGTCGCTCAGCCGTTTCATCCCAGTCTGTAACGTCGAGTTCGTCCCCTTCATCAAGGTAGCTGTTCTCGATACTCGCGGGATAGAAACGACGTACGACCTCGACAAGTGCGTCGGTGTCGATGGATTCGAATATCCAGCCCGTCGGCAGGGTCGTCTCGCTCTTGGTAGGCCTGTACTCGCCGTCGTCGTCGTACCTCGATACTCCTTCGGCTTCCCGAGGCTCTTCGTAGCTGACGAGTTCTGAGGTAGAGACCTCTGAGTCGTCGACGTGGCGGACGCAGTAACCGTCGTCAGCCCTCGTAATCAAGAGCTGTCCCCACTCCAACGCCTCTCCCTCTCCTACCTTCTCGATGAAAGCCTTCTCCGCCTCCCTTCGGACACCGGTGTCGGAATACGAGGAGGTGGCATCACCGTCACCAGCCTCCTCGTCTGCCTCGGAGGCGCGCTCAACGACGACATCGGCGACGGAGGGGTCGGTTCCGACAGCACCGGTGTACGAGATACGTTTTCCGTCAACGGTAGCGGAGACGGCGTCTGAGTCGCCGCCGGCTTCGCCGATACCGATGTCCTCGGGTATATCCTCCTGCGTGTGGTAGCCGTCGGACGCGAAGAAAGGTACGACGACGACCTCGTCGGATTCGAAGTCTTGGGTAACGTCGTCGACGTACGGCGGCTCGTCCATGAAGACAGCGCTGACTTCGTCGAAGACGCCTCGACGGCGTATCCTACAGACGTGTTCGCGGGCGGAGGCGGCGCTGTTCGGGTTGCGCTCCGTTCCGTGTCCTACGACGGCGAGTGCTGTTCCGTCGCCTCCGTCGACCGACGACAGAGCACGTTCGACGATAACGTCGGTCATCGAAGGATGGGTCCCGACGGGAGGAGTGTAGGTAACGCGGTCGACGGGAAGCCGGAGTTCACGGGGGATGACCTCGTCAACAAAGTAGCCGTTAGCCATGAAGAACGGGACTGCGTAGACACGGTCGCCGTCTACTGTCCGAAGAACTTCTCGGAAAGAAGGCTCCTCCTTCCAGAATGCAACGGCTACCTCACCGAAGGCACCTCGGCGGCGTATACGGCGGGCGTGTTCGTGAACCGGTTCGCTCGACCCCGGGTTGAGGTGGGAACCGTGTCCGAGTAGGAGAAGCGTTTCCATACTTATTCCTCCGAGTGGAGTCCGCATTCGGTCTTGTCGCTGTCGCTCCACCGTCCGGCGCGCTCGTCGTCGCCTTCGGCGGGTTCGGTGAGAGGTTTGTCGCCTATCGACGGATAGCCGCGGTCGTGGAGCGGGTTGTACGGAACGTCGTTCTCCTCGATGTAGTCGCGGACATCGTCGCGCGTCCAGTCTACGAGAGGATTGACCTTGACGAGTCCGTGCGCCCCGTCCCATTCGACCGCGTCGGCGTCGGCACGCGTCTCCGCCTGTTCGCGCCGTATACCCGTTACCCACGCGTCACGTCCTTCGAGCGCCTCGTCTATCTGTCTCAGCTTGGTGAGTTCGTGGTACCGTTCGACGTCGCGGTCCCAGAGACGTTCGCCGTACTCCTCCTCGAACTCTTCGCGCGTCTCGGCGCCGTCGGGCTTGTATACACGGAGGTCGAGGTGGTACTCGTCCTCGAAACGGTCGACGAGTTCGAGGGTTTCGTCGAAATGGTGGAGGGTGTCGAGAAAGACGACCGGCGGGCGCGCACCGATACGGTCGTAGACGATATCTAGTATCGCCACGTCCTCCAGACCGAAGGACGACGCGACGACGGTATCGTCGTACTCGTCGAGCGCGCGTTCGAGTCGTCCGCGGGCGTCAAGTTGCTCGTACTCGGCGTTCGGAAGCTCCGTCACTACGAACCCCCCGTTCGCAAGCTTGCGGTCTTCTCGGAGCCCGCCGATTCGCCGCGGAGTTCGTCGCGTATTACGTCCCATACCTCGGGTCTGACGAGCTTCTCCGAGACGTTTTCGCCGCGTCTTCCTGCACGGCGTATCTTGGTTCCGCTCGGGTTATCGCGGACCTCGTCGTCGTGGGAACACGTCTTGGCAGTCGCCATACCGTCGCAGGCGTGGCAGTAGAAGGCGTACTCGAAGTAGAGCGGCTCAACGCCGAGTTCGTCCTCGAACTCACGCAGGTAGTCGTGCGCCTCGTAGCTTCCGTAGTAGTCGCCTACGCCCGCGTGGTCGCGTCCGACGATGAAATGTGTGCATCCGTAGTTCTGGCGGACAAGGGCGTGGAAAAGCGCCTCGCGCGGTCCGGCGTAACGCATAGGCGCTTTGAGGGTTCCGAGGGTCACGCGGTCGTCGGCGTAGTACTCGTCGAGAAGGGCGTCGTAGGCGTGGAGACGGACGCCCGGGTCCATATCGCCTTCCTTCGTGCTACCCACGAGAGGATGGACAAAGAGACCATCGACGGTTTCGAGGGCGCATTTCTGAAGATGCTCGTGCGCCCTGTGCGGCGGGTTGCGGGTCTGGAAGCCGACGACGGAGTGCCATCCGTTTCCGTCGAACTCGGCGCGCGCCTCACGCGGCGTATAGCGGCGTTCGTATCCTGCCTCCTCGGACTCAACGTAGAGTTCGACGGTTCCACCCACAAGCGTCTCGCCGAGAGACCGTATACGGCGAACGCCAGGGTGGTCGTCGTCGGTCGTCCCGAGAACCTCGCGCGCCCATCGGTCCTCGTCGTACAGCCACGTCTCTTCGACATCAACCGAGCCGACAATCTCGCCGTCGTGTACGAGCGCGTGTTTCTGGTTCGGAACGTCGCCCTCGGTCGAGAAGACGACGGGTAGGCTCCACGGCGTTCCGTCGTCGAGACGGGCGTCTTCGAGGACGTTGTCGAAGTCGGCGCGCGTCAGAAAGCCGTCAAGGGGCGAGTACGCGCCCGTCCCGAGCATCTCAAGGTCCATGTACTCGTCGTCGGTGAGCGTCAGCGCCGGCAGGTCGTCGGCTTCGTCGGGACGGGACGCGGTTGCGTCGACGAGCGTCCCGCCGTGTGGTTCAGCCGTCATGCCGCCTCAGCCCCCTGTGCGCGTTCCGCCACCTCGTCCGTTCCGACTCGTCGGACGTACTCACGGAAGGTTTCGTCGGCGTCGCTTCCTTCCTTGTACTCACGGATAATATCGCCGACGAGTCCGACCGCGTCGTCACAAGCGACGCCCTTGACGACCCAGTCGATAAACTCGGGGTCGGGTCCGAGTCCGCCCCCGATTCCGACGTTGACAGCCTCGACTATCTCGCCGTCCTTACGCGTCTTGCTCCCTTGGAAGCCGATGTCAGCTATCTGGGGCTGTGCGCACGAGGCGTTGCATCCCGAGAGATGGACGCGGAGGGGCGAGTCGATATCGACCTCATCTTCGAGGCGCTGGACCCAGTCTACCATCCGGTTCTTCGTCTCTATGAGAGCAAGGCTACAGAACTCGGTTCCCGTGCAGGAGATAGCCCCGCGGCGGAACGGAGACGGGTCGACAGGAATACGTTTCAGTAGGTCCTCGTTCCTGAACTCGTCGAGGTCGTCCTCGTCTATACCCGTGATGACGACGTTCTGTCGCTGTGTCAGCCGTAGGGTGCCGTCGCCGTACCCCTCGGCAAGGTCGGCGAGTTCGATGAGCCAGTCTGCCTTGAGGCGTCCCGTAATAACCTGAAGACCCGCGTAGTAGTCGCCGTCGTCCTGTTCGTGTATCCCGACGTGGTCGCAGTAATGCGCTCCGGCGTTGTAGTTCGCCTCGTCGCGGAAGTCTTCTCCGCCGCGCCGGACCTCTATATCTGCCTCTTCCGCGACCTTTTCGCGGTACCAGTCGACGCCCTTCTCCTCCACGAGGTAACGGAGCCGTGCCCTCGCGCGCTGTTCGCGGTTTCCTTCGTCACGGAACACCGCGGCGGCGGCACGGGTGAACTCAGGGAGTTCGTCCGGCGTCACAAAAACGTCGGCGTCCTTCGCCATAATACCGCCGCGTCCGAGACCGCCGCCAGCCTTCAGCGTGAAGCCTTCAACGGTTTCGCCGTCTATCTCTTTCGTTGCAGGATGGAAGCCGAGGTCGTTTATCTCGCCCTGTCCGCATCCCTCCTTACAGCCCGTGATGGAGACCTTGAACTTACGGGGCAGGTTGGAGAAGTCGTCGCTCTCCATGAAGTAGTCGGCGACATCGTCCACGAGTCCCGAGGCGTCGGTGACCTCATTCTTGTCAACGCCGGCTACCGGACATCCGACGATGTTACGGAAGACATCTCCACAGGCTCCGGTCGCGCCCGTCGGTAAGCCTACGTCCTCCCATTCGTCCCAGATATCCTTGATGTCGCGTATATCGACCCAGTGTATCTGTATGCACTGGCGCGTAGTGAAGTCACAGAAGGTGCGTCCGAAATGCGGGTTCTCCTCCTCTCCAACCGCATACTCCTTGATTACCTCGCCGACACGCCGCGCCTGCTCCGCGGTCATGATACCGTTGGGTATCTTGATGCGGTGCATGAAGTACTCGGGCGACTTGTCGTTGTGCTGGTAAAGTCCGTACCATTTGAGGCGCTCGAACTCGTCGGAGTTGTCGTCCTCGCTTCCTTCGATAGCCTCGAATCCTTCTTCGGAGTACTCGTTGAGTATCTCGTCCTTTATTTCGACAGGGTCTTTCTCGTTCTTCCATTCCTCGACCTTGCTTGCCATACCGCGTAGATGTTCCATGGGGTGTTAAGACGGACGGCAGAGGCAACACTCGTGTAACCGGCAACCACCGTTTTAGCGGTTACTTTTGCCCCTGCCGCGAAAATTGCCTCTTGAAACAGGCTTACTACCACAGCGGCGCAACCGTCGGTAGATGCCGGACGGCTCCGAAGACGGCTTCGACGACCTTCCGCCGAGCGCCAAGCTCGTCGCTAAGGTGATAGAACACGAGGGAGCGATGGACGCAGGCGAGATAAGCGAGGCGGCACGTCTCCATCCGAGTACGACGAGGGACGCGCTAAAACGACTGGTCGACGAGGACGTTGTCGAGGTCCGTATGGACGAAGGCGACGGACGGCGCTTGGTCTACTCGCTGTCGGAAGCTTGAATCCGCGCCGGAGCCGATTTCGGATATGATAGTCCTATCGGGCGTTGCGGCAGACAGCACGAACGCCGACCCCGTGCCACGTCTCTACGACGACGGCGGCTTTGACTACGTCCCCATACCGGAGGCGGCGCGCGACGAGACGACGGAGGAGAAGACATACGCCGACGTAGAGATGAGCGATGGGACCGCCGCCGACTACCTCAGCCGTATCTACCCCGGGGGAGGCGACGAAGCCGTCGAAGGCGACGCACTCGCCTCGTTTCCGTTACACCACGACCCGAACTTCGAGGCGTTGACGTACGGCGAGCGCCGTCCGGCTTACGTCGAACGCCTACGGCGTCTGGACAAAGGTGACGGAGTCGTCTTCTACACAGGATTAGACGACGGAGAGACTATGCACAGGTACGCAGTCGGATACTTTGTCGTGGACGAAGTCGTCTACTTCGACGCTTTTGACGACGACAAGGCGCGGCGTCGTATACGCGAGCATCCCGAGAACGCCCATACAAAACGTTTCGAGGCGACGGGACGCGTAGACGACAACCTCGTAATCGTGGAGGGGAGCGAGGGTGAGCTTTTCGATGACGCCTTCCGACTGAGCGAGCGAACGCCGTCGGGGCATTACTACCTCCGCGACGAGCTACAGGACAGTTTTGCCCCTGAGCCGTCGGGACGCGAAGACAGAAACGCCTACCTCGGCGGCATCAAACAGGCGCACATCCTGAACGTCAGGGTCGCCGAGTTTCTGGAGACCGTCGCGGACGCGTGAGCGCGCGCAATACTTGCCCCTAAACCGAGACTTGCCCCTAACGCCGTACTTAACGACCTACCCCGTCTAAGCCTGAACGCAATGGACGTAACACACGAGTACTTTGCGTGGCAGCTTGTACAGGACGTAGCAGAAGAAAACGGCTACTTCGAGGACGAGGGCGTAGACCCCGACCTCGACTACTTCGCCGCAGGTACGCAGGACCACGAAGGCGAGAACGCCTACGACGCCGACTGGTGGGAAGACCTCGACGAAGAAGGAGGAACGCACGGCGTCTGTGAATGGAACGCGATTCAGCAGGCTTCGGAGACCGGACGCGAAATCATCGGCTCTTACAGCGAATGGGACCGCGTCGTCTTCGCACACGCCGACTCCGACGTAGAGACCATCGACGACCTCCGTGGTCGCCCGATAGGTATCAACAAGTACGCGACCTCGTTCTACTCGATGCGCGAGATGCTCGAAAACGAGGGTTTCGACGAGGACGAAATCGTTCTCGAACATATCGGTAGCTCCGAGGAACGTTTCGACGCCGTCAAGGAAGGCAAGATAGACGGTATCGCCGTCCTCGAACCCTACGTGACCCTCGGACGGTTCGACGAGGAACTCCGCGAGGTCTTCGACGGACCGTGCAAGGCGGCTATCGTCACGCGCGAGAACCCCGACCCCGAGAAGGTCGAGGCGTTCAGGAACGCCCTCAACCGTGCGGTCGAGGACATCAACGACGACCTTGACCATTACACCAACGTCTACGTCGATTATGTCGAGGAACACGCTCAGGAGAACCCCGAAGCCTTCGAGGACGTTAACTTCGACGATATGCGCGAGAACCTCGAACTCAAGCAGTTCCTCCCCGTCCGTGAGGCGGACGAGGAACGTATCGGAGAAACGACCGAATGGATGAACGAGAAGGGCTTCGTTGAGGACGACGACGAGATACCTCTTGTCAAGGAAGACGACAAGGACAAGGTCAAGCCCTCGGACGACTGAGAAACCATGTCACAGGTCCGCGAGACGGAAAGCCACGGAAACGAAGAAGTCAGAGAGGTCACTGTTGAGACGCGCGACCTTACCAAGAGGTACGGCGATACGCTCGTCTTCGACGAGCTAAACGTCGAAATCGAGGAAGGGGAGATGTTCTGTCTCCTCGGACCGTCGGGATGTGGTAAGACGACGCTCCTCCATCTCATCGCAGGACTGGAGGAGCCAACCGACGGCGGCGTCTTCTTCGAGGATGACCGCGTCGAGGGTCCCGACTACCGCCGCGGCGTCGTCTTTCAGGACCCGCATCTCTACCCGTGGCGGACCGTCCGCGGAAACGTTGAGTTCGGACCTGACGTACGCGGCGAGAAGCCCGACAGCGAACACGTTGACCATCTCCTGCGTATGATAGGTCTGGAGGAGTTCGAGGACGCGAAACCCGGCGAACTCTCGGGAGGCATGGCGCAACGTGTCTCGCTCGCGCGGACGCTCGCCAACGACCCCGAACTCCTGCTTCTCGACGAGCCGTTCAGCGCCCTCGACGCTATGACCCAGATGAAGCTACAGGACGAGCTTCTCGCCCTCATGGGCAAGCTCGACCTGACCGCCGTCTTCGTTACGCATGATATCGAGGAGGCGGTCTACCTCGGCGACCGTATCGCCGTGATGGGAGACGGCGGCGAGGGAATACGGAAGGTCGTGGACGCTGATGTGGACGGAGACAGGGACAGCGAGGAGTTCGCGGAGAAGAAACGCGAGGTTTTCGGACTGTTCAAGGAAGAGATACAGGATGACTGACGAAAACTCGATAACTGACGACGAAAAACGGGAGGCACGACGTCTCGTAGGCGGAGCAGGCTGGTCGAACCCGTCGGAGAAGGCACGTACGGTAGGACTCTCCCGACGTGAGTTCATGAAGGAAAGCGGCCTCGCAGGACTCGCGGCAAGTTCCGTGGGTGCCGCAGGCTGTGTGGGACTCGAAGGGGATGACGACGAACCTGCCGAAGACGTTGAGCCGCCTAACGCCAAGGTCGGCTACCTCCCCATTACGGACGCCTCGCCGTTGCTCGCCGCACACGCAAACGGTCATTTCGAGGAGAACGGTATCGAGTCGGAGGAGCCGACGCTGTTCCGGGGATGGGACGAACTCGCAGAGGCGTTCTTCTCGGGCGACGTGAACATAGCCCATTTCCTGATGCCGATGACGGTCTGGATGCGGTACAACCTCGGCGAGAACGTCAAGGTTGTCGCTTGGGACCACACCGACGGCTCCGCGATGACCGTGCATCAGGGTATCGACGACTGGGAAGACCTCGGCGGCGGACGTGTCGCAGTACCGTTCTGGTACTCGATACATAACGTCGTCCTCCAGATGGCACTCGACGAACACGGCTTGACGCCGCGTCTCGACGCCGGGGGAGATGTTGCCGACGACGAGGTTGACCTTGTAGTTATGCCGCCCCCAGACATGCCCGGCGCGCTTTCGGACGAGAATATAGACGGCTACATCGTCGCCGAGCCGTTCAACGCCATCGGCGAGGTCGAGGCGGACGCCAAGATACTCCGTTTCACGGGCGATATCTGGAAAAGGCACGCCTGCTGTGTCGTCACGATGCGCGAGGACCTTCTCGAACAGCAGCCCGAATGGTCGCGCGACGTGATGGACTCGGTCGTCGGCGCGCAAAGCTGGATACGGAACAACAGGACCGACGCCGCCGAACTCCTGTCGGAAGCCGGTACGGGACTCCTTCCGTATCCCGAGAGCCAGATAGACCGTGCGATGAACCATTACGACCACGACGAGTACGGAGAGACGGGTGCGATACAGCATCCCGAATGGGAGCTTGAACGTATCGACTTCTACCCGTACCCGTACCCGTCGTACACCGAGGAACTCGTCCGGCGTATCAAGGATACGGCGGTTGAGGGCGACATAGCCTTCCTCGACGACGTAACCCCCGAGCAGGCGGAGGAGGAACTTGTCGAGAGGGAAACCGTCCGAGCGGCACTCGAAGACGCGGGCGGTCCTGAAACGTTCGACGTGGAGGAAGAAAGTGGCTACGACAGAGACGAAACCATCGAAATCTAAGGAACCCGAGACAGCGGGTAGATGGGACAGGTTCGCCGACCCCGACGCACGCGGCGCACTGCCGTTCGTAGGGATAGTCGTGACGCTCGTCGTCTGGTTCTGGGCAACGCACCCCGTTGACGGTAGCATAGGTCCGGTTCCCGTCGAAGGAAGCATCGGACCCGTCGTAATCGACCTTAGCACCGCGTTCCCGACGGAGCCGGGCGACGCGCTCGCACATTTCTCGCCCGTAGCCGCCTTTCCGGCGCTGTACGAACTCCTGACCTCGCCGGCGTTCTTCACCGAACACGTGCTGGCGAGCATGATACGGTTCGGCGGGGCGTTCGCGCTCTGTCTCGCCGTCGGAATACCGCTCGGTATCGCGCTCGGCTACTTCGACACCGCGGAGCGCCTTTCGTCGGTTTCGTTCCAGTTCCTACGAATGGTGTCGCCGATAGCGTGGTTCCCCGTCGCACTGATGGTCTTCGAGAGCGGCGGACACGCCGCACCCATCTTCATCATCTTCATGGGCGGTGTCTGGCCCCTGATGTACAACACCGCACACGGAATACAGACCATAGACAAAGATTGGCTAAAGGTCGCCGACTCTCTCGGCGGAGGGACACGCCGGAAGATACAGAAGGTCGTCATTCCGGGCGTCGTTCCCGAGATGCTGAGTGGTCTGCGTCTCTCGATAGGCTGGATGTGGATACTCCTCGTCCCCGCCGAGTTCCTCGGTGTCAGTTCGGGCATGGGGTACTTCATCCTGAACGCGCGCCAGCAGTTCAGCTACGCCGACGTACCTGCAGTGATGATTATAATCGGCATCATCGGCTACTTCCTTGACCTCGGTGTCAGGAAGCTACAGGCGCGTTGGAGCTGGCAGTAATCAGTAGTTGCGTGCGACGAAGCTTTCGATACGGTCCATCGCTTGCTTGAGTTCGTCCGTCCCCGTCGCGTACGACATACGTAGATATCCTTCGCCGCCTTCGCCAAAGACGCTTCCCGGGACAGCGGCGACCTCCTCCTGCTTCAGCAGTTCTTCGGCAAAGCTGTCGTCGTCGCCGTCAGGTACCTCGGGGAAGACGTAGAATGCGCCGCGTGCCTCGAAGCAGTCCATGCCTATCTCGTCGAGGCGCGAAAGGACGAGGTTTCTGCGACGGTTGTAGGCGCGGCGCATCTCCTCTACGTCGTCGCGGCAACGCCGGAGAGCCTCTATCGCCATATACTGCGCCGTCGTGGGGGCAGAGAGCATCGTATACTGATGGACGCGGTTCATCGCACCTATCGCTTCGGCAGGTCCAAGGGCGTAGCCGAGGCGCGTTCCGGTCATCGCGTACGCCTTCGAGAAGCCGTTGAAGACGACGGTACGCTCGCGCATCCCATCGAGAGCGGCTATCGAGGCGTGCTTGCCGTCGTAGGTCAGGTCGGCGTAGACCTCATCGGCGAGTACCACGAGGTCGTTCTCGCGGCAGAACTCGGCAACTTCGGCGAGTTCGCCGCGCGTCATCACCGCGCCGGTCGGATTGTTGGGGTAGCAGTAGACGAGTGCGTCTGCGTCCTCCGCCCCGGCGTCACGTAGAACGTCGTAGGTAAGCTTGAAGTCGTCCTCAGGGCGTGTCGGGACGGGAAGAGGTTCCGCACCTGCGAATGTGACGCCCGGAACGTACGAGACGTACGCGGGTTGTGTGACGGCGACGGTATCGCCCGGGTCGAACAGGGCACGAAAGGCGAGGTCGACGCCTTCGCTGACGCCCGTTGTGACGATTATCTCGTCTTCGGGAGAGTAGTCAAGTTCGTACCGGCGGGCGTCGCGGGCTATCTCCTCGCGCAGTTCGCGTTTGCCACGGTTGGCGGTGTACGAGGTCCGTCCGGTTTCGAGCGACTGTATCCCCGCCTCGCGGGCGCTCCACGGAGCGGAGAAGTCGGGTTCGCCGACGCCAAGCGAGATTACGTCCTCCTGTTCCTCGGCGAGTTCGAAGAAACGCCGTATCCCCGACGGCGGCACTGTACGGACGCGCTCAGCAACCTCACCCTTCCAGTCTTTACCGCTCATGGCGATACGGATAGACGTTCGTCGTCGTCGCCGTCACCCATGCCGAAGCCACGTTCCTTGTACTTGTCCATGACGAAATGCGTCACGGTCTGAGTGATTTCGGGGACGGGAGCGACCTTCTCGCTAATGAAGTTCGAGACCTCGTTCATCGAGTCTGCCTCGACGACGAGTCCGAAGTCGTAGTTTCCGCTGACGAGATGTAACGACGTGACCTCGGGGAAACGCGCGATACGGTCGGCAATATCGACGTAGTCGGTCTCGCGGTCGAGCGAGACGTTGACCTCAACGTACGCCTCGGCACGGTCGTCGTCGAACTCCTCCCAGTCGACGACAGCGGTGTAACCGCGCAGAACGCCTTCGTCTTCGAGTTGCTCTATCGTTTCTTCGATATCGTTCTCAGTAACGTCGAACATACGCGCAAGGTCAGCTGTCGAGCGCCGGGCGTCGTCGACAAGAACCTCGACGAGTTCGCGCCTCTTCTCCTCGTTCATACCGGAACGTCGGCTACGAGCGTAAAAAACGTTCAGGTATCGGCGTCCTGAAGCAGGTTGCCGTTAACATCGATAACCCCCTCAACGACACGTGTCGAGGAGATAGGCTCGCCGTCGTCCGCCATGACGTGCGGAACGACGACGACTTCAAGAGGTTCGTAGCCGCGTTCCTCGCGTATCTGGTTTATCTTTTCGCCTCCGCCCTCCGTCTCGGGAGAGACAACAAGTGCGTCGAAGTCCGGCTCCTCGCTTGCGACGCCGTACGGGTCTTCGAGCTTCTCGACACGGAAGTCGCGTCCGTCTTCGTCGAGGGTTTCGAGTTCTTCGAGGAGTGAGTTACGGCGCTCTTCGAAGGGGCGTATCTCACGCGGCTTGGGACGCGTCTTGGGAGCGAGTTCGTCGCTCGTGAGTCCGACAACAACCTCGTCGTCGCCAAGCTCAAGCGCCTTTTCGAGGAGGGCACGGTGTCCGTCGTGAATAGGGTCGAAGGTTCCGCCTACAGCGACCTTCATCTCGTCTCTTCGTCGTCCTCGTCGTCGGAGTCAATAACTATCTTGTACGGCGACCAGTCGGACTTGAGTTCACGTCTTCGGTCTTGGTTGCCGAGGTAGTCATCGAGGTTGAATAGCTGGTTAAGGCGTTCCTCGACACGCTCCGAGAAACGGCGTGCGAGTTCGCTCGGCTGAACCGCTTGGTAGACGTACGGGTTGTTGCCAGCGCCCTGAGTCTGCTTCTTGCGCCGCTCAACGACGCCTTCCTGATACAGGTCGGATAGGCATTCGCGGACCGTACTAGGGTACAGACCGGTGTCCTCAGCTATCTCCTCGCTCGTCGCCTCGCCGCGTTTCCGCAGGTAGAGGTAGACCTTAGCACGCGTCTCGGTGTCGAGGAACGAAGACAGGAGTTCGACGAGGTTGCTGTCGACCGTGTCAACGCCCTTCTGTATCGTGTCTTCGACAGTCTCCTTTGCTTCCTCGACGTTGTCCTCAACGCGGTCACGGCTTTCCTTACGTAGCTTGTCAACGGTGCGGGTTGCGTGGTCCGCGGCTTCTTCGACCTTATCGCTCTTGGGACCAACGGCATCCTCATTCTTGACTATTCTGACACGCCTCTCTTCGTCGTCCTGCCCGCTAGGTCCGTCATCTGCCCTTTCGTCTTCGGTCATCTGGCTTAGAATAACCGACTTACGCTTATATTTCTTGTTATGGCGTTACGTCCGTATACGTATCGACTCCTTCAGTCTCTCTTCGCCGCCTTTCGCGTACTCGTCACGCTGTCTACGTGCGCCCGACGCGGACCTGAGCGTCTCTATCTCGTCCTCGTACGAGGAGTCGAGAGCGTCGAGTACCTCGGCGAAGGCTTCGTCGAACGTCACGGTTCCTTCGTCGAGGCGCATGAATGAGGCGTCGTGTCCGTAACGTGCGGCGCGCCACTTGTTCTCGTTGAGGAGTTCGCGGCGCGGTTCTGTGTGGTCGTCGCTCTCGGCGAGTTCGAGTATGAGAGCGCGGCAGAGTGCGACGAAGGCGAAGGAGCGGTCGAGGGAAGTCTGTGCGTCGGGAGAACGTATCTCGACCGTACCGTACTCGGTGTGGGGGCGTACGTCCCACCAGATTTCGCCGCGGTCGGCGACGCTTCCGTCCTCGACCATACGGCGCTCAAACGAACGGAAGGTATCCCAGTCGCCGAAACGTGACGGTATTCCGGTGTTGGGGAGGTTCTCGAAGATTACGGCGCGGGCGCTTGCGAGCCCCGTATCGCGTCCGTACCAGAACGGCGAGTTGGCGCTCGCGGCGAGGAGGAGCGGGAGGTAACGGCGCGCCTCGTCGGCGACACGTACCGCCTCGTCTGCGTCGTCTAATCCAACGTGGACGTGCAGACCCGCGGTGATGTTCCTGTGTTGCGGATAGCCTATGCGGTCTAACTGAGACTCGTACCTTTCTCCTTCGGCGTGTTCGTGTTCGTCCCAGAGCGCCGTGGGATGTAGACCCGCGACGAGAACCTCGTATCCGTGGTCACGGGCGTGTTCGGCGAGGGAGACGCGTTTACGCCTCATCTCCTCGCGCGCCTGTTCGAGCGTATCGGACTTCTCGGTCGTCGTTTCGAAGACGAACTTGAACAGTTCGGTGCCGACGTGTCCTTCGAGTTCGTCGGGTACGTCATCGAAAAGAGCATCCGCCGCCGGGACGGGTTCGAGCGTCTCGCCGTCTACGACGAAGTACTCTTCCTCTACGCCGACCGTGCCGCGCTCGTCAAATGCTTCTCGTCCCGGCAATCTCGTACCTCGTTACGCCGCGGCTTCCTCGCGTACCCAGTCGTAGCCCTCGTCTTCGAGCTTTTCGGCGAGTTCGGGTCCGCCCTTCTCGGCTATTTCACCGTCAAGCATAACGACGACGCGGTCGGGTTCGACGTAGTCGAGTATACGCTGGTAATGGGTGATGAGAAGCGTGCCCATGTCGTCGTCGGTAAGTTCGTTTATTCCGCGCGCGACGACCTTGAGCGCGTCTATATCAAGACCCGAGTCAACCTCGTCTATGAGAGCGATTTCGGGCTGGAGGACCGCCATCTGGAGGACCTCCATACGTTTCTTCTCGCCGCCCGAGAAGCCTTCGTTGACGTATCTGTTGGCGAACTCCTTGTCTATATCGAGGAGCTCCATGTTCTCCTCCAGCGTCTCTTGGAACTCAACGGGGTCTATCTCGTCTTCCTCATCGAGTCCGGCGTTTATCGCCGTACGGAGGAAGTTGGAGACGGTGACGCCCGTTATCTCCTTGGGATACTGGAAGGCGAGGAAGAACCCGAGTTCTGCGCGTTCGTCGGGTTCGAGTTCGAAGACGTTCTCGCCCTTGTAACGCGCCTCTCCCTCGGTGACCTCGTACGCAGGATGTCCCATCAGGACCTTAGCGAGCGTCGACTTTCCGCTCCCGTTCGGTCCCATCAGGGCGACTATCTCGCCCCGAGGTATCTCAAGGTCAACTCCGTTGAGTATCTTCTCGTCCTCTACCTCCACGTGCAGATTCTCGATTTCGACTGTGTTCTCTGACATTTGTGTGTATTTCGTTGTGGTTCGTTAAGTTAGTTCTCTTTCTCGTACTCCACTATACCACCTTCGAGTACCTTCAGACCCAGAACCGCACATTTGACGCGGACGGGCGAAAGTTCGATTCCGAGCATCTCCTTGATGTCGTCGGTTTCGAGTTGGCGGACTTCGTCGAGCGTCATCCCCTTCACCTCCTCCGTGAGAAGCGACGCGCTCGCCTGACTAATCGCGCATCCCTGACCGTCGAACTTGACATCCTGAATCTCGTCGTTCTCGTCCACCACGGCGTACATCTGTATCTCGTCGCCGCACGACGGATTCACGTCTTCGTAGGTAACGTCGGGGTCGTCTATAGTGCCGTAGTTCTGCGGGTCTCGGTAGTGGTCGAGTATCCTTTGGCGGTACATGTCGCGGCTCATGCGAACACCTCCTTGACTGTCTCGATTCCCTCGACGAGCGCCTCCGCCTCCTCGTACGTGTTGTAGAGGTAGAACGAGGCGCGCGTCGTCGCAGGCACACCCATCTCGCGCATCAACGGCTGGGCGCAGTGATGCCCTGAACGCGTCGCTACGCCCTCGTCGCTCAGGAGTTCGCTCGTGTCGTGTGCGTGGGCGTCGGAGACGTTGAACGATATGACTCCGCCACGGTTCTCGTGGTCGGACGACGGACCGTAGACGGTTACCTCGTCGTCATCCTCCATCATTTCGAGAGCGTGCCGTGTCACCTCGCGCTCGTGTTCGTGTATCTTTTCCATGCCGAGGTCTTCGAGGTAGTCGACGGCGGCGGCAAGTCCTATGCCTTGCGCTATGTTTGGTGTGCCCGCCTCGAACCTCCACGGCAGGTCCGTCCATGTCGCCTCCTCGTACTCGACGAGCTTTATCATCTCGCCGCCGTACTGGTACGGCTGAGTTTCGTGGAACGCCTCGGTCTTCCCGTACAGAACCCCGCTCCCCGTCGGACCGCACATCTTGTGTCCGCTCGTGACGAAGAAGTCAGCGTTCATCTCGCCTACGTCGACAGGCATATGCGGAACGCTCTGTGCGCCGTCGACGAGGACACGTGCGCCGTGTTCGTGGGCGCGGTCGATTATATCCTTGACCGGCGTCACCGTTCCGAAGACGTTCGACATATGGACTACACTGACCGCGGCGGTATCCTCGTCTATCTTCTCCTCGACCTCGCCTTCCTCCACTACCCCCTCGTCGACCTTGAGGAAACGTAGCTCGGCGTCGTTCGCCTGAGCAACCTGTTGCCACGGGACGAGAGACGAATGGTGTTCCATCTGGGTCAGGACGATATTGTCGCCCTCGTCGACGTGGTGCATTCCCCATCCGAAGGCGACGGCGTTGACGCCTTCGGTCGTGTTTGAGGTGAAGACGACGTTCTCGCGTCCGTCCGCTCCGATGAACTCCGCGACGCGGTCGTGGGCGTTCTCGTACGCCTCGCTCGCCTCCTGACTCAACGTATGCAAGCCTCGGTGTACGTTCGCGTTGTACTCCTCGTAGAACTCGCTGACAGCGTCGATAACCGACTGCGGCTTCTGTGACGTAGCGGCGTTGTCGAGATATACGAGCTTCTCCCCGTCTACCGTCCTGTTGAGGACGGGGAAGTCGTCGCGGACCTCGTCAACGTTGTAGGGAGAAGCCTTCTCGACGCTCATCTTCCTTTCTGCATCTTACGCTGGATTACCTCACGGAACTCGTCTTCGAGTTCGGGGAACGGTAGCTCACCGAGGACGGGTTCGAAGTAGCCCTCGATGATTAGGCTCTTCGCCTCCTCCTCGTCAACGCCTCTGCTGTTCATGTAGAACAGCTCCTCGTCGTCGATACGTCCCATCGTGGCGGCGTGCGAGCATTTGACGTTGTGGTTGTCAATTTCGAGACGCGGCGAGGCGTCTGCCTCCGCCTTGTCGCTCACCAGCAGGACGTTCTCGGTCTGGTACGCGTCGACCTCGTAGGCGGGCTGTGTAACGTCGATGGTGCCCTCGTACGCGCTCACGGAGCGGTCATCCATGACGCCACGGGTGAACATATCGCAGGTCGTATGCGGCGCGTCGTGGCGTGTCCACGTCTCGAGGTCGAAGTGCTGGTCGCCCGTACCGAAGAACAGACCGTAGTTTGCGGTATCCGAGCCTTCGCCTTCGATGACGGTCGAGACGGTCGACTTGGTGAGAGCCGTTCCGAAACAGCCGTCTATCCAGTTTACCGAGGCGTCGCGCCCCGTCAAGCCACGTTTCGAGGTGAACTGGTACGAGTCGTCGCTAAGGTCCTGGAGAGCGCCGTAGTTGACCTCCGCGCCGTCGCCCGCGACGACCTCGACGACGTTCGAGAAGTACGTCTCGTCTCCGCCCTCAACGCTCTCCGCAACGGTTACCGTCGCGTTGTCCTCTGCGACGACGAGCGTCTGTGAGAAACGTGCGTCCTCATTAACCTCCGTTCTCGTACGTATAGTTCCGTCAACCTCGACGCCCTCGGGGACGTAGACAAACAGTCCGCTACGCCATACTGCGGCGTGTACGGCGAGGAGGCGGTTCTCGTCCCAACGTACGACGGAGTCGAGAGCATCGCGGACGAGTTCCTCGTGTTCGCGGACGACGTCTTCGAGGTCCTCAACGATAACCTCGTCAGGCACGTCCGCCTCGACGGATGCCCGCGTTTCGCGCGCCTCCATACCGCGGCTACGTGAGCGGACATCTAGCTCTTCAAGGTCGGTCCACCGTTTCCCGGGTGTCTGTATCACGTTCGGCTCCGGCAGGTCGTCGTACGACTCCCACGCCTTCAGACGGCGCTGGCGTAGCCAGTCGGGTTCGTCGCGGTCGTCCGACAGCTCTCGTATGAATTCCTCGTCTATCTCTTGTACACTCATTGTTTCTGGTAAGTTCCTGAAATTTATAGCCTTGGCGTTATCCGAGCGAGCCTTCCATCTCAAGCTCGACGAGCCTGTTTAGCTCGACGGCGTATTCGAGCGGAAGCTCCTCGGTCAGCGGCTCTAT
This sequence comes from Euryarchaeota archaeon Ods01, assembly GCA_028751095.1. GTDB lineage: Archaea > Halobacteriota > Halobacteria > Halobacteriales > Halorutilaceae > Halorutilus. The sequence continues at coordinate 39,082 of JAQZCZ010000002.1, read as the reverse complement.
GAATCCGCTCACGACCATCTGCATCGCCTCGTCCTCCTCGATTCCGCGCGACTGGAGGTAGAAGATATCCTCGTCTCCGATAGAGCCGACCGTCGCCTCGTGCGCCATATCGACGTCGCTCTCCTTTATCTCCTCGTACGGCATCGTGTCGCTTATCGACTCCTCGTCGAGCATCAGCGCGTCACAGTCTACGGACGACTTGACGCCCTTCGCACCAGGAGAGACGCGGACGAGACCGCGGTAGTTCGTACGTCCGCCATCCATCGAGATGGACTTGCTCTCGATTGTGGACGAAGTGTTGGGGGCAAGATGCGAGACCTTAGCTCCCGTGTCGATGTTCTGTCCTTCTCCAGCGAACCCGATGGTAATATGGCGGTCGGAAGCGCCCTCGCCCTTGAGGACTGTCATGGGGTAGAGCATCGTCGTCTTGCTTCCCATGGAGCCGGATATCCAGTCCATCGTGCCGTCCTTCTCAACGAGCGCGCGCTTCGTGTTGAGGTTGAAGGTGTTCTTCGACCAGTTCTGGACGGTCGAGTACTGAACCGAAGCGCCTTCGCCGACGAAGACCTCAACACATCCGGCGTGGACGTTGTGGCGCGAGTACATCGGCGCGCTACATCCTTCTATGTAGTGTACGTCCGCGCCGTCCTCGGCGATGATGAGCGTGTGCTCGAACTGCCCCATTCCTTCGGAGTTCATACGGAAGTACGCCTGTATCGGCATCTCGACCGTGACATCCTCGGGGATGTAGACGAAGCTTCCGCCCGAATGAATCGCGCCGTGGAGAGCGGCGAACTTGTTGTCGGACGGAGGGACGCACTTCGTCATGAAGTACTCCTTAACGAGGTCTTCGTGTTCCTCTATTGCGGTGTCGATATCACAGAAGACGACGCCCTTCTCCTCCCACTGGTCCTTCATGTTCTGGTAGACAACCTCGCTCTCGTACTGCGCACCGACGCCGCCGAGAGCCTCCTGCTCAGCCTCCGGAATACCGAGCTTGTCGAAGGTGTCCTTGATATCCTCGGGAACGTCTTCCCAGTCCTCCTCGCTCGTCGTCTCGTCCGCCTTGAGATACGGCACGATGCTCTCTATGTCGAGTTCGTGGAGGCTCGGACCCCAGTCGGGCATCGGCTTGTTCTTGAAATGCTCGAACGACTTCAGACGCCTTTCGAGCATCCAGTCGGGTTCTTCCTTCTCCTCGGAGATTTCACGTATGACCTCCTCAGAGAGTCCTTCGGGAGATTTGTAGACCGAACGCTCGGGGTTGCGGTGGTCGAAACGCTCTTTCTGGGCTTCCTTCCATTCCTTTGTTTCTGTGCTCATGATATCACCTAAGATTCATCCGGAGAGACGGTTCGTGGCACCTTAACTTTTCTGCCTTACCGTTTGCCGTTTTTGCCTCAGTAAAATCAGATATTCGATACAGAAACAGGTCTTAGACTATCCACTAACGAAGTTGACGAAAGAGGAATCAGAATTAGCTTAGCCTAAACTCAGAGGTTCGAAGCCCCTGAGCCACCGTCTATCGGCACGGCGACGCCGTTGACGTAGCTCGCGCGGTCAGACGAGAGGAAAGCGACGACATCGCCAAGTTCGCGTGGCTCGCCGACGCGTTCGAGAGGGATACCGGCGCTCCAGTCATCCATTCCATCGTCGTAATCGTCGTACTCGCCACGCTCGACGCCCTGTTCGACGAGTTCCTGTATGCGTGAGGTCTCGTGCGGTCCAGGAAGGACTGCGTTGACGCGTACGTCGGGCGCGAGTTCCTTCGAGAGTGTCTTTTCTAGACCGATTACCGACATACGGACCGAGTTCGAGAGGACGAGCGAGTCGAGAGCCTCCTTGACGCTACGTGACGTTATGTTCACGATAGTGCCGCCGTCTTCGCGCAGATGGGGTTCGGCGGCACGGACCGCGCGGACGACGCTCATTACGAGGAGGTCGAACGCCTCGTACCAGTCGTCGTCGGTGGTTTCAAGAAAGGGTCCGCTCGGCGGTCCGCCCGCGCTCGTAACGAGATGGTCAAGTCCGCCGAACTCCTCGACGGTGCGTTCGACGAGGCGTTCGGGTTCGCCCTCCTGCGCTATATCGGCGCTGACGCCGACGACATCCGCATCCCGCGCCGCGGCTCCGCGGACCTCGTCGACTGCCTCGGAGAGACGTTCTTCGTCGCGTCCGTTGACGACGACGTTGACGCCCTCTGAGGCGAGCGCCTCCGCTGACGCCTTACCGAGACCGCTCGATGACGCAGTTACGAGCGCCGCGTTTCCTTCTATTCCAAGTTCCATGAGACGAAACTGAAGCGCGCCTCTCTAAATCCCTTCGGAGTCCGGCTCCGTCTCGTAACGCGTCGCTTCGATGAGAGGATGGCGGGCGTAGTCGACAACATCGACATCTTCGAGCGTCGAAAGACCGCTCTGCTTCGCAGTTTTCTCCAAGCCGAGTTCGTCTATGTCGTCGTCAACGACGATGACGTAGGCATCCATCTTCTCTATATCAAGACGGTTTGCGGCGATAGCACGGTGGTGTCCGTCAACGAGGACGAGCGCGTTGCCACGCTCAACCACGATAATCGGCTCGGCGAGTCCACGTTTTAGTTCGTACGAGCGTCCGTCGAGTTCGTCGGCGTAAATCTTGTCCTGCGTCGGAACGAGTTCGTCTATGGGGACCTCGCGGCGTTCCTCGCGGAGTTCGGTGTCATGTATCGATTCGAGCGTCCGCATCAGCTTCCAGACCTTTCCCGGCGTCGCACGCTCAATCTGAGACCGGATTACGTCGGAGTTCGAGATTATACCGACGAGTACCCCCTCGTCATCGACAACCGGGAGCTTCTGTATGCCGGAACGGAGTATGACGCGCGCGGCGTCATCGACCCGCATATCAGGCTCGGCAACGATGAGGTTGGTCGCCATTACGTCGCCGATACGTTCGAGTTCATCGCGTCCGAGAAGGCGTTTAGCGGTGACAAAGCCGCGGAGTTCGCCGTTCCCTTCGACGGCATCCTCGTTTACCACGGGAAAACCCGAGTGTCCCTCCCCCTGCATCATCAGGTCTATAACGTCCCCCACGGTGTCGTCGGGGGTGACGGTGACGACCTCTTCCGTCATATACTCCTCTACCTTGGGCTTCGACGACGACGATTCCATCGTTTACAGATGTCGTCGGTCCCCAATAACTTTACCTGTAGTCTCGGAAACTGCCGTCGCGTTCGTCGTAGACGCGTTCGACGGCGTCGCGTGTCGTACGTTTGAGATGTGAGTCGCACGACGAGTCCGACGCGCCGAATCCCTCGACAGGTTCGCCTTCGATGGCGCGCGCTATCTCGTCCTCGGCGTCTTCGTACGTCACGAAAGCGCCGACGAGCGTCGACTCGTCACATCCGAGGAGATAGTCGATATGCCAGTGACGCGCGTCGTTCTCGCCCGACGCGACCCGCGCGTGTCTGTCGATACGCGTTAGTCCGCCGGTTCCGAAGGCGCTTCCGGTGTAGGCGTAGAGGGCGTCCTCGAAACGCAGTTCGCCGAGAGCGCCAACGCCGATGGTCGTCGGTTCCTCAACACGGACGAGAAGCGTGTAAGTTCCCTTCTCGGTCATACGAGGTTCACCGCTATACGCGTCTTTTCGGCGATATCACCGAACGGTTCGCGGTGCCCCGGATACGCGTGTTCGGCATCCAGAGACGCGAGACGTTCGAGCGATTCGCGTAATGCGTCGGGGTCGCCGTCGGGTGTGTCGGCACGCCCCGGAGCGCCGTTGTCGAATACGAGGTCGCCCGAGAAGACGACGCGCTCGTCAGGCGACCAGTAACAGACGCTTCCGGTCGAGTGCCCGGGCGTGTGGAGTACCTCGAAGGTCACACCGTCCATCGTAACCTCGTCGCCGTCGCGGAGTTCGCGCACGTCCCTTTCGGAGAGCGGTTCGGCGTCGCTCTCGGCGGGATGGACGTAGACAGGAACGTCGTACTCCGCGAGCGCCGCGGCGTGGTCGGCGTGGGCGTGCGTCAGGTAGACGGCGTCGATTTCGTCGGCGGGCGGCAGACGTTCGGCGTCGTCTCCGGCGTCAACGAGCGCGTCGCCGACCCGGTAGACGTTGCACGCGAAGGCGTCACCGCGGACGGTCTCGACCTCTATCATACGCCGAGTAGGCTCTCAGCCGCTTCGGTCGCCGTCGAGAGGACGGGGTCGAAGGCGAACAGCAGGACGACCGTACCGACGGCGGCGACAAGTATCGCGGCGTAGATTCCGACGGGCTTGCCTTCGAGTTCGGGCGTCGCGCCCTCCGGCTCCTCCACCCACATCCATTTGAGAACGCGGGTGTAGTAGTAGAGCGACAGGGCGCTGTTGATTCCACCGAGGACGGCAAGCCACCAGAAGCCGCTGTTGACCGCGCCCGCGAAGACGGCGAGCTTTGAGAGGAAGCCCGCGCCCGTCGGTAGACCGGCGAGCGAGAACATGAATACCGCCATCGCCACGCCGATTACGGGTGCTTGGCGCGCGATACCGGCGTAGTCCTCGAACGTATAGCCGACGCCCCAGTAGTCGTCAACCAGAGCGACGACGAGGAACGCGCCCGTGTTCATCAGCGCGTAGATGAAGAGATGCGACATTCCCGCGCCGAGCGCGAATGCGGAGTCGGCGTCCGCTCCGGTGAAGACGGCGAGTGCGATTAAGACGTAGCCCGCGTGTCCTATGGACGAGTACGCGAGCATCCGTTTGACGCTCGACTGGACGGCGGCGGCGAAGTTTCCGTAGGTCATCGTCGCCACCGCGAGTATCTGGATAGCGAGCAGCCAGTCGAGTTGCGTCGGGAAGGCGACGGTGAATAGACGGAACAGGAGGACGAAGCCCGCGATTTTCGACGCGCTCGACAGGAAGGCGGCGACAGGGGTCGGCGCTCCGGTGTAGGCGTCGGGTGCCCAGACGTGGAACGGGAACGCCGCTATCTTGAAGCCGAGTCCGACGAGTATGAGAAGAACGCCGAGTCCCGCGAGTCCGAAGACATCGCCGTCTGCGCCGGTGAGGGCGTCGGCGATTCCGACGAAGTCGAACGCACCCGTCGCCCCGTAGACGAGAGAGATGCCGTAGAGGAAGACGGCGCTCGTCAGTGCGCCGAGGAGGAAGTACTTCATCGCGCCTTCGATGCCCGCCTTATCGTCCTTGGCGAAGGCGACGAGGGCGTACGACGGAAGCGCCGCGAGTTCGAGTGCGATGAAAGCCGTCACGAGCGAACGCGACGACGCCATCAGGAGCATGCCCGACGCCGCGAAAAGGACGAGTACGGCGAACTCGGTCAGGTTCTCGCGGCGTTCGGGACAGAACTTCTCGATATACTCCGTCGATGAGACGAGTACGAGCACCGTCGCTATGAGTACCGCGGCGTTGAAGAACAGCGCGAAGCCGTCAACGACGATGGTGTCGTGGAACAGGAGAGCGTCGGTTCCCTCGGCGAGATGGAACAGGGTTGCGACAAAGGCGACGGCGACGCCCGTGAATGCGACCACGAGCGCGACCGCGCCGTGTTTCTCGCGCGAGAACGTGTCGATTACGAGTATCAGAAGCGCCGCGCCTATGACGGCGAATTCGGGCGCGAGCGGAACGAGTGTGGCGAGTTCGTCAACCATCTTAGACACCCCCCTCCACGAGTTCGGCGACCGAAGCCGTTGACGCCTCTATCATGTCGTACGCGATATCGGGCTGTATTCCGAGCGCGAGTATCGCGGCGAGTAGGACAAGCATCGGGACAGCTTCCGAAAGAGATGCGTCGGTGACGCCCTCCCCGCCATCAGTCGCCGCATCCGCACGTCCGACGCGGAACTCGCCGAAGAGTGTGCGTTGCATCGCAAACAGGAGGTATCCGGCGACGAGGACGATGCCGAACATCGCCGCGGCGACGACAACCGGCGCGTACGGTATCGTCGCCGACGCCATTCCTCCCATGAAGACGAAGAGTTCGGCGGGGAAGCCCGACATACCGGGCAGACCCATGTAGGCGAACGCCGCGGCGACGAAGACGCCCGCGACAAGGGGCGCACGGTGCGCCAAGCCGGAGATTTCGCCCACCTCGCGCGTATGCGTCTCGTGGTAGACGACTCCGACGACCATGAACATCAGTCCGCTGATGAGTCCGTGCGAGACCATCTGGAACGTCGCGCCCCCGACGGCGTACTGGGTGTAGGCGACCAGACCGACGACGACGTAGCCCATGCTCGATATCGAGGAGTAGGCGACGATACGTTTGAGGTCGGTCTGCGCCATGGCGAGCAACGCGCCGTAGATTACGCTCACGACGCCGACGAGCGCAATCGGTGCGGCGAGCGCCGCGGCGGTTTCGGGAAGCATCGTGAAGTTGAAACGCAGGAGCGCGTACGTACCCATCTTCAGGAGGACGCCCGCGAGTATGACCGAGACGGGCGTCGGGGCTTCGACGTGGGCGTCGGGAAGCCACGTATGGAACGGAACGACGGGAACCTTGACGGCGAATCCGATGAACAGTGCGGCGAAAGCCGCGAGACGGAGGGCGTCGGCGCTCAGACCGAACGCGCCCGTCAGATGTCCTTCAGCTATCGCCTGTGTCAGGGACGGCATCGAGAGGTCAGCGACGCCCGGACCGCCGATATTGAAGTAGAGGGCGACGACGCCGATGAACATGATTAACGACGCGACGTTGGTGTAGACGAAGAACTTCATCGCGGCGTACTTCCGTCGGGGTCCGCCCCAGACTGCGATGAGGAAGTACATCGGTATGAGGACCGCTTCCCAGAAGACGTAGAACAGGAAGAAGTCGAGGGCGACGAAGACGCCGATAAGCGCGGCTTCAAGGAACAGGACGAGGGCGTAGAACGACGCCTGCGCGTCGTCGATTGCGTTCCATGCGCTCATTATCGCCGCGGAGACGAGGAGGGTCGTCAGTAGGACGAGCGGCATCGAGACGCCGTCAAGTGCGACGAAGTACTCGACCTCGTATCCGGCTATCTCGAACCACGGGACGCGTTCGACCAACTGCGCCTCGTCGGGATGTGTCAACGCGTTAGCGGCGCGGTCGAAAGGCACCTGCCAGACGTAGACAGAGACGCCGAGCGGGAGCAAGGAGCCGACGAACGCGACGTACTTAGCGTACTCCCTGTCGAACTTGGATGCGACGAGCGTCGCGGCGGCGGCGACGAGCGGCAGGACGACGAGTAGGGTTATCCAACGCATCAGAACCACCCCCCTACGAGACCGACGATAAAGACGAGCGCGACGGTTCCGAGTATGATTATCGCGGCGTAATGCGCGACAACCCCCGTCTGCATCCTGCGTATAGCGTCTCCGCTACCGAGCGATACCCGTGACGTTCCGTTCACGACGCCGTCTACGATATCAAGGTCAAACATGTTGAGGAGCTTGGAGAACCTGTAGGTAACGTCTTCGGCGAGCCATACCTGGAAATGGTCGAGGTAGTACTTCTTTTCGAGTACGCGCGTCGTCGCTCCGCCCCGTGTCTTGAGCGGCTCGTCCGCGCCGACGTATAGCTTGAAGCCGGCGGCGCTACCTGCGACCGCGAGAACGAGCGCGGCGACCGAGAGCGCGTAGCTGACCTCGAAGCCATCGACGTATCCCGCACCCGCCGCCGCGGCTTCGTAGAACGCCGAAGCACCGAGGAAGTCGGCGAGCGCGTGTATCCCGAGCGGCGCGGCGTTGACGAATCCCGCGACGACCGCGAGGACGCCGAGGACGCCGAGCGGGACGTAGACGGAGATACCGCCCTCGGATGCATCGCGCGCGGCGTCGGTGCGCGGTTCGCCGTGGAAGGTTAACGCGACCATACGGAAGGTGTAGAAGCCCGTGACGACGACGGCTACCATGCCGAGCGCAAACGGGATATACAGCAACGGTTCGTTGGCGGCGTTACGGAAGGCGGCGAGCAACGCCTCGTCCTTCGACCAGTAGCCGCTGAACGGCGCGATTCCGGCGAGCGCGAGCGAACCCGCGAGGAAGGTCCAGTAGGTGACGGGCATACGTCTGCGCAGACCACCCATCTCCCACATATCCTGCTTATGGTGAAGCGCGATGATGACGCTACCCGCACCGAGGAACAGGAGAGCCTTGAAGAAGGCGTGGTTCATGAGATGGAAGACTGCGGCGGTATAGCCGCCTGCGCCGAGGGCGAGCATCATATAGCCGTACTGCGAGATGGTCGAGTAGGCGAGTACCTGCTTGATATCGTCCATGACGAGCGCCATCGTCGCCGCGAAGAGTGCCGTAAATCCGCCGACGAAAGCCACGACGAGTAACGCGGTGGGCGAAAGGGCGTAGAGTTCAAAGGTCCGCGCGACGAGGTAGACGCCCGCGGCGACCATCGTCGCGGCGTGTATCAGCGCCGAAACAGGCGTCGGACCTTCCATCGCGTCGGGAAGCCATGTATGGAGCGGGAACTGTGCGCTCTTACCGATGACGCCGCCGAGTATGAGCAACGCGACGACGGTGACCGCTGTCTGCGCCGAGACGCCGAGTACGGTTTCGTCCGCCTCCAGCGCGGATTGGGCGGCAACGAAGAGCGAGTCGTCGCCGTGGAAGGCGAAGGTGCCGAAGCCGGCGAAGACAGCGGCGACACCTACGAGGAAGAAGTAGTCGCCGAAACGGGTGACGAGGAACGCCTTCTTCGCGGCGCTCGCGGCGCTCGGTCGGTCGTACCAGAAGCCGATGAGTAGGTACGAACATAGACCGACGAGTTCGAAGAAGATGAACGCCATCAGGAGGTTCGACGAGAAGACGAAGGCGAGCATGCTACCGCTGAACAGGGCGAGTGCGGCGTAGTACCGCGGAAGTCCGGTTTCGCCCTCGTCGTTCATGTAGTACTTGGAGAAGACGAGGACGAGGAAGGCGACGACCGAGACTATTAGCGCCATCAGGGCACTGAGTGGGTCAACGAGTATGCCGACGGTGAGGTCGGGGAGGTCGCCTATCGCGTCTACCCAGACCGCCTGTACGGCGACGAAGTCGAGTTCGCGCGTCCACGTCTCGAAGAAGACGAGGGCAGACAGGACGAGAGAAGCGGCGACCGAGGCGATAGCGGCGACGGTCGAGGTCGTGCCGCCGAAGCCGCGTTCCTTAGGAAGGAGGGCGCCGAGAAGGATGACGGCAAAAGCCGCGAGTGGCACGGTAGGTATCAGTACCGCGGCTGTTTCGACGAGTGCTGTCTCCGACATTCTACCACCTCATGTAGCTGGGTTTTCTGATGTTTACGGTACCGTACCGTCGGTAGACGAGAACGAGGACGCCGAGTCCCACGGCGACCTCGGCGGCGGCGATTGCTAGCACGAACAGGACGAACGTCTGTCCCGCGATGCCCGCCGCCTCTCCGTGGTGCGCCGCGAAGGCGATGAGGTTTAGGTTTCCGGCGTTTAGCATCAGCTCGACACACATCAGTATGACGACAGCGTTCTCCCGCGTCAGGACGCCGTACAGTCCGATAGCGAAGATGAAGGCACTCAGGAAGACGTAGTAGCTAGTCGGAACCATCGTCCACCCCCTCTCCCTCGCCCTCAACACGCGGCTTTCTGTCTACCGCCTTACGGATGGCGTCGCTCCGCGACTCCTCGGGCTTGGCGAGGTAGACGCCTGCGACGAGTGCGGCGACGAGTAGAACAGCGGCGAGTTCGAAGACAGCGAGGAACTCTTCGAAGAAAGCCTCGCCGATAACGCCCGTCGTGGGTCCTTCGATACCCTCAGGCGTCTCCCAGAGAGCCGGCGTTTCAAGCACGACGGAGCCGAATACGACGAACAGGAGCGCGACGAACAGCGCCGGAAGGAGGCGGAGACGCGCGGCTCTCATACCGCCACCTCCTCGTCTTCGCCCTCGGTGGTGCTACGCATGAACATGACGGCGAAGACGATGAGTATCATCACACCACCGACGTAGACGAGGACCTGTACCGCGGCGACGAACTCAGCGTGGAGCATAATGAAATGCGCCGCGACGCTGATGAGCGCGAGTCCGAGGAGAAGCGCGTCGTAGAAAACGTCCTTTACGACGACGACGCCTAGACTCGCGCCCGCCGTTACCAGCGCGAACAGGACAAATGCGGCTAATTCGACAGCCATTTTATCATCGGAGAATAGTTAGTCTCGTTGTTTTTAGTTTCGGTTTGGAGTTGAAGACCGTAGACCGCGGAAAGCCTTTTCGTCCGTCGCCACAACTTCGTCCCATGCGTGTAGCCGCGTTCACCGAGCTTGGAGGTCCTGAAGGAGTGGAGACGATAGAGCGCGACGAGCCGGAAGCGGGCGACGGCGAGGCGGTTGTCGAGGTACGGGCGTGTTCGGTAAACAGACACGACCTCTGGATACTCGAAAACGAGTCGCCTCTCGTAAACGAGAGTACGCTTCCGTTCGTCTCGGGACTCGACGTGGCGGGCGTCGTGAGGGAGGCGGGGGACGCCGCGTCGGTCAGCGAAGGAGACCGCGTCGTTCTCTGCCCGAACCAGACCTGCGGAGAGTGCGAGTTCTGCCGCGAAGGTCCCGAAAACCTCTGTCGGTCGTTCATGCTGTACCACGGAGGGTTCGCGGAACGCGTCGCGGTTGACTCCTCGCGTCTCATCGAGCTACCCGAATCCGTCGGCTTCGTCGACGCGGCTACGCTCCCCACCGCATACCTGACGGCGTGGCATATGCTGCGTAAGGCGGACGTGTCGGCGGGCGACCTCGTCTTCGTCCCGGGAGCGACGGGCGGCGTCGGCGTTGCGACGGTACAGCTATGCGACGTAATCGGGGCGCGCACCGTCGGCACGTCAACGTCGGCGGAGAAGCTAGAACGTCTCGCCGCGCTCGGATGTGACCACACGGTTGAGTCGGGGAACGTGGACGAGATAGTGGGCGAGGTCCGCGCGGTCGGACCCGTCGATGCGGCGATAAACCATCTTGCGGGCGAGTTCACGCAGGCGGCGTTAGATGTCACCAAACGCGGAGGGACACAGGTAATCTGCGGAAGGACGGCGGGCGCGACGAGCAAGTTCTTCGCACCCAACTTCTTCCTGAGCCAGAAGGAGATAGTCGGAAGCACGATGGGGACACAGCCCGAGCTTGAGAAGCTGGTACGTCTCGTCGCTGACGGACGACTCGAACCCGTCGTCGGCGCGACCTACGGTCTCGACGAAACGCGCGACGCGTTCGCCGACATGGACTCGCGCGACGCCTTCGGGAAGTTAGTCGTGGAACCGAACAACTAATCGGCACCCGCGGGTTCCCAGACCTCTTCCTCCTCGTCGGTCCCTATCCACGCGCCACGGTCGGGTTCGCGCGCCTCAAGCGGGTCCATCCCCTTGTACCACGGAACGTCCATCAGGTCTTCCTTGGTGTATTCGAGTTCCGCCTTCGTCCCCGCGTTTAGCTCGAAATGCTGGGTGAGTATGATGGCATCGACGGGACAGACCTCCTCACAGAGGCGGCAGTAGATACACTGACCGAGGTTAAGGTTGTACTCCTCCCCCTCACGTTGCTGGTTGGTCTTGATATCTATCGTCCCGTTCGGACAGACCTCCTCGCACATACGGCACCAGATACACCTCGACAGGCTGAACTTGTGCGACCCGCGGAACCGCGGCGAGATATGAGGCGACTCGTCGGGGTACTCAACCGTGAACGTGTCACCCTTTATCGCGTGCTTTGCGGTAACGCCGAGCGATTTTAGTACACCCATCATAGTACCACCCATAGGACCCCTGCGGTGAGAAGCAGGTTGAGGAACGTAAGTTCAAGCATGTACTTCCAGCCGAGGCTGAGAAGCTGGTCTATACGGACCCGCGGCACGGTGGCGCGGAGCCACTGTACGACGACGTAGAAGGCGAACATCTTGATGAGGAACCAGACAGCGGCGGGTAGGAACGGTCCGGAGCCTCCGCCGAGGAAGAGCGCGGTGAACAGTGCACCGCCGAAGAATATCGCCGCGAACTCGGCGAGGAACAGGAGAACGAAGTTGACGCCGCCGTACTCCGTAAGGTATCCGGCGACGAGTTCGCTTCCCGCCTCGGGCAGGTCGAACGGGTTACGGGAGAACTCGGCAAGTATGGCGACGAAGAACAGCGCCGCCGCGATAGGCTGGGCGAAGAGGAACCAGTTAGGGACGGGGAGTCCTTCGATACCGAGCAACGGACCCTGCTGTGCCGCGACTATCTCGGACATACGGAGCGGCGTGTCGGTGTCGCCGAAGTACGCGACGAGCGGGACTATTGCGAGCGCCGAGACGACGAGGGGTATCTCGTAGGCGATAGCCTGCGCGACCTCGCGCTCAAACCCGAGGAAAGAGTACTTGTTCTTGCTGGAGTAGCCCGCCATGACGATGGGTATCGCGCCGAGTGAGGCGAAGGCGAGCGCGAAGATTAGCCCCGTCTCGGGGTCGGCAACCTGAAGACCGCTTCCGAAAGGGATGAAGGCGAACGCCGCTATGACGGCGGCGGCGGCGAGTATCGGCGCTAAGAGATACGAGGCGCGGTCAACGCCTTCGGGGACGACAACCTCCTTCGACAGTAGCTTTAGCGCGTCGGCAGGCATGATGAACAGTCCTGCCGGACCGACGCGGTTGACCGCGATACGGTCGCCCAGTCGGGCGTTTAGCTTACGTTTGAACCAGACGGCGGAGACGCCGACGATAGTCAGTATTATGCTACCGACGATGACAGCGCCGACGAGTGCGACCGCGAACTCAACGAGCGGCGAAAACTCCTCGACGCCGAAGAACTCCGCGACAGCGTCGTTGAACGTTACCATCAGCGGTCCACCTCCCCGAATACGAGGTCAAGGCTTCCGAGCGTGGCTATCATATCGGCGAGATACTCGCCCTCAGCGAGTTCGGAGAAGGCGGAGAGGTTAGAGAAACACGGCGACCGTATCTTGAGCCTATGCGGCTGTTCGGTGCCGTCGCTCACGATATGTATGCCGAGTTCGCCCTTCGCGCCCTCGACAGCCGTGTAGTTCTCCGTCCCTGCGGGCGGCGAGACGGAACGCGGCACGCGGCTCTGTATCTCCTGTTCGCCGTCCCAGTCTTCGAGTATATCGACGCACTGCTCGACGATACGCGCGCTCTGTTCGACCTCGCCGAGACGGACCTGGACGCGCGACAGGTTGTCGCATCCGTCCTTGGTCACGACGTCCCAGTCGAGTTCGTCGTAGTACGAGTACGGGTCTACCTCGCGGACATCGTACCCGACGCCGCTTCCCCGCAGGATAGGTCCGGTACATCCGTACTCCTTGGCGACCTCAGGTTCGAGGATTCCGGTTCCCTCGGCGCGTTTCATCAGTAGTTCGTTGCCTTCAAGGAGCGTCCGGTACTCCTTCATCTTCTCGGGGAGTTCCTCGGTAAAGTCACGTATCTTCTCGAACCATTCCTCGCGGGGTTCGGGCAAGTCGTACGAGACGCCGCCGAGACGCAGGTAGTTGAACATCAGGCGCTGACCGCTCAGGTCTTCGAGTATCTCCTGGACGATTTCGCGGTCCTTGAACGCGTACATGAAGATGACGTTGAGTTCGCCGTACAGGTCAAGCGCGAAAGTGCCGACGGCGAGCATATGCGACGCGATACGTGACAGTTCCTGTGCGAGCGTCCGTATCACCTGAGCGTACTCGGGAACGTCGATATCCGCGAGTTCTTCGATACACCGCGCGTACGACATCTCGTTTATCATGCCGGCGCTGATGTAGTCCCATCGGTCGGGGTACGGCATTATCTGGTACTTGTAGTTGAGGCGTTCGCAGAGGTACTCCTCGCACCGGTGGAGGTAGCCGATATCGGGTTCAACGTCAACGACGACCTCGCCGTCAAGGACCGTCTTGAGATGGAGGACGCCGTGTGTCGCGGGATGGTGCGGTCCGATATTGATAAACATCGTGTCGAGCGCGCTCTCGTCCTCATCGACCTCATAACGTTCCTCGATAGGGTTGGCGTGCGCCTCAAGCGTCGTATACTGCGGCTGGTCTACGTCGTACTCCTCACGTAACGGATGTCCGTTCCACGTCTCGGGGAGGAGGATACGGCGCATGTCGGGATGGTCGTCGTAACGAACGCCCATCAGGTCGTACGCCTCGCGCTCGTGCCAGTTAGCGCCCTTGAAGACGTTAGAGACGGTCTGGACCGCAGGTTCGTCGCGGTCGGCGTGTGCGACGACGTTTATCTCGTCGAAGTCCTCGCGGTCGTCGGTGATTCGCCGGAGATGGTAGACGCTCTCGTATCTGTTCTCGTACTCGACCGCCGAGACCGACGACAGATGGTTGTATCCGTTCTCCTTGAGGACGCGGACCACATCGTCAACGCGCGACGGATTGGCGACGATAGCGGGCGCGTTCTGGTGTTCCTCGATATCGAGGATTGCATCCGGTAGTTCGTTCTCTATCTTCTCCTGTATCTCCTCGTGCCGTCGGGTTACGACGCTCATCAGTCTCCCTCCGTCGGTTCTGCGGGAGTCGTCGGGTTGACGCCCTCCTCAACCTCGGATACTTCGCGGAGTTCGGGCGAATGCGTGTAGTTCATGACGAGCGTGTCGGGTTCGAGTTCGTCCTCGAAGAAGTCGGCGACCTCGTCGCGGTCCCAGTCCTGTAGCTCACGTATCTCGTACGGCTTGACGGTGACCGGCGACGACTCGCCGCGCTTAATCTTCTCCTGCATCTTCATGACGCCGTACAGAAGCGCCTCGGGACGGGGCGGGCATCCGGGGACGTGTATATCGACGGGCGCGAAGGTTTCGAGTCCCTTGACGACGCAGTAGCCTTCTTGGAACGGACCGCCCGAGATGGTGCAGGAACCCATCGAGACGACGAACTTGGGTTCGGGAATCTGGTCGTAGAGCCGTTTGACGCGCGGCGCTAGCTTTGCGTTTATCGTCCCCGGTACAATCATCAGGTCCGCCTGACGCGGCGAGTTACGGAAGACGCCCGCTCCGAAACGGTCCATGTCGTGCTTGATAGCGACCGTATGCATCATCTCGATGGAGCAACACGCGATACCGAACTGGAACGGGAACATGCTCGACGCACGCGCCCAGTTCATCACCTTGTCGAGGCTCGTCGTCACTATCGGGAGCGAGCCGAACATCTCGCGGAGCTTCGAGTTCATCCGCGGGTCAACGTCGCCTTCGCGCCTTTCGGATATCTGAGTCTTGCTCGTGTCTAACATGGTGTATCACCTGTCATCCTTCGCTCACTGAGACGGCGCGCTGTGGCTTCACCCACTCCATACCGCCGTTTCTCCACGCCCAGCCGACGCCGATGAACAGGACAAATATGAAGACGAAGGCAGGGAGGAGAGTCCCCGGGTTGTCGGCAAACGTCACTAGCCAAGGTATGAGGAGAACAGTCTCTACGTCGAAGACTAGGAACATCAGGGCGAGAAGGTAGTACTGGATGTTGAACCTCACGTCGGTCGTCCCCGTCGGCTGTTCGCCGCTCTCGTACGTCTTACGTTTCTGCTTCTCCGGAACCGACGGACGGAGAAGCCAGCTAAGCACGGCGAGCGAGACAGGGAGGGCGGCGGCTACGACGAGCATAGCCGCGACGGCTATCCAGTCACTCATGGGAGCCTAATCAAGTATATGGTAACGGTGTTCGGGACTTAAACTTGTTTATCGGCGCGAAACGTGCCGCGAACCGTCAGGACGCCGACAGTAAACCCGTATAACCGGTCCAAGGCTTACCTTGGTAGCGTTCATCCGACCTCATGATGACCGAGACGGTTCCGTTCACGGCGCTCGAAGAGGCAGTCTTTCACATAGAGAGGAAGTACAGCCCTTGGAACATACAGGTCGAGGTGACGGCGGACGAGATAGACGCCGAACGCGTACACGACGCCGCTGTCGAAGCGTCCAACGCGCATCCGTTGACCAGAGCGCGTAGGAAGGAGCATCGCGGCTTGGATACCGACCTCATCTGGGAGATACCAGAGGAGGTCGAGACGGTTCCCGTCGAGGAGGAAACGGTCGGCGACGGACGCGAACTCGACGAGACACGAACACGTTTCTACGGCGGCAGGTTTGACCTGACCGAAGGCGTGCAGTTCCGTCTCCTCGTCGTACACGGTCCCGAGAAAGACCGCCTCCTCGTCTGTATGAGCCATATACCATGTGACGGCGTCGGTACGTTACGTTTCGTCCGGTCCGTGTCTCAGGCGTACGGGGGCGAAGGGATAGAGACAGCGCCGGTCAGTTTCGAGGAGTCGCGCGAGGTTCTGGAGGACGCTAGACCGTCTTCCGTGACAGAGAGGCTACGGAAGATAGGGAACGCCGCGTCCCATCTCGGCAACACCGTAGACGCCGCCGACGAGGTCCAGAAGGTCGGCGCGAAGAACCGCGACGGATGGGGCTTCGTCCACCGAAGCCTCGACGACCTGACCGACAGCATCGTGCAGAACCGTCCCGACGAGATATCCGTGAACGACGTTCTGATGACCGCGTTCCATCTCGCTATCGACGAATGGAACCGTGAGCGCGGGAGCGCGCCCGAGAAGATAAGCGTCATGATGCCGGTCAACCTGCGTCCGCAAGACTGGTTCTACGACGTTGTCGGAATGTACGCTCTTTTCGAAAGCGTCGAGACGCGCGAAACCGACCGCCGGAGCGTCGAGTCGTCGCTCCATAAGGTCGCCAACCAGACGAGATATATCAAGGAGAAGGACAAAGCCGTCTCTTTCCTCGAATCCCTCCGTCTCATCCCTCCCGAGACGCCTGTCGAACTCCGTGGACAGATAGCCGAGTTCCTCCGTGGACCGGGAGGGCGTCTCGTAGACGCCGCCGTCCTTTCGAACCTCGGACGCGTCCCCGAACCCGCGCCGTCGTTCGGCGACGGTGGCGGCGAAGTCTACTTCTCGCCGCCGACGCTATCGATGATACCCGTCGGAATTGGCGTCGCAACCTCAGGGGGGACCATACGCGTCGTCCTTCGGCACAAGCTAAGCCATCTCGGCAGGGAAGCGGGACGGGAGTTCGCAGAACTGTACGTCGAAAATCTGGAGGAGGTCGTCGGGCGCTAAATGCGCCTGCCGAAGGTCAGGAACGCCGTGTGCGGAACCGTCTGCGGCTCGGGACGCGCGGGGAAGACGCGCCATTCGCGGCGCGAGGTTTCAACCGTCTCGGTGTGGGAAAGACCCGCGTCGTCGAAGACCTCGACGCAGTCACGGACCTGTTCGAAGACGGGGCAGTAGCATACGACGTAGCCGCCCGGGACGGTCGCCTCGGCGGCGTTTTCGAGCGCTTCCTCGGGATGTTTCATATCGAGGAAGACGAGGTCGTTCTCGCCTTCGAAGCCGTCCTCCTTGACGTCGCGTTGTTCGAGAGTTACGTTCTCCGCGCCGACCTTCTCGACGTTACGGCGCGCGGATTCGAGATGGTCCTCACGTACCTCGTAGCTACGCACCTCTCCGGCGACGCGCGCGAACACGAGCGTCAGGAAGCCCGAACCCGTGCCCGCCTCAGCGACCGTCGAGTCCGCGCCTATCCCCGTACGCGAAACGACGTATCCGGCGTCCTTGTGCGAGACGGTCTGGGTACGTTGCTCCAAGCCGCGTTCGAACAGGTCGTTGAGGTCGGGCTTGACGACGGCGAAGGTCTCGCCAATATGCGTCTCAACCGTCTCGCCGTATCCGGCGTCGAGCGCGTCGGCGTCAAGGACCCCTTCCTGCAGTTCGACGCGTTCGCCGCGGCGTCGCAGATACGTGTTTTCTTCTCCGACGAGAAGAACGTGTTCCATGCCGGACCGTCGGCGTCGGCGCACAAACCGGTGACGGTTCGACGCGTTTTAGCGACGCGGGGACGTACGCAGGGTATGGAAGAAACGGTCGGCGAACTCCTACAGCGCGCCCCCGGCGACGGCGTCGCGTTAGAGACGGAGACGAAGGGGTACAGCGAGGAGGTCTTCTACACGACCTGCCACAAGACGGCGAACCTCCTCAACCATCTCGGCGCGCGCAAGGGAAGCGCCGTCGCCGTCTCTCCGCGTCCGGTTCCCGAGAACGTCTTCGGCTTCCTCGGCGCGTGTCTCGTCGGGGCGGAGACGCGTTTCATCCACGACGGCGCTGTCGATGCCGATATACTTGTATCGGACGGTGAACGTGTCGGTAGCTACGAAGTTCCGGCTTCGTGCCGCGTTCTGGCGCACGGCGACGCACCGACGGACGCGACGGAGTTCGACCGCGAAATATGGGGCGAAAACCCCGTCTTCCCTCCCGACCTCGTCGGCGGCGCGGATACGACGGTACTCAACGGGCACACGTCGGCGGAGGTTGTCGAGGAGGCGCGCGGTATCGTCGAGGAACGCGGACTATGGAACGGCGACGAGGTTACCGTCGAAAGTCTCGATAAAGACGCGGTCGAGGTCGTCGCGGCGGTGGCGGCACGTGCAACGGTACTGCTTCAGGACGGTTCGGCGAACTGATGGCGTCTGCCGAAAACCGACGCGGAAAGAAAGAGTCAACTTTCCGCGGACTGATTCGTCGTTAGATGGTTGAGGCGACGTTACGCCACGTCCTGCTCGCAGTCGGCGCGGCGGTGCTTTTCGTCTCCGTCGTCGTCCTAGAGCCACAGACAGCCGTCGACATGGCTGTCGTCTTCGTCGCCGCCGTTATGGTAGTCGTCGGTCTGTACCTATCGCGGCGCGCCGAGAAGACGACGGTCGAGAAAGCGGAGAAGGAGAAAGAGGTACTCGGTGTCGCGCCCGACGTGGCTTCCGAAGACGCCGAACTGCCAAGGAGAGAGCCGTTCGATGGAACGTGACGACGCCGAAGGTTTCGTAATCGACTTCAACAGGACGTACAACGAGAAGACGGCTCTGCCGCAGATATGTGAGCGCCGGTTCTACGACGGAGACAAGGACGGGGAACGAGAATTCTTTCAGATAGGACGTCGGACGACGGTTCCGAAGAGCCTCGTCGAAGAAGGACGGTACCGTTACGTCTCAGACGCCGTTGTCGGGGCGCTCTGCGAGGGAGAAAAGACGTTTCTCGTCGAACGTATCGGCACACGCGACGACGTACCTACGGCGGAAGCCGACGTACTGCATCCGGTTGAGGCGGCGAGCAAGCACGTCGATAACCCGACGAGCCTCCTCGTGCCGTGTAACGAAGACGGCGACGAGGCGGTGGCACGTTGGGAGAACGCCGGACGCGTCCGGCGTTTCGGCGACGGGGCGTATCTCGTCGATGAGGAGGAGAATGCCGACTGTTGGCTACACAGACACGACGGCGACGAGGTCGTGGCGCTCGACGCCGAAGGCGTCGTCGTTGTTCAGAAGAAGGGCGAAAACGTCGGCACGCCGACCGGCTTCGGCTACGTTGAGGAGTACGTAGACCTGAACGAAGGGGTAGCGCTCGCCGTCTACTTCAGCGAGAAGGAGTACGAAGGCGACGAAGTATACGAGGGGTTCTTGGAGGTATTGTACCGCGTCGTCCTCTCGGAACCTATCGTAGACGACGGCGGGGCGTGTCGTCTTCAGTGGTAGAACTTACTTCCGGCTACCGGACTTCCTCTATCTCTTCGAGAGCCTCGGGGTTCTCCATCGAAGACAGGTCGCCGGGGTCGTCGCCCTGATGAACCGCCGAGACGGCGCGACGGATTATCTTGCCGCTCTGGGTCCGCGGGAGGTCGTCAACGAACAGTATCTCCTTGGGACGGAACGGCTTACCGTGTTCCTCGCCGACGAGTGTCCGGAGTTCTCCGCGTAGCTTGTCGCCCGTGTCGGCGTCGTCCTCGGGGATGACGTAACAGACGACCGCGGTTCCGGTCGTCTCGTCGGGTACGCCGACCGCGGCGGCTTGGTTCACGTCCTCGTGGTCGATGAGGACGCCCTCGATTTCGGCGGGTCCGACCTTGCGCCCTGCGACGTTGAGGGCGTCGTCGGCGCGTCCAAGGAGGAACCAGAAGCCGTCCTCGTCCATCAGCGCCCAGTCGCCGTGGTCCCATACGTCGTCCCACGTTGACCAGTACTCCTCAAGGTAACGTTCGTCGCCGCTCCAGAGCGACTTGGTCATCGAGGGACAGGAGTCGCGCGCGACGAGATAGCCGCGTTCGTTGGTATCCTTGATGGACTCGCCGGCGTCGTCAACGATATCGATATCCATGCCAAGTCCGGGACCACCGAGAGTCGTAGGCTTGAGCGACTGCGTCGACATAGGCATCAGGAAACAGCCGAATATCTCGGTTCCGCCCGAGATATTAATGATTGGCGAGTCCCCACCCCCGACGTTCTCGTGGAACCATTCCCACGACTCGGGGTCCCACGGTTCGCCCGTCGAACCGAGTATACGGAGCGAACTCAGGTCGTGTTCCTCGACCCAGTCGTCGCCCTTCTTACGGAGCGCACGTATCGCAGTCGGCGAGATACCGAACTGCGTTAGCTTGTGACGGTCTATCATCTCCCAGAACCTGTCGGGTTCGGGATGGTCGGGTGCGCCCTCGTACATGAATACCGTGCCGCCGAAGGCGTGGTTTCCGATGAGGGTCCACGGACCCATCATCCAGCCGATGTCGGAGACCCAGAAGAAACGGTCGGCGGGCTTCTGGTCGAATCCGAAATGTAGCTCCTTCGCTGGTTGAACGAGTCCGCCCGCGTGCGTGTGAACGATACCCTTGGGCTTGCCCGTCGTACCCGACGAGTAGAGGAGCATCGACTCCGCCGACGAGTCGAGTTCGCGCGTCTCGTAGTCGTCGTCCTGTGGCGCAACCGCATCGTCCCACCGTTCGTCGCGTTCGTCGTTCCACGGTATGTCGGTTCCGAGGCGCTCGTAGACGATGGTATGTTCAACCGAGTCGGTTTCCTCAATCGCCTCGTCCGCCGCCTCCTTCAGAGTAATCTCGCTTCCGCGACGGTAGAAGCCGTCGCCGGTGAACAGGACGTTGCATTCGCTGTCCTCAATACGTTTGGCGGTCGCTTCGACACCGAAGCCGGAGAAGATAGGGACGGCGATAGCGCCGACCTTGAAACAGCCGTAGAGGATAGAGACGACCTCGGGAACCATCGGCATGTAGAGACCGACGGTATCGCCTTCTCCGATTCCGCGCTCCTCAAGCGCGTTCGCTACCTTGTTGGTCTGCCGCTGGAGTTCGTGGTAGGTTATCTCGCGTACGTCGCCAGGTTCGCCCTCCCAGATTAACGCGACCTTGTTACGGCGTTCGTTATCGACCGCGGCGTGTCTATCGACGGTGTTATGTGCGATATTGACCGACCCGCCGGGGTACCATTCGGTGAACTGCGGACCCTCGGAGTCGTCACGTACCTCGTCGTAGTCGTCGTAGAACTCAAGTCCGAGGTAGTCAACTATCTCGTCCCAGAACCAGTCTACGTCGCCGCAGGTGCGTTCGATAAGTTCGTCGTAGTCCTCGATACCGTACTCCTGCATGAACTCCCAGACGTTCGTCGACTCGACGAACTCCTGAGAGGGTTCGTGTACTATCTCGTCAACGTCTTCTAAGCTCTCCATTGTTTCTCCTACGACAAAATCAGGTTCATCCGTATTTTTTCTTTCCTTTGTCGTGTATAGACGGGAAAAGATTCAACCGACAGGCTCCATCAGAAAAGACATGATAGAGCGATACCTCGAACGTCTCTTTACCTGGGAGTCCCTCAAGAACACCGAACGTGGCGTAGAGTTCGAGCTAAAGAACCGTCTCATAGAG
The DNA here is from genome assembly GCA_028751095.1 of Euryarchaeota archaeon Ods01. Lineage (GTDB taxonomy): Archaea > Halobacteriota > Halobacteria > Halobacteriales > Halorutilaceae > Halorutilus. The sequence continues at coordinate 17,460 of JAQZCZ010000002.1, read as the reverse complement.
ACGGAGTTCACCGGTCTGACCGCCGTCCGTTTCGACGGCGATGAAGTTCCTCTCGAAGACGTTAGGCTCGAACTCGGTGACGGAACCGTCGTCCATCCCGACGAGGTCTCATCCGAGGAGCCGCTCGTCTTCGAGCTCGCCGACACGATGCAGGTAATCGCCGACACAGACCGGCTGACGCTCGGTAGCCACGAGGTCGCAATGGGGTTCGAGGTGGAGGATTACGGACGCGTCTCGTTCACGACCGACGACGAGATAACCGAGGAAGACCTCGTGGACGCCGATATTTCGGAGAGGGGAGCCGACGGGGCGGTGGCTCTCGTGCGCGAGGTACGCGAACCCACGACGCTCCGCGCTATGCTCGAAGACGAACGCGCCGGAGAAGGACGCGACGAGGTTGTCGAGGCGTTGGAGGAACGTATAGAGGAAACGAAGTATATCGAGGAGAAGCGCGAAATCGCCGACGATGGCACGCGTATAGACAAGGCAGTCGAGAAACCTCTCTTCGGCGTTCTGGAGGGGCGGAAACGCCTCGCAGTCTACGCCGCCCTCCGGTCTCTCGACGGGGGAAACGCCGAGGACGTGGCACGCGAGGCAGGGATAGAGGATTCAGCGGCAGAGAAGACCCTGAAGGATATGGAGATGGGGGGAACGGTCGAGTACGACTACGCCAACGATACCTACGAGGCTGTCGCGCCGTCGGAGTTGGTGCGCGAGCGCGGTAGGGACCTTCTCAACGTTCTAAAACGTTCGATGGAGTGATACACAGAAGCTTGATGTTGATGTGGACGTATACGTCTACGTATGTCCACGAAGACCATACGTGTTTCCGAGGAGGTGTACGACAGGCTCAAGGCGCGCAAGAACGAGGACGAGAGCTTTACGGAGCTACTCGAAAGGCTCGTTGAGGAGGAGCGCGATATCTACGCCGGATTCGGCGAGGGAGCCGCGGAAGGGATGGAGGAGGTACACGAGGAGATGAACGAGGAGATGGAGGACAACGTTTCGGGGTTCACGGGCGGAAGATGAACTGCTTCGATACGACCTTCGTCGTAGACTACCGCTCGGGCGACGAAGCAACCATCGAGTATCTTGAGGAACACTCGAACGAGGGGTTCTACGTGCCCTCCGTCGTTCTACACGAGGGTATCGAGGGCGTCGTCAAGAGTTCCGGCTCCGCGGATATACAGCGGTTCGTCGCAGGACTCGGATGGGCGGATATAGCACCGTTCGGACGCACCACAGCGGTTGAAGCGGGACGGATACAGAAGGAACTCGCCGAGAGAGGAGCGCAACTCAAACCAGTCGATGCAATAGTCGCGGGTACAGCGAGCGAACTCGGTGCGACGGTCGTGACGCGCGACTCCGACCTGACGAGGGAGGCGGTGCGCGAGGTTCTGGATGTGGAGAAGTACTGAGGATTCGGTGGAAGATATATCCAAAAGTATCTCGAAGGAACTGAAAACGGGTTTAAGATGGAGCAAAATGAGATGGAGCAAGACGACCTGAAGAACGAGTTAGAGGCACTCAGCCGGAACTGGAGCGAAATAACCGACGCACCCGAGACCCCGCGCCCCGTTATGGACGTTATCGAGTACTCGCTAGGTAGCCAGCGCAAGGCGGAGGTGTACACGAACCGCCTCCTTCGGTACTTCTTTGACCCCGACGAACCGCACGGCATGGACGACGAGTTCCTGAAGGCGTTTCTCGACGGACTACCCGACGAAGTCGGGTTCGACGAGGACACGTACGACCTGTCGGATGTCGGCGTAGACGACCAAGTGTACCTCCAGAGGACGACGGAGGACGGAGACGAGGTGTCGGCGGGCGAAGTCGACCTCGTAATCGAGTCCCCAAACGAGTGGTTCGTGATGGTGGAACTCAAGTTCTCCGCGAGGGAGAACAACACCCGTGGCGAAGGTATGTCGCAGACAGAGACCTACTACGACGCGACGCATATCGACGGACGACCGAAGGACGGGTACGAGTCCGGAGGCTACTACCTCTACCTGCACCAGCACGACGAACCGTCCGCGGTGGAAGACGGGTTCGCCGACTGGACGTGGAAGGGATTGAGGAGCGAGGTTCTAGAGGAGTTTATTGTCGAGAACGCGCCGCGGTATCCGGGGAGGACTGTCGTACAGCTACGCGAGTTCGTGGACGACCTACAGGGTATAACAGGCATGACAGAAAGACAGGAGAACGAACGCGAGAAGGTGGAACTGTACCTCGAACACTACGACGCCATCAAGGACGTGAGCGACACGTTCGACGAACGGTGGGAGGGGTTCACCGACGAGTGGGGAAGAAGACTGGCGGAAACACTCGAAAAAGACGGCGTTGGCTCCTACTCGGAGATAGAAGAAGACGTAATCGGATTTGTGGAGGGGGTAGATAGTATCGAGTGGAGATTTCGGTCAAGTAGCTCTGACTGGGGGATGATTTTCAAGGACGGATGGTGGAGACATACCGATGACCTGAGGATACTCAACGGTCGACCAGACGACAGGAACGATGTCCGAATAGGCTTTCACCACAGATTAGGTCGTAACCGTGAGAATGCTCTCCGCGACAACGAACTATTGTTCTACTTCCGGAACATGGGTGCCAACGACCAAGAATACAGGGACACGTTCAAGCAAGAGTTCTACAGTCGAGAGGATAAGATAGTAGACCAACTTCCTGAGTCAGCCGAGATAACCGGCAACAAGCGCAACATAATAAAGTCTGGCTACGATATCCACGTGGACGCGCACGACGACTTCTTCGAGGCGTACACCGACGCCCTATACCGCGCCTTCGTAGACCACGTTACTGAGAATCCGGAACTCATCGGACTAATCGACGAGGTGTACGAAGACGCTCTGGACGAGGCGTACAGGTAGCTACCCGTCTTCGTTCCGCGGACTACTCGGATGGTACTCCGTGTCGTACTCGCCCGTCTCGCCGTCGAGCCTGTCGGGGTTGATACGTCCGCCGAGGAGCATGAAGTCGAGCGTCGTCATCGCTAACACCGCCTCGACGACGGGGACGGCACGCGGCGGAAGGACGGGGTCGTGTCTTCCGACGACCTGTATCTCCTTCTCCTCGCCCGTCTCCCAGTCCACTGTCGTCTGTTCCTTGGGAATGCTTGTCGGCGCGTGCCACGTCGCCTCGCCGTATATCGGCTCGCCCGTCGTGATTCCGCCCTGAAGCCCTCCGTGGTCGTTTCCGACGGGGACGGGGTCGCCTTCCTCGCTACGTACGTCGTCGCGGGAACCGTCGTCGAACTCCCAGTCCTCGTTACGTTCGGAACCCGTCATAGTCCGCGCGTCGCGCCCCGCGCCGAACTCGAAGGAGGTCGTCGCGGGGATTGCGAACATCGCTTTACCGAGACGTGCGGGGAAGGAGTCGAAACGCGGCGCGCCGAGTCCGCGCGGAACGCCGCGCATCTCGAAGTAGACAGCGCCGCCTATCGAGTCGCCTTCCTCCTGATACTCGTCGATACGTTCGAGCATCCGTTCCGCCGTATCGGGGTCGGCGCACCGAACATCGTTCTCCTCCGCGCGGTCGAGTTTGTCGAAAGGCACGTCGGGGGCGCGTATATCGTCTATCTGGGAGACGTGCGCCTTGATTTCTACGCCTTCGCGCGCCAGTATCTTCTTGGCTATCGCGCCCGCGGCGACCCAGTTGACCGTCTCGCGGGCGGAGGAACGTCCGCCACCACCCCAGTTCCTCGTGCCGAACTTAGCGCTGTACGTGTAGTCGCCGTGCGACGGACGGGGCGCTGTCACGAAAGGCTCGTACTTGCCGCTCCGCGCGTCCTTGTTCTGTATCACCATACCGATAGGCGTACCCGTCGTGTATCCGTCCTGGACGCCGCTGTTTATCGTCACGGCGTCGGGTTCGTCGCGTGATGTCGTAATCATCGACTGCCCGGGCTTTCGCCGGTCGAGTTCCTCCTGTATCTCGTCCTCGTCCAGTTCGAGTCCCGCAGGACATCCCGAGACGGTGACGCCCATAGCGTCGCCGTGCGACTCGCCGTACGTCGTGACCTGAAACAGGCGTCCGAACCTGTTGCCGTTCATCACCTCGTAAACGTGTCGGGGGGTATAAAGGGCGTCGAATGTTACGGAAGGTATGGAAAGCGACGACGAACGACGAAACCGGAGTAGAACGAAGTAGTATGGCGAGTCCGTTACGTTTCCGTATCTCGAACGAAAGATGGGGGCAGGGAAGGTTCGAGCGCGAGATTCTACGTCCGCTCGACGACAAGTTCGGAGCGACCGCCGAGCGTACCGACGGTCCGTCGGGTTACGAGGGTCGTCTCTTACGTATGGGCAACGGCGATGTCGCCCTTTTCGCGTGGAACGGCACGGCGTACTGGACAGGCAATACGGAGACACCGAAGGCGTTGTGGCAGACCGAGAAACGCGCCTTCGAGAAGGTCGGCGGCGCAGTCGGCGAATGGGCACAGGAGCATCTCCTGACCCTCCTGTTCAACGAAGCGCCTTGGCTCAAACGTTATCCGAACCTCGCTTGGTTCTTCCTGCCAGTCCTGATGTCGAAGGACGGTAGCGAGGCGGCGCGCGAGTTCCTGCGTACGGGCGCAGGTTTGCCGAGCGTCGACGCCGACCGCGCACTCGGCTTCTACGACGAGGTCGTCGGCTCGGATATATTCGAGGGCGACCGGTACACGATGGCGTCGAAGTTAGGAACGAGCGAGGGAACCGACCGTGTCCGTATGGAGGCGACGATGGGCGAGTTCAACGCGGCGAAGATTCTACACGACGCGGGCTACGAGGTCGAACCCGAGATAGAGGTCGAGACAGGTCACAGCCTCGACTTCTGCGCCCGACGCGACGGGGACGAGATAACCGTCGAGGTCACGCGTCCGACGACGACCGAGCGCAGGAAGGTATCGACGCCCGAACACGCCGTCCGAGAGACGGCGTCGAAGAAGACCGAGGCGGGTGCGCAGTTACGCGAGAACGACGGCGTTCTGTTCGTCGACTGTTCGAGCTTTGAGGACTCCGCTTGGGCGCGTATAGTCGAGAAGAAGCCCGAGGGCGGTCACGAACCCGCGGTCTTCTACCGGACACGTCCCGACGGCACCGAGGCGTACCTGAAGGGACAGACGCGTCTCCGCCTCACCAACGCGGTCGACTGGGTATGACGGTCGTATGACAAACACCCACAAAGAAATTAACCGCGCGGGACGTAAACCTGATAATGTCTGAGGGAACTACCTACGTACTCGGCTGGGACGGCTTGGACTACGAGCTATGCAAGGAGTTCGGACTGGCGGACGAGTTCGTTCCCCACCACAAACGAGCGGAGACTTTCGCCAACGATGTTCTCGGAAAGCCCGACACGTACGAACTCTGGCCCTCGATTATCACGGGTTCGCGTCCGGAGGAGCACGGCGTCTGGCTGATTAACGAGGAGAACGGAGGCGCAGGGGCGTCGAACCCGCTCATGAACGCCGCGAGCGACGTAGCCCACCGTTTTCTCTCGACGCGTAGCCGTATCGGTCTTGGAATAGTACTGCGCAACCGTGGTCTAAGCCTTGACCAGAAGTCAGCGGACTGGTACCGGAAGAACGGTGTCTCGACGGTCTTCGACGGACGCGACTCGCGTGTTGTAGGGGTTCCGAACTACCGGAACGAGGACGACGACGGACTCGAACTTCTCGCGGGTTGGGGTCGCAAGATGTCGCGGTACCTCGATATAGAGGCGGACGAGGAGGCGGAACGCGTAGTCTACCATCCGAGAAAGGACCTCGAACGTCTCGACGAATGGCTCGTCTCTGAGGTCGGAAAGAAGATACAGGTTGTCCGCTCCTCCGTAGACCGCGACCACGATATCGTCTTTACGTGGCTCGCGTACATCGACACGGTCGGACATACGGTTCCGGCGGTCGAAGACGAAGACTGGCAGAGACGTGCCTACGAACGCGCCGCACGTATCACCCGCGAAATACGGTACATGATGAACGAGGAGGACACGCTTATCGTGGCGTCGGACCACGGAAACCGCCGTGCCGAACACACCTTCGACGCCTTCTACGGCTCGACTGACGAACGCGCGCTCGAAGGCGTCAACTCGGTCCTCGACTACCGGAAGGGAATCGACCGCGTCACGAGCGCGACCTCCGCGCGGACCCCGTACGAGATAGAGGTAGAGTGGACTGACTGAGCCGTAGCTAGGGCTTCGACTTTTACAGAATCGGCGTGACGGAGAGAAACAGAAACGGGTTCTCTACTCGCTCGACCTACGTAGGTACTCCAGCGTCTTCCGCTCGCGCGGCGCGTCGGGCATCTCCTCCTCTATCTCTACAAGGGTATCTTCGGTTTCGCCACGCGCGGTCTTGTCCAAGTCGTCGTAGCAGTCGGGGCATACGAGGTCGACGTTGTCGGGGTCGTCGTCGTCCTTATTTCCGTCCCTGTGGTACAGCCGGAAGGCATCTTCCTCTAGCTCCTTTCCACAGGCTGTACAGACGTGTTCCTTTAGTTTCCAGACCTCAAGTCGGTTCATATTGGTTTAGTCCGATGGGCGCTTCCTTGCGCCACACCTTGGTATACCTTAACACGCCCAAGTATAAAGTCCTTTTGCCGCCTCCGTCGGGCGGTTTTCAGCCCCGAAGGCTTAAAACGTGCCGAGTTCGCCGTTTATAATCCTTTGCGTTATCGACGTCACGTTTTCGAGACCATCGTCGACGACAGACTCTACGTCGTACTCGACTTCTTCGACAGAAACACCGTCCTCGGTCTGGACGTTGATAGCTGCGACCTGTGGCTCGTCTATCGGCGAACCTATCTGCGAGAGTAGCTTGACGCTCGCTTCCTCGACACCGTCAACCTCTTGGTAGACGTTGTTCGAAAGTTCGCTGGCGAGAAGGTTGTAGAGCTTGCCGATATGGTTGAACGGGTTCTTTCCGCTCGCGGCTTCAAGGCTCATCTCGCGCGCCGGTGTGATGAGACCGTTGGCGCGGTTTCCGCGTCCGACGCTTCCGTCGTCGCCCATCTCGGCGCTCGTCCCCGTCTCGGTGAGGTAGACCGAGCCTGCGTCACGGTCGTCGGCGGCGTTGACCGCGACGTTGACCTCGCCCTCGAAATGGTCGTCGGCGACGCCTCGGACGTACTCCTCTACGTCGTCCATCACGCTGATATAGGCGTCGAGGTCGTCCACGTGTTGGGCGACGGTTGCAACCGCGACTGTCAGGTCGAGGGTGTCGTCCTCGCGTTTGCCCATAACCTTAACGTCCTCGCCGACAGCGGGCAGGTCGTGGCGTAGGTCGTTGTAGATGGCGCGCTCCGTCTCGTGTACGACCTGTTCGGTGGGCGAGAACGGCGCGTATCCGATACCGAACGAGGTGTCGTTGGCGTTCGGGGCGCTTCCGCTCTCGGGTTCGAAGACATCCTTCAGGTCGGTCGAACCCTCGCCCATACGGCAGTCTACGATAACCTCCGACTCCGTGTTGATGTTTTCGAGGGAGTCGCGTATGTACTCGCGCGCCGTCTCGACGGCGATTGAGTCAGCCGGAATCGACTCGCCTTCGAACTCCTTGGTCGCGCGTCCGACGATGAGGATGTAGATAGGCTGGACGACGTTACCGCCGCCGAACTGCGGGTCCGACCGTCCGGCGACCAACTGCGACTCGTCGGTATTGTGGTGCAGTATTCCGCCGAAACGGTCGAGATACTCCTGAGACAGCGCGCGCATGACAGATTCGGCGATTCCGTCGCAGAGGGTGTCGGGATGTCCGATACCCTTGCGCTCGACGAGTTCGATACGTCGTTCCGAGACCGGCGTCGCCTTCGACTCCTCGACACGGATATTACGGCTCATGAATACGCGTGCGCGCAGAGATTCCTAATAGGTTGTGGTTGCGGCAACGGTACCGCTACCGCGACTCCACCGTATCGAGGTCGAGGTCGATAAAGTACCGGTCGAGTATCAGGAGCGCGACGCCGCCGACGACCGCCGCGGTCGTGAAAGAGACGGCGACCTCGGCGGAGAATCCCACGTCAACCCTAACCCTCTCGACAGGGGCGCGTAGAGCGCCTACGACGAGGGCGACGAGGAACGCCATCGTCGCGCGTCTGTTTCTTTCGAGGGCGCGACGGACGAGACGCGAAACGGTGAACAGACCGAGTAAGCCGCCGAGGGCGAAGACGAGGACGACCGTGCCGGTATCGACGACTTGGTCGGTCGGACCGCCCGTGAGGGGTGCGACGAGACCATCGACGAACCGCGTGAGGGTCGTCGAGAGATACGTGTACTGACCGAGTATGATTAGGAGGAGCGACCCCGAGACTCCGGGGAGTATCATCGCGCTGACTGCGACCGCGCCCGACGCGAAGACGACGAGCAAGCCGCCGGTTCTCAGGAAGGTGCCCGAACCCGACAGGAGGAAGGCGAGAACGAAGCCGACGAGCGCCGCACCCGCCTGAAACGGAGTGGCGACCTCTATCTCGCGGACGAGTATCACCGCCGACGCCGCGATGAGACCGAAGAAGAAGCCGAAGAGGAGCGTCGGACTGTTCCGGCTGGCGACGTGGACGGCGCGGGTGACGGCGACGACGGCTGTCAGAACGCCGAAGACGAGCGCAACGCCGAACCAGCCGTCGAGTTCGTCCCAGACAGCCGAGGCGTCCGCCGACGAAACGCGTCCGTCGTAGGGGACGAGAGCGCGGAGCAGGGACCAAAGACGCGCGGGCGTGACAGCCGTTATCATCGCAATAAGCCGTCCGTAGACTCCGGCGATTAGGGCGACGGTTCCGCCCGAGACGCCCGGGACGGCGTCGGCGCTTCCCATGCAGAGACCGACGAGGAAGGTCCTGAGAAAGCCGCGTAGACCGTCCCCGTCGTTCGACGCCTCGGTCATCAGGTACGGAGACAGGGTGCGGCGCGGCGAAATACCTGACGGATTTTCGGGGACTCTCGAAAGCCTTCCTATAGAAGTTCCAAAATACGGAAAGCATAGACTTCGCTCTCGTACCTGACGTAGCGCTCCGGAGAAAAATGCTCACCGTCGTACTCAGGCATCTCGTTAATCGTCTCCGTGGCTTCCGGCGTCGTAGGAGACGCTCCTACGGGACGTTCGTCCTCATCCAACCCCCTGCCGAGTTCGTCTCTAGCCTCCCGCTCTTCCTCCCTTGCATCCTCTATCGCGGTTCGGAAATCGTCGTATATCTCAGAACTGTCGGGTATAGGTTCGTCACCTAACTCAACCGCTTCAGCAGTCCCCGGAACCTCGTCTATACGGCGTACTTCGAGAACGAGACTAACCTCGTCTTCTGTCGTTTCTGACTCGTTTTCCTCGTCATTGCCGGCGTCACCTATGTCGAGACATCCGGCGAATACCACCCCCGTAGCCCCAAGGAAACCGCGGCGTGTCGCCATACCCGCAGTACAGACGGGCGCGACAAGTAAATTCCGCCGTCGAACCGTGCCCTTTTCCCCGCGCGTCACTCAGACGGAACGTGGAAGACGAACGCGACGCAACCGAAGCCGAGCGCGAACTCGACGAGGAACTCGCGGGCGATATCGATGAGGACGATACGGTCGAGCGCGAGCGCGAAATAGACGATGCCGAGTTACGCGAGTTCGAGGACCGTCTCCGCGACTCGGAGGCGTACGAGGTCGAGGCGGAGGTCTTTGACGAGCCGACGCTACGGGCGCTGTACAAGCTCGTGAGCGACGGGCACGTGCGCGCCGTCGGAGGGGTCGTCTCATCAGGCAAGGAGGCGAACGTCGTCGAGGCAGACGGACGCGAAGGCGAGGTCGCGCTCAAAATCTACCGCGTCGTGGCGTCGTCGTTCAACGATATGCGCCGGTATCTCGAAGGCGACCCACGTTTCGAGGGTGCGCGGAGCAAGAAGGAACTCGTCGTCGAATGGGTGCGGCGCGAGTACTCGAACCTCCGGCGCGCCGCCGAAGCGGGAGTGCGCGTTCCCGAACCGCTGGCGCACGAACGCAACGTCCTTGTCTCGGAGTTTATCGGGGGCGGCGGCGTGCGCGCGCCGCAGTTACGCGAGGTCGAAATCGAGAACCCCGAGACGTGTTACGATGTCGTCGTCGAGTACGCGTCACGTCTCTACGACGAAGGTATCGTTCATGGCGACCTGAGCGAGTACAATCTTCTCGTACACGAAGGCGATATCGTCGTAATCGATATGGGTCAGGCGGTCGACGCCGAGCATCCGCGTGCCGACGAACTCCTCGAAAACGACTGCGGGAACGTCGCGCGTTTCTTCTCGTCGCTCGGCGTCGATACGTCACGCGACGAGGTTCTGAAACAGGTGACTAGATAAACGTCCATTAAGTCACTCGACGAAACATGAGTATCAGTAATGCAATAGCAGGGATACCGAACCCAAAACCAGGCATACTTTCACCTTTGTTAGACTCATCGTTATCGTCGCGGGTTTCATCGTTGACGATCTTGTTGGACTCATCGTTATTGTTGTGGGTTTCGTCGTTGACAACCCTAGGCTCTATTTCAATTTCCTCAACAACAGTGTCACGATGTGCGAGTTTTGGATAGGTGTCTGTTATCGTCCAAGTTTCAGCAAAATCGAAACCTGATAGACTTTTAGCAGCTGCCTCCCCGGTCATATCTGAGGTAGTTAGCCCCTCCCCCTGTTCTTCCGTCAATCGCAGTTCATCTTCGCCTATATTTTCCAACCTATCCAAGTTTTTCTCGTCAATACCGGCGACTTCACCTACTCCATTCACCTGTCCTGTCACGTTCACATCCCAGTAGATATTCTCCAGTAACAACTTAGGGTAAGATGTTTTCACTGTCAGCATTCCGATTGTGCCACCAGTGATTTCACCTCGGACACTACCCGCTGAGTATGAATTTAAGATTACGGTATCTGGCACAATCTCAGTACCAGGTCGGATACCCGGTACACCCTCTCTGTAAACTGTTCCGGCTATACCGCCTGCAGTATCACCCTCGGTATCTACTTGGGCATACGAGTCCGCGAGGACTCCTGTGTGATGATATCCAATAAGACCACCAGCAATGTCACCTGTTGCGTTTCCTGTCGCATATGACTGATCACCTGTTACGTTTCCTGTCGCATATGATTGAACAACAGTTCCGCCAAGATTGAGGCCAACAATAACTCCAGAGGTAGCTCCAGTGATATTTGCACCCTCAACACCGAGATTTTCAACCGAGCCATTCTGTCCAAGAACACCAACCACTCCGCCAACATGGTTTTCTACAGTCAGGTTATTCACGACGTGTCCATTCCCATCAATACTACCCAGGAAAGGCTCGTCTGTATCTCCAATTGGATCAAAAGGTTCATCAGATAAATCGACATCGTTAACGAGTATATAGTCCTGAGTAAGGTTATTAGAGATTTCACGTAGGTCTTCTCCATTAGAAACTTCAATGGGTTCAGCAGTAGCATCAGTACATCCCATAGTAAAAAATCCGAATATTATAAAAATACAAAGTATAGTACTAGTTCTCATTGGAAATTGTATCATAACCTAGGCCAATTTTATATCCCATCTCTGCCAGATCATATAATCCGTATGCTACACCATCTCCGTCAGTATATACCCCACCACCAGAGTGCATTCCAATGAGATCCACAGAGCCACCATCCTGTGTGTACCAAGGCCCTCCAGAGTCACCAGGTGAGGTAATCGAATTTTCAAACACGACTCCAGAACCTTCGAAAGTCCCGCAGACATCACCTGGACCATCTCTCCATAGACCCGTTTCAATTATTTGGGCATCGGTTTCCCCGGTCACAACCCCCATGTTTGTAACTGATTCGTTATTTGACTTCAGTATCTCAAGACTATCTTCTGTGTGATAACCTGTAGCCAGAGGGTCTTCGTCCTCTAAGCGTATTGAATAGCTGAGTACTCTATCAGAATGAGAATGGTCGCATAGAGCAACATCTCTATTTTTATACGTTTGCACTACTTTACCCACGGTTTCGTCCCAAGGCTGATGAAAAACTTCGCCATCCACGTCTATGCAGTTATACACACTTCCAAAATCTTCAGTGAGATTATGTGCCGCCGTTAAAATGTAATTCGCACTATTAATTGCGACACAGGTAGTTCCAAAGTATTGATCATCAGTTCCAGTTATTGTCACACCTCCACCAATAGTGGGGTATTCATCATAGTTATAGTTGGGAGTATTACTTTCCAAGTCAGGAGTACCCTGTGGTCTTTCATCAGTCTGTCTATCTTGGTAATCTAATTCGACCCCTTCTATTTCTGAATATATATGACCTTCAACCCCCGTCTCCGGGTCAACTCCAACTACTATTTTAGACCCATTCATATTCGCATATTTCTGATCAGAAACCCCCAAACTGGTAGAAAGAACACCATCCTGGGACATCAAATCACTTCTCTTACTTTCCAATACTCTTCGAGGCCTTCTTACATGAGACAGCCAGTTTTTTGGCACTTGCTCTGTCTTAAGAACCTCGTTGCTCGCTCCACCTCTTACAGTAGGGACTTCAATCATATCTGTCCCTTTAACTCTTCGAACCGGTGTGGTTACCGTTGTACCAAAAATAGGGATGCTCATTATCTCAAGCACAGTCCTTCGGCGAATTTCGTCTTCTACCATACTCTATGTAATTAACTCCAATTACTTATATTATATTTCTGGGATTTCTATAAAGTATGAGAGTTCTATAAAGTATGAGAGTTCTATAAAGTATAGAAGTCCACGGAAGACAGAAAGACGGTACAACTAATAATATACCGAGAGTGGGGACTAATTAAAAGTACTCTCTTATGAGGTCAATAACCTTTCCTCCCAAGCATTTCACGCATCTCGGATTCGAATGCGTCGGCGAGTGTGTCAACGTCGGCGACGACGTTATCGTCAACTGCGACGCCGATACGTACCTCACCGCCGTAGCTGAACAGGCTGATACCGACGCCGATATCCTCGGTCGTAGGTGCCCAGAACATGATATCGGTGACCTCCGACCCTGCTATCTCGAAGTTGTTGACGGGTCCGGGGACGTTGGTGACGGCGGCGGTGATACGTTCGCGGAATGCCTTCGCCGCAGTGTCCTGAACGAGACGGGGGACGGAACCAGCGAGGTTGAACAGGGCGTACATACCGTAAGCCTCAGCGCCTTGTTTGGCAACGCCGGTGCGTTTCTGTAACAGACGGATACGGTCGGCGTAATTCTCGACCCCGACGGGGAGTTCGATAAAGCCGAGACCGAAGTAGTTGCCGAGCTGTTCGTCGCGTTCTGCGAGGGGTTTGAGGTTGACGGGCATCGCCGTCGTGAGTTCTAAGTCCTTCGGCACCTCACCTTCGCGCTCCTCGATATACCGTCGGAACGCACCCGCCATCGAAGCCATCAGAACGTCGTTGACGGTGGCGTCGTACGAATCCGCGGCAGACTTCACGTCGTCAAGGTCGTACGTCTCGGTCCACGAGACGGACTTTGAGCCGGAGAGTTCGCCGCGAAGGGGTGTCTCGGGGTCCTTGCGGAGCGGGAGGCTACGGGCGCGCGTCTCGACGACATCGGTGAATCCGCGGACGACAGACTCGCCGACCGAGAACGGGTCTATACCTAAGCCGGTCTTGTCGTCCGTGTCGCGGTCGGAACGCACCGCGCCCTTCTCCTCGCCGGGGAGAGGAGGAAGTTCACCGATAGGTAGCTCTATCTCCTCGGGGTTGTCCGACAGACCGAAGAGGACGTACAGGAGCGCGAATCCGTCGGCGAGCGCGTGGTGGATACGTACGACGAGCGCGTTGCCTTCGCCGACGCCTTCGACGAGCCAGCAGTGCCAGAGCGGCTTCGAGTCGTCGAGCCTGTCGTCCATCTTGTCGGCGACGAACCGCTGGAGTTCCTCGGGACCCTGCGGTTCGGGCAGAGCGACGTGGGTCAGATGGTTCTCAACGTCGAACTGAGGGTCCTCCTCCCATCTCGGACGCGTGCCTAGACGTGGTTCGACGAGGCGCTGGCGGAACCTGTCGAAACGCGTGAGACGGTCCTCGAAACGTTCCTTGAGTTCGTCGTAAGGGACGGGGTCGTCGAAGAACAGGACGCCGGTGACGACCATCAGGTTCCTCCTGTCGTCCATACGGAGCCAAGCCGTGTCGTTCCGCGGAAGACGTTCGCCGCCGCGTCGGGGTATCACGTCTTCTCACCCCCGTGTCCGGTAGCAGGTTGGAGCATACGGTCGGTTTCCGCCGCGCGACGCATATACCTATCGGCGTTCAGAGTTCGACGCCGTCAACGACGACGCCTTCACCCTCTTCGACACGTCCGATTACGCGTCCGTCAACCGTCTCGGCAACAGCATCCGCCTCGTCTTCGGGCGCGACGAGTACGAAGCCCGTTCCCATGTTGAACGTGCGGTACATCTCGTCGTCGTCAACGCCGCCCTCGTCCTGTATATGGTCAAAGACGGGTTGGGTAGGAAGCGGGTCATCGACGACGAAACGCGCGTCGGCGAGACGTTCGAGGTTCGTGAAGCCGCCGCCCGTGATATGCGCCATTCCGTGAACCTCGTGTTCGCGCGCCGCTTCGAGCGGAGAGATGTAGATACGTGTGGGTTCAAGGAGTTCCTCGCCCACCGTCGCGTCGGCGTACGGCACCGCGTCGTTGTACGCGTCTGTGTCGCCGCCCGTGAGTGCCTTCCGTGCAAGCGTCAGCCCGTTCGAATGTATGCCGTTCGACGCCATACCGACGAGCGCATCGCCTGCACGCACGTCCGAGCCGTCGATTATCTCGTCGCGCGCCGCTCCGACACACGAACCCGCTAGGTCAACGCCGTCAACGACCTCGGGCATGACTGCCGTCTCGCCGCCGACAACGGTCACGTCCGCCTGTTTTGCCCCTTCGGCGAGTCCCTGTCCGATTTCCTCGGAGACGCGGTCGTCAGGTTCCTCAACGACGAGGTAGTCAACGAAGGCGAGGGGTTCGACGTTCATCGCCACGAGGTCGTTGGTGTTCATGGCGACGCAGTCGATTCCTATCGTCGAGTAGTCGTCTACCGCCTCGGCGACGAGTATCTTGGTCCCCACGCCGTCGGTGGTGAGCGCGAGCGTCTCACCGGCGTGTTCGAAGGTTCCGGCGTACTCGCCGCCTCCGCCCGCAATCTGTGCGGCGAGCGCCGCTACGGCTTCGTCGCTTTCATCGATATCAACGCCAGCCTCTGCGTAGTCCATACTCGGCGTGCGTCGGCGCGCGACAAGTCGGTTGTGGTCGCGTCAGACGAGAAAGGTGACGAACGAGTAGACGGCGAGCGCGGCGCAGACGACGAACGAGACGGCGAAGACGCGGGCGTCCCAGTCAAGAACCTTACGTCCGTCGAGTGGTCCGAACGGGATGAGATTGAAGGCGGCGAGGAACGAGTTGATGAAGGCTCCGAAGGAGGCGACGAAGGCGAGGAAGCCGCCCGACGAGACGAGTGCGAGCGGCGCAAAGACGGCGAAAAGGACGACGTTGGTCGCGGGTCCGGCGAGCGCGATAATCCCGTTGGTGCGTGGGTCTATACGCCGCCCGCGTACCTCGACAGCGCCCGGAGCGGCAAACAGGAAGCCGAGAGCGCCCGACGCGACGGTGAGCGCCAGCATCTCGTAGTCGGCACGAAACTCCGCCCAGTAGCCGCGGCGCTGTGCGACGACCTTGTGGGCGAGTTCGTGGAGGAGGAAGCCCGCGCCCGCAGTCACGAACGCGACGACGAAGTTAGCGGCGAGTGCGTCGATACCGTCGCCGCCCGTCTGCGACAGGTCGGTCATCAGAAGCGTGAAGCCGACCGTCAGGGCTAGCCAAGCGAGCGCGAGGTCCTTCTTCTCCGCCCCGCTCGTCGATACGCGCATACCGGAGGGTGACGGCGGCGGGTAAAGGGGTTTGTCATACGAAGTGAATGAGACAGGCCAGGCTACATTATCCCGTCGCACCGAGATGGAGTATGCCACCGATTACAGAGCTGTTCGGGAGACTCGCGGAGGAGACACGTAATTTCGTCGGGTTTGACGAAAACATAGAGGACTACGGCTTCGACGACAGCCTCGTGGCATACAGGAGCAAACGGTCTTTCCCCGACATGATTCTCCGAGAAGGTGCAATGATAGAGGTAAAGGACAGTAAGAGTTCTACCGTAACGTCATTCAACTCAACCTATCCGAGCGGCGCTAAAAGCGTCGTCGACATAGAGGAGACAAGCGGACGGACAAAACGGAGCATGCGCGAGTCGTTGGAAGACGCGGAGGATTCGCCGTCCTTCGACAAGAAACGCGACGTGTACTATCTCGTCCGGACGAACCGGAACGACGACCCGACCGTCTCCTTCGTCCACGGGAGCTACTTCGGTGACTCGGAGTCGTCGGCGATAGCCGAGACGCTGGGCGACGTTCTGAACGAGATACGCGACGACGCCGACGAAGACAGGTACGACGAACTCCTCAAACTGATAGACGACGAGGAGTACGTCAGGAACCATTTCAGCCGTACGCGTAAGACCTCGACCGGCGTCAAGATACGTTACCGTATCATGTACGAGGTCGACAACGACCTCAACCCGAACCGGCATTCCGCGGTTCCTTCGGGTGCGCTGTCGCTAATCGTTCCCGCGGCACGCTGGAAGTCGCACGAGACGCTCGCAGAAGGGGTAGATGCCGAGGTAGAGACGTCGGAGATAGAACACGGGAAGCCCGACAGAGACGACCGTTTCTACGTCGCAGTCAGTCGTTCTTAGTCCTCGGCAAACGACGTTATGTCCTCCTGACCGCCCGTGTCGCCGCCGACAGATGCTCCCCATATCTCGTCGAGGTTTTCCGTATACCGGTAGTCGTCGTAGAGTTCGGTTATGTCGTCAGCAGGTCGGCGTTCGGCGAGACGGTCTTCGATTATCCCGTGGTACTTCTCGTCCTTCTCAACCAGAACCGCGTCGCGGTCGATCTGTTGGCAGACGACGCCCGTCGTGCCGGTTCCGGCGAACGGGTCAAGGACGGTATCGCCCGGCATCGTTGAGGAGAGAACGACACGCGTGAGGAGTTCAAGCGGCGCTTGCTGTTTGTGGAGACGGTCGCCGTCACCGTCACGCAGGGGTTCGTCGCCGGCAAAGTATCCCGAAGTGAGTTCACGTACGTCCGTCCAGACATCGGTCAGGTAGACGCCGTTCTCACGCTCTCTGTCGTAGTTCTCGGGGGTCGGCGGGTCGTGACGCAGGCGGTTGAATGTCGCGGGCTTGTCGCCCTTGGTGGCGAAAGCTATAATCTGGTACTTCTTGCCAAAACGGTACTTAGACGGGACGGCAGAGGTCGTCTTTCGCCAGACTATGAGGTTCTGAAAACTCCATCCCGTCTCGCGCAGGACGCGGAGAACGTGGTCGGCGTTCTTCTCGCGTTGCATGAAGTAGACAGCGCCGCCGTCGGCGGTTACGTCATGAACAGCGTCGCAGACCTCCCGCATCCACGACCAGTAAGCACCCTCGTCCATCGAGTCGTCG
>JAQZCZ010000087.1 GCA_028751095.1 Euryarchaeota archaeon Ods01 | reverse complement strand
GACCCAAAGATACCTGAGGACGTAGCCTTCGCCGAATCGCGGATACGTGCCGAGACGATAGCCGCCGAGGACGTTCTACACGACATGGGCGCTATCGGAATGATGGGTAGCGACTCACAGGCGATGGGACGTGTGGCGGAGATGGTCTGCCGCACGTGGCAGGTCGCCCATCATATGAAAAAGGAACGCGGGAGTCTGACCGACGCCGACAACGACAACCTCCGTGTCAAGAGATACGTCTCGAAGTACACACTCGCCCCCGCGGTCGCCGCGGGAATCGACGGATACGTCGGCTCTATTGAGGCGGGCAAGCTTGCCGATATCGCGCTCTGGGAACCCGACTTCTTCGGAATCAAGCCCGAACTCGTTCTCAAGGGCGGCTTCCCCGCGTGGAGCCAGATGGGCGAGTCGAACGGCTCGATAATGACCTGTCAGCCCGTCCTATCGCGTCCGCGCGAAGGCTCTCTCGGAAAGACGCGGAATACGACGAGCCTCTCATTCGTCAGTAAGACGGCTTACGACGAAGGCGTCGGAGACGAGTACGGACTCGACAAAGCCGTCGTCCCCGTCGAAGGAATACGGTCGCTGTCGTCCGACGATATGCCCCACAACGACTTCGTTCCCGAAGATATCTCGGTCGACCCCGAGACCTTCGAGGTCACCGTGGACGACGAGACGGTGACCTGTGAGCCGATGGAGGAGGTACCGTTAGCACAGAGATACCTGCTTGGATAAAACAATGGCAACACACGAACCCGGGGAGTACATCCCTGACGACGAACCCGTGACGATAAACGAAGGAAGAGAGACAGCGACGGTAGAGGTAGAGAACACGGGAGACCGTCCGGTGCAGGTCGGTTCACACTTCCATTTCTTCGAGGTGAACCGCGCCCTGCGTTTCAACCGCGGTGCCGCATACGGAATGCGTCTCGATATACCTGCCGGCACTGCCGTCCGGTTCGAACCTGGCGACGTAGAGACGGTCGAGGTCGTCGAGTACGGAGGCGAACGCGACCTACACGGCTTCAACTCGCTCACTGAGGACGCGGACGGAAAGGAAGAGGCACTCGAAAAGGCGCGCGAAGAGGGGTTTGAGGGGGCATAGATGCCGAAGGACCTACCCCGCGAGGAGTACGGCGAACTGTACGGACCGACGGAGGGCGACCGCGTTCGCCTCGGCGATACCGCACTCGTCGCCGAGGTCGAGGAGGACTATATCGCCCGCGGCGACGAAGCGGTCTTCGGCGGAGGGAAGACGTTGCGTGACGGCTTAGGTCTCCAGCCTGGCGTGACCTCGGAGGAGGGTGCCCTCGACTGGGTGCTGACAAACCTCGTCATAATCGACCCCGTCGTCGGCGTCGTCAAGGCGGATATCGGCGTCAAGGACGGCGAGATAGCCGGAATCGGCAAGGCGGGCAACCCGAAGACGATGGACGGTGTCGACATGGTCGTTAGCGCCAACACCGAGGTCATCTCCGGCGAGGGGATGATAGCGACCGCCGGCGGTCTCGATATACACGTCCATTTCAACAGCGCACAGCTACCGGCGCAGGCTATATCGACCGGTATCACGACGATGCTTGGCGGCGGCGTCGGACCGTCTACGGTCGGTATCATAACGAGCGGGAAGCGCAACATGGAGATGATGCTGAAGGCGGCGGAGGAGTGGCCCGTCAACTTCGGATTCTACGGCAAGGGTTCGAGCAGTAAGCCCGACGTGGTCCGTGAACAGGTTGACTGGGGTGCTATCGCGCTCAAGATACACGAGGACTGGGGAGCGATGCCCGCCGCCGTCGACCAGTGTCTCGAGGTCGCGGACGAAACCGGCGTGCAGGTCGCCATACATACGGACACCCTCAATGAGTCGGGGTTCGTCGAGGACACCTTCGAAACTATCGGCGACAGGACCCTTCACGCCTACCATATCGAAGGCGCTGGCGGGGGACATGCCCCCGACATACTCGAACTCGTCGGCGAGCCGAACATGTTGCCGTCGTCAACGAATCCGTCGAATCCGTACACGGTCAACACCTTCGACGAACACCTCGATATGGTGATGGTATGTCACCATCTCGACCCGAAGATACCCGAGGATGTCTCTTTCGCTGAGTCGCGTATACGTGCCGAGACGATAGCCGCTGAAGACGTTCTCCACGACAAAGGGGCTATCTCGATGATGTCGTCGGACTCACAGGCAATGGGGCGCATCGGAGAGGTCATCTCACGTACGTGGCAGGTCGCCCACAAGATGAAGATACAGCGTGGCGCACTGCCTGAGGACGAGGGAACGGGCAACGACAACCACCGTATACGCCGGTACATATCGAAGTACACCGTCAATCCCGCAATAACCGCGGGCATCGAGGACTACGTCGGTAGCCTAGAGCCCGGAAAGCTCGCTGACATCGTCCTCTGGAAGCCTGAGTTCTTCGGCGTTAAGCCCGAGGTCGTGATGAAGGGCGGATTCCCCGCCTGGAGCAACATGGGCGAGGCGAACGCGTCGCTGATGACCTGCGAACCCACGAAACAACGTCCTCAGTACGGCGCTTTCGGCGAGGCGAAGAAGGCGACAAGCCTGACCTTCGTGAGCCGACAGGCGGCGGAACGCGGGATAGCCGACGAGTACGGTCTACGGACGCCCGTTGTCCCTATCGACGACACGCGCAGCCTGACGAAGGAGGAGTTCCGTTACAACACGTACTCACCCGACGACATACAGGTCGACCCCGAGACGTTCGAGGTCACTGTTGACGGCGAACTCGTGACCTGTGAGCCTGCCGAGGAGGTACCCCTCGGACAGAAGTACATCTTAGGATAACCATGAAACTAACACCAAAGGAAGAGGAACGGCTGACGGTATTCACGGTGGCGGAGATGGCACGTAGGCGTAAGGAACGTGGAGTGAAGCTAAACCATCCCGAGGCTGTCGCGTACATCAGCGACTGGGTCTGCGAGGGGGCGCGCGAAGGAAGGGACGTTGCCGAACTCCGTTCGGAGGCGTCCCAGCTACTCGACGAGAACGACGTGATGGACGGTGTCCCCGAGATGGTCGGTATGATACAGGTTGAGCCGGTCTTTCCCGACGGAACCAAGCTCGTGACGGTACACAACCCGATACGCGGAGGCGGGTCCGAGGATACGGAGGAGGGCGACGGTGACGCGTAACTACCGCGACGTAGCGAAGCTCGGTATAGGGGGTCCCGTCGGGTCGGGGAAGACGACGTTAATCAAACGTCTCGTTCCCAAGCTACTCGACGAAGGACACGAGGTAGCGGTGCTGACGAACGACCTTCTGACACAAGAAGACGCCGACGAGCTACGCGAACACTTCGAGGGAACCCTTCCGCCAGAGATGGTCAAAGGCGTTGAGACAGGGGCGTGTCCGCATACCGGAATACGTGAGGACCCGTCGATGAACCTACATACGATAGACGAGTTCCTCGACGAACACCCTGAAACTGATATCGTCCTCATAGAAAGCGGCGGCGACAACCTCGCGGCGACGTTCAACCCCGAACTCGCCGACTACTTCATCTACGTCATCTCCGTCGCGGAGGGCGACGATATACCGCGCAAAAAGGGTCCGGGTGTCGTCGACTCCGACCTCCTTGTCGTCAACAAGACCGACCTCGCCCCGCATGTCGACGCGGACCTTGACCGTATGCGTGACGACTGCGAACGCGTACGCGACGGACCGACCGTATTCACCGACGCCAGCGAGGACGAGGGTATAGACGAGGTGGTTGACTCTGTGACGCGCAACCTACTGTTCGCATGACGTTCGAGGAGTTCGGAGACGAGACGGTCGTTGCCCCCGGTTCCGCCGGAAAAAGCGGCGTTCTACGTGTCGTAATCGGCGAGAACGACGGTAGCTACATAGCCGAGGACCTGGCGCGTGTTCCCTTCCATCTCACGCGTGGGATGCACAACGACCCCGAACTTGACGGAATGGTCTTCGTCTACGTACAGAACCCGACAGGTGCGACCGTTCAGGGCGACAGGACGACGGCAGAGTTCGTCGCTCGCGCCGGTTCGGAGGGACACGTCACGACACAGAGCGCCGAGAAGATTCACCGCATGCATACCAACCACGCCAGCGCCGAGGTCGGTATACGTGTTGAGGACGACGCCTACTTCGAGTACGTGCCTGACGAGACTATACTCCACGGAGGGGCGCGTTTCTCGCGCGAGACGAACCTCGACGTGGCACCGACCGGCGTAGCAGTCGTCGCTGAGACGGTCGTCGCCGGACGACTGGCGCGTGACGAGGAGTTCGACTTCGAGGCGTACCGGTCACGTCTCGAATGCCGCTCCGACGGCGAACTCCTGTTCCGCGACATCACGGATGCTCGTCCCGGGACCGACGACCACCGCCGCACCGCGGTATTCGACGGCGCTCCCGTCTTCGGCGACCTGTACGTCGTTGCCCCCGACGAGGACGCGGACGTGTTACGCGACGCGGCTACGGAAGCCGTCGACGACGACCGTACGGGTGTTACCGTCCTGCCGAACGAAGCCGGTGTCCTTGTCCGAGCGACGGGTCAGACGGCGGACGGCGTAAGGGATACGATAGAAACGGCTTGGGATGCCGCGAGACGCGAACTCGTTGGCGCGCCGGTCCCACGGAGGAGGAAGTACTGATGCTCGTCTGTGAAGCCGTCCTCGGAAGCCTCGGAGAGTACGAACCCGACTCCGACGAGGTCGAACACGTATCGCTAACCGACGAACAGCGCCGTAGGTCCCGCGTCCGTACCGAGACCGATGCGGGAACCGAGGTCGGTATTCTCTGTGACGAACCGTTGAGCGACGGCGACGTTATACACGACGGAGAGGTTGCGGTAGTCGTCTCACTCGAACCTGTCGATGCGTACGAGATAGACCTGCGTAACGTCCCTCCGAACGAAGCCGCGCGTCTCGGACACGACCTCGGCAATATGCATCTCAAGATGGCTTTCGGCGACGGCTACGCGTACGTTCCCGTCACAGAGGACTCGACGCGTTATATCAGGGAAGAACTCGACGCGGCGGCGGGTCTCCGAAAGGTCGGGGTCCGTCCCCCCGTCTTCGACGGCGACCACGGCGACGAAGGACACGGGGGGCATAGCCACGGATGAACCTAACCTCGTTACAGCTCGCCGACTCCTTCCTGCCGGTCGGAACCTACACCTTCTCGTACGGTCTTGAGACGCTCGTGAACGAAGGTTACGTCGAGGACACCGAGGACCTCGCCGACCTAATTGACGACCTCCTACGGTACCGTTTCGGACCTTCGGAGATGGTCGCCGTCTCGAACGCCTACTCCGCGGCGGCGGAAGACGACCTTGACGGCGTTGAACGCGTCGACAACGCCCTGCGTGCCGTCACCCTTCCGAGAGAACCCCGCGAGGCGTCCGAGAAGTCGGGCGACCGTCTCCTCAAGCTCTTCGATGAGTCGGCAGATACGTCGATGGTCTCGTCCTACGCCGAACGCGAAGCACCGAAGAACTACTCCGTCGCCCTCGCTTTAGTCGCCGCCGACGACGGAATGACGCTCGACGAGACGGGTACGGTTGCAGGATACTCTTTCGTCACCGACCTTCTCGGCGCGGGAATGCGTCTCCTGTCCGTCGGTCACCACGGGGCTCAGACCGTCCTTAACGACGCTAAG
>JAQZCZ010000088.1 GCA_028751095.1 Euryarchaeota archaeon Ods01 | reverse complement strand
TTCGTATACCGACGGTGATGCCGAAATCTACCCTACGCTCGCCGAACACGCGGCGTGCGACGACGCGCCGCAGTTGGAGGTAAGCCTCGAAGGCGAGACAACCCTCCAAGGCGACGTTAGCTTCTACAAGGACCTTCCCCTCCCTGACCAGTTCAACGCCGCCGACGGAATCGACGACGCCATGGCTCGTATCGCCATACAGGCTTCCGCGCCACAGGACGGCATACAGGTTGACGACCTCGACCTCCGCCTAACCGCGTTACAGGCACAGCAGATAGAGCTTGGCGAGGGCAACGTCCGCGAGTTCGGACCCGGCGCGTACGATGACGGCTCGACGAACGCGTCGTACTCGCCGACGGGCGAAGGAAGCCTTGACCCTGCCGACCCTGAGACGCTCGTCCCCGAGTTCGGCGTTGACGCCACCTTCTTCAACCTCCCTGACGGCGGCACCGCCGCCGCCCACCAAGCCTCACTCGGCTCCATCGACCTGACCGAACTCAGCCTGTTCGTCGCAATAGACGACCGTGCCGCCTTCGACAACCCCGTTGAGCGCGTCGTCCAGCCCACCGAACGCGACTGCGCTTCCCTCGCCGAAGACGCCTGACCCTCTCGGACGACCCTCTGACCTATTCTGACGACCGACGAAGACAGAAAACCCATCCAGCCGAAGTTTTATTTGGTAGGATATTGATGGGTACACGAAAGACGGAATTAAGGGGGAACTATGCCGGAGTTCACGCGCGGAGACGTTTCGTCGATACCACGTCCCGAGACGCGTCTCCGCCCCGAATCCGAAGATGACGACGAAGACGACGAACCCGTACGCGGGGAACTGTCGAGCAGGCGTTTTGCGGCGGTCCTCGGAGTATCGACGGCGGTCATGGTCTTCGCGCTGACGACGTTCCTCGGCGTCGGAATGGTAGCGGGCGCTATGCTCGGTCCGGGTCTCGGCGGATTCGTCGCCGAGTTCGACGACGTTTCGTATACCGACGGTGACGCCGAAATCTACCCTACGCTCGCCGAACACGCGGCGTGCGACGACGCGCCGCAGTTGGAGGTAAGCCTCGAAGGCGAGACAACCCTCCAAGGCGACGTTAGCTTCTACAAGGACCTCCCCCTACCTGACCAGTTCAACGCCGCCGACGGAATCGACGACGCCATGGCACGCGTAGCTATCCAAGCCGCGGCACCCGACGGCGGAATCGACGTTGACGACCTCGACCTACGTCTCACGGTCCTTCAGGCTGAGACAATCGAACTCGGCGACAGCGCCGTCCGCGAGTTCGGACCCGACGCGTACGACGACGGCTCGACGAACGCGTCGTACTCGCCGACGGGCGAAGGAAGCCTTGACCCATCCGATGACGAGACGCTCGTCCCTGAGTTCGGCGTTGACGCCACCTTCTTCAACCTCCCCGACGGCGGCACCGCCGCCGCCCATCAGGTTTCGTTTAGCTCCATCGACCTACAGGACCTCGACCTCTTCATCGCAATAGACGACCGCGATAGCTTCGCTAACCCTGTCGAACGCGTCGTCGAACCCACCGAACGCGAATGTGAGGCGCTCGCCGACTCGTAGCTCGCCCGCAGGATTTAAATATCATTAATCCAAATACCGAGGCTAAGGTCACAGAGGTGACCTTATTATGTCAAAAGAGGACGGAAAAGGAACACTGGTAGTAACGTATAGAGAAGACGAGGGTGAGGTAGACCGACGACGACTTGCAGGAATTATGGGGGCGGCAACCACCGTCATGATGCTGTTCCTCGTAATCGCGCTTTCGCTCGGTATGGTCGGCGCGGCGCTCGGTGTCGGTATGGGTGGATTCGTCGCGTCGTTCGGTAACGTCGATGTCGATGTCGAAGGGGACAGCGGTTCTATCTACCCTGTCCTTGGCGACCAGCCCGCGTGTGACGAGGCTCCCCAGCTGATGGCGAACCTTCAGGGTACCGCTGAGGTAACTGAACACGTCGCCTTCTTCAAGGACCTTCCCGCACCTGCCGCAGTCGATGTGGACACGGTCCGTATAAACATCGTCGCTGACGAGATAGACGAGGGTGACGTTGAGATAGACAACCTCGAACTCCGCCTGAGCGCCCTTAGCGCCGCTCAGCTGGATATTGACGCCGAAGACGCGGATGACGACGTGGACATCAGCGAGTTCACCGACTTCGGTGACGACAACGGTGACGCCCAAGACTCGTACGGCGTTGACGACGGAGACGTTCAGAGCCTCAACGCTGACGAACTCTCCGACAACGTCGAGTTCGGTATAGCGATACCCGAGGACTCCAACGTTGTCATAGATGACGGTCTCGCCGCCGCCCATCAGGTCTCGTTCGAGAGCATAACGCTCCCCAACGTTGACCTGTTCATCACGATGGATGACGACGGTCAGTTCGAAGGTGAAACCGGCGTTGAAGACCGCTCGGTCGCTCCCGCGGACCGCGTCTGCAGTGAACTCGCCGCTGAGAGCGGACCCGAGTCCTACACCGGCGAATACCCCACCTCTGAGTAAGTAGCCTGACGAGACCGGTCGCCCTCTTCTTTCTGCTCACCTTCGTAGCGACGCCTCCGGCGCGCGCTACCTAAGACTTATACGGTATCGAAACAAATTTCGGCGAAACTACGGGGTGGCACGGTGTCGGATGGACCACAGGACACGATAATAATCTCCTACCGCGAGGACGGCGCGATAGACCGGAGGCGTCTCTCCGGCATACTCGGAGCCGCGACCACGCTCCTCATGCTACTCCTCATAGTCGCGCTCTCCCTCGGAGCTATCGGCGCTGTCGGCGTCGGTATCGGCGGCTTCGTCATCGAGTTCAGCGACGTTTCGGCGGCGTCCGGCGCTGTCTACCCTGCTCTTGGACAGCAGTCCGAATGCGACTCCGCTCCTCAGCTGATGGCGACCCTCGACGGCGAAGCCGAGATTGACGGCTACTTCCAGATAACCAAGGGAATTCCCGTCCCGGGTGAAACGGTCGGCGGCGTCTCCGTCGATGTTCTCAGCGAGGCGGGCAACGGCTCGTCCATCTCCGCCGACAGTCTTGACCTACATCTGACCGCGCTCTCGTCACAGGAACTCGTCTTAGGCGAGACGACCATCGCCGAGTCAGGACCGTCCGAAGAGGGCGCTTCCTCCGACGACCTCTATACCGACGCCGAGGAAGTCTCCGCGCTTGACGGCGAGGAGATACAGACCGGCTTCGGCGTCGACGCCTCCGGCGGCTTCGGCGTCATAGGCGGGCGCGCGGTCGTCTACCAGATAGCCTTCGACAACATTGAGATAGGCGGAATCGGCGTCTCCGGCTCGACCTACGAAGCCGGAAACGTCACGACGGCGGCGAGCTACGACTGCGACGAACTCGAACCGGTCGCCGTTGACGCCGACGGCAACTTCACCCTGCCGCAAGAGGGGCAGGGCGGCGTGACCACCCACGGCGCTCCCACGACCGCGAGCGCTCAGGACTTCGAGCCACAGGAGACTGCACAGGATACACAGGACGAAGCGCCCGATGAATCTCCCGACGAGCAGACTGCCGACGAGCAGACCGACGCCGAAGGAGAACCCGAGTTAGAGGTCGTCACGATGGAACCCCCTCAGGACGCTGAACTCGCGGTCGGCGACAGCCTGACCGCGGAGGTCAACGTTACCAACGCCGGAAACGCGACCGAGACGTGGAACGTCTACATGGGGGTTGACCGCGCGGGTGACGAGGTCCCCGTCACGGACCAGCAGACAACCGTCGCGCCGGACGAAACTCAGACCGTCCCGTTCGAATACGAGGTTACGGAAGCCGACCTTCCTGAGGTTGACGCCGTCTTCGGCGTCGAGACGGACGAAGACGAAGCCGACCCCGAATCCGCTGAGGGCGAACCCGACCTCGATATCCTCGACGTGACACCGCCTCAGGGCGCTGAGATAGGGGTCGGCGACGAAACCGTAATCGAGGCACGCGTCTCGAACGTCGGAAACGCAACCGAGACGTGGAACGTCTACATGGAGGTCGAACACGACGGCGAATACGTCACCGTCTCCGAGGAGAACGTCACGGTTGACCCCGACGCTTCCACCGAGATATCCTTCGAGTACGAGGCGACGCCGTTCGACGTTCCCGAGGTTGACGCCGTCGTTGGGGTTGACGAACCCGAATGAGAATTTTATACCTGTGGGTAAGTTTTATATTCCCGCACCTCGAT
This sequence comes from Euryarchaeota archaeon Ods01, assembly GCA_028751095.1. Taxonomy (GTDB): domain Archaea; phylum Halobacteriota; class Halobacteria; order Halobacteriales; family Halorutilaceae; genus Halorutilus. The sequence goes on along the minus strand of JAQZCZ010000088.1, from coordinate 1,184 downwards.
AAACCCATCTACACAGACAAGTCGTTCACGGACCGGGGCACCCGTGAACGGGGTATATAGATGTTTGACGACAACGAACTTGAACAGATAAGGGAAGAACGGGACGACTGGCAGGGACACGTAGACAGGCAGACTGTCAAACGGTCGAAGACATCGGGCAAGATATTCTTCGGCTCCGTCGGTGCCTCCCTCGTCGTAGTTTCCTTCATGGTCTTCCTCACCTTCTCCGGAATGGTAAGCGCTGCTCTAATCGGCATAACCGGAATCGGCGGCTTCGGCGCGACGATAGACGAACTCGAAGGGGAAGATGTCGAAATATATCCTGCCCTAGGTCCGACCGCGGCGTGTCCGAGTGACGGTACGGGCGGTGAGTTCGTTGACGGCGGAGACGCCCTCGCCGGTGAGGACGATAACTCCGTGGAGACGCTTCCACAGCTAAGAGCCGACATTACCGACGCTGAGATACCCCAAGGTAGCGAGATAACTTTCAACAAGGACCTCGCTGTCCCTGAGATTATAGACCTTGAGCTGATACGTATCTCGATTACACAGAACGCCTCGATACCTAACGGAGACGGCGTGGTCGGTGACGTTGAACTCGGTAACGCCTCGCTGTACGTGACTGGTCTTCAGGCGGAGGAGCTTCAGGCGTTCGACACCGAGATAGCCGAGTCGTTCAGCGACGGTTCGGCTGACCATCCACGCCTAGGTAACGAAGGCGAGTTCGTCGTCACGGGTACTGCCGAAGATGACGACAACCGCGTCGAGATATCCGGGGCGACAGGACGCGCACATTTCCTGTCCTTCTCCGAACTCACACTACCTAACCTCGAACTCGCTATTGATTACTACCAGAGCGAAGACGATATACCCGACGACCAACTGCCGCCCGCTCCGGCTGACGACGGCTGTCCCGTCCCTTAGACCGGATGTTCTGACCTAACGTTTTTGTATCAATAGCACGAACACGTTCTAAGATGGCATCAGCACCCGTAATTGCGATAGGGAAACCTATCCTGAAGACCTACCGGAAGTACGCCGCGTACAAGGAGAAGTTCGACGACTGGCGCGCCGTCCGTCCGTTCTGGGGCGGCGCACTACTGATGTTCGCGGGCGCTCTCCTCGCGTACATACCGTTCTACACGCTCGACAACTTCGCGTTCACCGGCGGAACCGCCGAACTC
>JAQZCZ010000072.1 GCA_028751095.1 Euryarchaeota archaeon Ods01 | reverse complement strand
GGCGCTTTCGTCCGTTATTACTGCCTTGGCGTGTACGTCCCTCAGGTGTCGTATCTTCTCGGAGTTATCGGCGAGAAGCCGGTGTGTCTTGTCGCGCGTTGACTGGCGGACGTTCGAAACCATTTCGTCGAGGTCGGTTACGAGACGCCACGAACCGGCGAGTTCCGAAAGAGTTCTGAGGTAGTCCACACCGACGTAAGGCGAAATCAGGCGCGCGTCGCTGTTTTCGACCAGTCCCTTCACGTTCCTGTCGAGTTCGGAGGTCCCTCCGCCGCTTACGTCGTGGTAGATTAGCTCAACCGACATACCTGTCGAACGTCCGCGACGCGTATTAAGCTTGTAGCCCCCCTCGGTCGTGACCGTCGCCCATACCGACGTTTTATGACCACATCCGACGTACATCCGCCATGTCCCTAGCACAGGAGTGCCGCGATGTCGTCTCGCGTTACCCGTATATCCTCGACGGTCTCCGCGAAGGTATCGTCAACTACCGCGCGGTCGCGCGTCACGTCAAGCCCGAGGTCGAGGAGACGGTCGGGCGCGACGTGGATATCGAAGCGGTGACGACCGCGGTCCGGCGGTTCGGGGAGGAGTTACAGGGGGATACCGAGGAGTACGAACGCGTCCGCGATGTTCTCGCCGACTCGCGCGTCTCTTTACGCGGAAACGTCGTCTCTATCACGGCGACCGAGTTCGGCGACGTTCCCCGACCTGACGGATTCATGCATATGGTGAGCGGACGCGGCTACACGACGGTCGTGACCGACGACGACAACGCCGACGAGGTCGAGGAGGCGGTTGAGGACGAACTCGTCGAGCGCGTCGACGACCTGACCTGTATCACGGTCGAGTCGCCCGACGACATCGTCAACGTCCCTGGAGTTCTAACGCGTATGGTATCCCGGTTCTCGTCGGAGGAAATCAATATCGTCGATATTACGTCGTGTTACACCGAGACTATCATCGTCGTCGAAAAGCGTGACGCAGTCAAGGCGCTGGAGACGCTCGAAGAGACGTTCGAGACGGCTTAGTCGTCGGAGCCGGTTTGGAGACTGTCTGAGACGAGACGCCTCATCAGGGCGACAAGCCCGTTGTTGAACCCCTTCCCGAAGACGGCGTGTTCGTCCGAGCCTCCGCCGCCGGTGTCGCGGAACGAGCTGACCAAGAAGGTTTCTCCGTCTATGAGTACCATACGTGTTATACGCGTGTCGTCCTCGGGGAAGTTCGACGGGTCGGTCAGGGCTTCGACATGGCTCACGAAGACTTCGGCTTCCGGCAGGTTCTCACGTATGTCGTCCCTGAGGTCTTCTTCCGCGGTTCCGACGAAGACCTCGACGCCCCTGTCGAGAGCCGAACTCAGGCTTTCGACGAGCTTTCCGTCCTTAAATGCTTCAGAGTCAACGACTAAGGCGACCTCGCGGTCGGCGTCGTCGATTAGCCGGTAGGTACGGTTTGCGATGGCGCGTCCGTCGGCGAGTGTCCAGACCTCGTGCCTGACTTCGGCGTCTTCGTCCGGCGTCGCCGACCCTAAGCCGCGTAACGTCTCACCGAGCTTCTCGGTCTTTAACTCGAACCTGTCCAACAGGGTATCGACGGCTTCGCCGACCGAGATGGCGCGGAAGACTCGCGGATTCGAGTGTTGTACCTCGACGAGTCCCTCCGTCTCTAAGACACGTACCGCGTCGTAGACACGCGTACGAGGAACGTCAGATACTTCGCTCACTTCCTTGGCTGTTCCTCCTGAGAGACGTGTCAGTGCGACGAAGCACCGCGCCTCGTACTCCTTCAGTCCCATCTGCTTGAGCAGTTCGACCGCTTCCTCTATCTCTGATTCGCTGTCCATTAGGGTCCCAACCTTAGTCCGCGACGGTACTGTTTGTGCGATGGACGTAAAAGTAGTTCCCTACCCGTGTACGTCATCCGTGTAACCCGTTTAATCACAACAGATATATCCGTTCTGAAGCCGTACATAGGACGACACGGAGCCAAGGGTCCCAACCACTCTATCGGCTCCGTGCAAAAAACTGCCCCCACGGGCAGTTTTTTCTCCATACTAGCCTTCTTCAAGCCCATGCTTAACGATTAACAGGGCGGTCGGGAGGGTGCCTACGACTCCGCCGGCGGCGAGACCTACGAGGGGTTCAACCCCCAAGTCGGGTGCGGCGAACCATCCCAGAGCCGCGCCTATTGGGACGAAGACGAAGTCGAAGGCTATTATCTGGTAGACGAGCGGTAACGATTCGAACTCACTCATCAGCGACATATCGGGTATTGAACGACCGGTGGTATACAGTTGACGTAAGCCAAAACGAGCTTTTCACCTATCTCCCGCTCAGCCATCGGCGAGGGAGCGCCGGACCGCCTCGACCGCCTTCTCGCGTTTTGCGGGATACGCCTCGACCTTGGCGCGTAGATGGAGTCCGTCGCCGAAGCCGGACTCGCCCTCGCACGCCGCCTGTTTGTCGAGACGTAGATGGAACGAGCAGTCGTCGTCAACGCGCTCCTCTATCTCGTCGAGTATACGGTCCTGCTCGCCCGCTTCGAGGACGCGGTCCATGACGTAGCGCACGTCGTCGGCGTTGTCAACCCGCGCCGACAGAACGACGATTTCGTCGCCGTGATGCCCCTCGTTTGTCTCACGCTCGACGGGGTACTCCTCGGGGAGGTAGTGGCGTAGCGCCGCCTCAACGCGGTCCTCGTCCTCGGTCGCGTAGCAGAACGACCGGAGGTCTACGTAATGGAACTCCACGTTACGATATCTCTATCTCCTCGCCGCCTTCGATTCCTTCCTTGGGAAGACTGACCGACAGGACGCCGTCCTCGTACGAGGCGTCCGCGCCGCTCGGGTCAACCTCAACGGGGAGCGTCACCGTCCGGCTTAGGCTCCGGCGTTTCCTCTCGCGCCGGTAGTACTCATCGTCCGCCTCTTCTTCCTCCTCCTCGACCTCGGCGGAGAGACGGAGACGGTGGCTGTCAGCCTCGACCGACACGTCGTCCCTGTTGAACCCGGGGAGGTCGGCGACCACGACGACATCGTCCCCGTCGTCAAGTATGTCTACGTCGACGGCGTTCAGAACACCCGTACGTGGGATATCGGCGTCCACGTCGCGTTCGTCCAAGGCGCGGTCGAGCCTCTCAACTATGCTTTCGAGTCTGTCGACAGGTCGTATACGTCGTGCCATCGCTTCGAGAAAGGACGCCTCTACGAATATAGCTTACGTCGACAAGCCTCGGCGGTCGAGCCATTCGTCGAGCATCTCCGAGGCAACGGCACTCCTCGTCTTGTCTCCGTTCTCAGCCTCCGCGTCAAGGGCTTCGACGACCTCACGCGGCAGTTCTACGTCTACCTTCTGCATACGGCGAGTTTGGACGACGGCGGTTAAAAATCTAAGTCAGACGGACGTGTGCCAAAGAAGAAGACACTTGTCGCGCCGTCGCCAACGACCGCTATGGAAGGAACGGAGGTAGCCGTCGACCGCGTCCGAAAAGTCGGCGAAGGAACAGTTGCAGTCGACCTGCCGACACCCGACGGCTGGTCGATAAACCCGGGGCAGTTCGTTCAGGTTGGCGCGCCCGTCGACGACGGGTTTGTCGTGCGCCACTACACCGTCTCGTCGCCGTACAGCGGCGAGGGCTTCGAGATAACCGTCGGAGTTGACCCCGAGGGCGACCTAAGCCCCGTACTCGCCGACCTTGACGAAGGCGAGTACGTCTCTGTCGACGGACCTTACGGACGGTCGTACTACGAAGACGAGGACAGCGTCGTCGTACTCGCTGGTGGTCCCGGGGTCGGTCCCGCCGTCGGAATCGCCGAACGCGTTGCCGACGAGAAGGGTGCCCAAAACGCCGCTGTGGTCTACCGAGACGTAGAACACGCGCACGTCGACAGGCTCGAAGCGCTACGCGACGAAGGCGCGCGGGTCGTACTTCTCGATGACGACGAAGCCTTACGCGGAACCGTCGCCGACCTTCTCGACGGAGCGCAGGTCTTCGTCTACGGCTTCGAAGGCTTCGTTCAGGAAGCGGCTGAGGCGCTTGACGCCGCAGGCTACGACGGCGAGCCTAAGGTTGAGAACTTCGGTTAGTTTCATCTTCCGTCGGAACGTACGGGCGGTATGAAGCTCGTCAACGAGGCTGACATAGACGACGAGGTACAGGTCGAAGGTCTACGGAAGCAGGTTCTCGTGGATGGCGACGACAACGCGCGGAACGCACTCCGGCGTTTCGTCCTCGAACCGAACGCACGCGTTCCGCGACATACGAACAAGGTCGAACACGTACAGTACGTCCTTGAAGGGGGTTACGTCGTCGAGGTCGAAGGTGACGAACACGTCGTCGACGAAGGCGACGCCCTGCACGTTCCTGCGGGCGCGGTTCATAGCTACGAGTCTGGCGACGAACGCGGCGTTTTTCTCTGCGTCGTTCCGGCGGAGGAAGACGAGATAGAGATTGTGGAGGAGGGCGAGATATGACGGTCACTGGCTTCCTCACGGTCGCTCCGGCGCAGGAGAGCATGTCGGCGGAGATTGCCAAGGCGATAGAAGCGCTCGACGGCTTCGACGTTTCGTACGAGACGACCGGCATGGGGACGATAATCGAGGCGGACGACGCCGGTACGTTGTTCGAAGCCGCGGCGGCGGCGCACGACGCAACCGACTCGGAACGCGTCGTAACGTCGCTCAAGGTGGACGACAAACGCGGCGTCGAACATACTGCGCGCGGGAAGGTCGAGTCGGTCGAAAACCATCTTGGACGCGAGGCGCGCGGAGACTGAGCGACGGACCCCGAAGCCACGTACGTCGAGTGTTTCCGAACGCTTGTTCCATCCTTCTTGAGACAGAACGCCGCCGCGCCGCCGAATCTGAAAAGCTGTAACTTCTACGGCTCTCATGGTTAGATTCAGGAGGTATTGGGTCGTGAGCAAACTTATCGCAAGACAGTTAACGTACTGACGTAACTTTCGTGTAACCATGAGTGACCCCGAGCCGGTACGCCGGATAGGTCTCGACAACGTCATCGTCGCCGACACCGAACTCAGCGAGATAGACGGCGAAAAGCCCGAACTCCTCTACCGTGGAGTGGACGCGCAGGAACTCGCCGAGAAGTCGTCGTACGAGGAAACCGCGTATCTCCTCTGGAACGGCGAACTCCCGACGCGCGACGAACTCGACGAGTTCCGTGCCGAACTCGACGAACGCCGCGGACTGTCGCGTGGTGTCGCCGAGGTTGTCGAACACGCTCCCGAAGACGCCGTTCCGATGGATGTCCTACGTAGCGCCGTCTCGACGACACAGGTCTACGGCGAAGTGGGCGAGACGCCGCGCGAGAATGCGCTCTCGGTGCTGGCGAAGGCTCCGACAGCGCTCGCAACCTTCGGACGCGCACGCCGCGGCGAGGAGACGCTTGAGCCACGCGACGACCTCGATACGGCGGCGAACTTCCTCTACATGCTCAACGGAGAGGAACCTGACGAACGCCACGCCGAGATACTCGATACGGCGCTTCTGCTACACGCCGACCACGGACTCAACGCCTCGACCTTCACGAGCCGCGTTATCGCGTCGACCGAATCGGACGTGATTTCGGCATTGACGGGCGCGATAGGCGCTCTCAAGGGTCCGCTCCACGGAGGCGCGAACCAGGACGTGATGGAGATGCTTCTCGATATCGACGAGAGCGACAAGGACGTTTCGTCGTACGTCGCCGATATGCTCGAAAACGGCGAACGCGTTCCCGGGTTCGGACACCGCGTCTACAAGGAGTTCGACCCGCGCGCCGAGGTCCTGAAGGAGATAGCCGAGGAGGTTTCGGAGACTACCGAAGGACCCGACTGGTACGGAATGCTCGAAGAGGTCGAGGCGTACCTGCGGGAGGAGAAACGGATACACGAGAAGGGTATCTCGCCTAACGTCGACCTCTACTCGGGCACCGTCTACTACTCGCTCGGCATACCCATTGACTTCTTCGTGCCTATGTTCGCGGTCGGACGTTCGGCAGGATGGACGGCACAGGTTCAGGAACAGTACGACAACAACCGTCTCGTCCGTCCGCGCGCCGAGTACGTTGGCGAGCGCGGCGTCGAGTACACGCCGATAGACGAGCGTTAGTCGACGTTTTCTTCGAGCCTTTCGATAAGCGACGCGTTACCGAGATGCACAGGCGTCCTGTCGTGAATCCCGTCGGGTTCGCGTTCAAGCAACGACCGCTCGCCGTCAGACGACGCGCCGCCCGCGGTTTCGACAACGAAAGCCATCGGAGCGCCCTCGAAAAGCGTCCGTAGCTTCCCGTCGGGGCGCCCGCGGAGCGCGGGGTACGAGAAGATACCGCCCTTGTGTAGCACCTGGTTCACGTCGCCAACCATCGCCCCGCCGTAACGTAGCTTGAGTTCGCGCTCAACCTCGTCGGCGAAACGCGTGAAGCCGTCGGTCCAGTTCTCGCGTCCGCCGCCGAAGCCGTAGACGGCCGGTTCGGGAACCGTGAGTTCGCGCGCGTCAGCGCGTTCGCCCTCGCCGCTCTCGTCGCGCACGACGTATTCGACGACCTTCTCCCCATCCGCAACAACGGCGGTCGTGAGAGGTCCGAAGACGGCGTATCCCGCGCCCACGAGGTTTCTGCCTGCGCAGGGAAGCGGCGCGTCGTAGACGCCGAAGATGACGCCCGCGATATTGTTGGTGACGAGGTTCGACGAGCCGTCGAGAGGGTCAACCGCGACGCCTACGCCGTCGCCGCAGTCGATGACCTCGGCGCGTTCCTCGCTCGCGTACTCGCCGACTCCGTCAAGTGCCGTGATGGCGTCATGCAGGATTTCGTCGGCACGTTCGTCCGCCGCGAGCAGTTCCTGCCCCGACGGATTCTCGCCGCCCTCGTAGACGCGTCCTCCGGCGAATCCGTCCTCTATCCTTGGCAACGTCTCGATGACCGTATCGGTAACGCGGTCGAAGATATCCGTCATAGCAGTTCTTCGACGGACTTCTCGTCGTATATCACGCCTTCAAGCTTGTCGAGTATCTCGGTCGGGTTCTCGCGCTGGAAGACGTTCCTCCCGACCGCGAGACCGTTTCCGCCCGCCTCCATCGTGTCGTGTACGTCGGTCAGGAACGCCTCGTCGCTCCTCTTGCTACCGCCCGACATAACGACCTTGGTACGTCCGGTCATCCTGACGACCTTCTCCATATCCTTCCTACTTCCGGGGTACTTGCATTTGACTATATCCGAGCCGAGTTCGAGACCTATACGAGCGGCGTACGAGATAACCCCCGTCTTCTTGTCGTTCTTAACGCCCCTTCCACGCGGGTACGCCCACATGACGACGGGAACGCCGTGGCGGTGCGCCGCCTCCTGCACGTCGCGGAAGGTTTCCGCCATACGGTCCTCGTGGTTGCTTCCGGCGTAGAGCGTGTAGCCGACGGCGTCGGCACCGAGTTCCTCGACAGCGTAATCTACGGTACAGTTTAGGGGCGAGTAGTAGTCATCGGGCTGCCAGAGGTTCGACGTGCCGTTTAGCTTGACGAGTAGGTTAACGTCGTCCTCGTAGTCGGGATAGTACTGCTCGGCGACGCCCTTCTGGACAGCAAGCGCCGTCACGGCGTCGTGGCGCGCGACCTCGAAGACACGTTCGGGGTTCGCGCTCTCAGGAACGTCCTCGAAGTCCACGGGTCCGTGTTCAAGACCGTGGTCATAGGCGAGTATCAGCGAGTTTCCGTTACGCGTTATCGGCGAGTCGTCGATGTTCAGCATATCGTGAAACTTGCCCGCGCTCCACATAAAGATAAAGGAAACGCACCAAAAGGTAATCAGTGACTGTTCCGTAGGACGGAGCATGTACGTCAGCCAGATAATGTCCTCGCCCGTCTTGACCGTCTCCCCCGACGCGTCGGTCAAGGAGGTCGCGCGTATGCTCCACGAAAACCGAGCGGGTTCGGTCGTCGTCGAGGTGGATACGCCGCTTGGCATCGTAACCGAAACCGATATCGTCCGTCTCGTATCCGACGGCACGGATACCGAGAAGGCGACCGTCTCGGATATTATGACGACCGACCTCGTGACAATCGACGGATTCGAGGATGTCGAGGAGGCGGCGCGGGTGATGAAGAAGAACAGTATCAAGAAGCTACCCGTCGTCTACGGCGGGGCGCTGGTCGGCATCGTCACCTCCACCGATATCTCGCACCATCTCCCCGAGATTACGAGCGGCGAGGAGATGGATAAGGAGGAACTCAGGGAGATGCTGGAGGAGGCGAAATAAGAAATCTTATCGGGCGCGTTACCGTACCCGAACGTAGCGCCGATAGCTCAGCTT
>JAQZCZ010000065.1 GCA_028751095.1 Euryarchaeota archaeon Ods01 | reverse complement strand
CGCCGTCTTGCTCCCTACACAGACAAGGAGGTAGTCGTAGTCAACTTCGTCGCCCTCCTCAAGTTCGACGACGCGTTCGTCGGTATCTATCTCGACGGCACGTCCCTCGACGAACTCGGTCGAGTTGTCAGCGATGGTATCGACCGGAATAGTGACCTTCTCCTGTATGTCAGGGTCGCGGATAACGCGGTGTGACTCGTGTAGGACGAGATGGTAGTCGACATCCGATACCCACGTCAGGTTCACGTCTCCGAGCTTCTTCTGTAACGTCTTTACCGCCTTTGAGCCGGCGTATCCGGAGCCGAGAACCACGACATTATCAGCCATGTTCGTGGTATTGGCGACCTATGTAATAGATTCTGTCATTTCCGTCCGCAATAGAGGACAGATTTAACTCGGCGTGTAGCTCCGAAAGGAGGATGCGCGGAGTCAGTCGGCGGCTTCTTCGGCTTCGGCGGCTATCTCTTCGCCCGCGTCTTCGTTTACGTCGTACAGCGTCTGTCTGCCGTCGCTGAGACACGGCACCTGTTCGACGATGCCTTCCTCGGTGAGACGGTTGAGGGCGTAACGGACCGTCCGTACCGAAAGCCTCGTTTCCTCGGCAATCTCCTTCTGGGTCATCTGGCGGTTGTACTCAAGCACCTTGAAGACCAGCTTGGCGCTCGGCGGAAGTTCGTCTATCTTCTCCTCTATCTTACCGTCCGTGGCAAAAACACTCACCAGTCATTGTCAACTCCTTACCTTCCTGTTCCTTGGCGAGGGACATAAACCTTTCCGTTTCGTATGACCGGCGCGTATATCTCAGCGCACAATATTACCGACAATTATCAAATGACAGTCGCCGATGCGGTCAGCTAATCTTCGTCCTCTTCGACGTACCTGTCAAGTCCTTCGATAACCTCGAAGTCGACGTAGCCTTCGTCAACGAGAACATCGGGGACGACGACAGTACCGTCCTCGCGCTGGTTCTGCTCTAGGATGGCACAGATTGCGCGCTGTGTGGCAAGCGCCGTCGAGTTGAGCGTGTGCGCGGTCCGGTTGTCCTCGCCGCGGATACGGACGCCGATTTTGCGCGCCTGGTAGTCGGTGCAGTTGGAGCAGGAGACGAGTTCGCGGTAACGGTCCTGCGCGGGGAACCAGGCTTCAAGGTCGAACTTCTTCGCGGCGTTATCATTCATATCTCCGGTGCAGACGTTGACGACGCGGTAATGGAGACCGAGGTCGCGGAAGATGGATTCAAAGTTTTCGCGGAGGTCGTCGAACAGTTCCCACGACTCGTCGGGTTCGCAGAAGACGTACTGCTCAACCTTCTCGAACTCGTGGACGCGGAAGACGCCCTTGGTGTCCTTTCCGTGGCTCCCCGCCTCGCGGCGGAAGCAGGTCGAGACGCCCGCGTACTTGTGCGGGAGTTTGGCGGGTTCAAGTATCTCGTCGTAATGGTACGAGGCGAGCGTCTGCTCGGAGGTGGCGATGAGATACAGGTCCTCGTCCTCAATGCCGTATAGCTGTTCCTCGAAGTCGTCGAGTTCCGCCGCCGCCTCCATCGCGTCGTGCCCGAGTGCGTGTGGCGTCCGCATCGGCGTGAAGCCGCGTTCGGTAAGACGGTCGAGGGCGAAACGCTGGAGAGCGAGGTTGAGAGCGACGAGTTCGTTCTTGAGGTAGAAGAAACGGCTTCCGACGACCTCCGATGCCTTCTCGGTATCGGCGAGTTCGCGTTCCTCGACAACGTCGGCGTGCGGCGTTACCTCGAATCCGTGGTCGGGCTTGTCGCCCCATTTCGCCACCTCAACGTTGTCCTCCTCATCTTCGCCAGACGGCACCGAGTCGTGTAGGATGTTGCCTATCTCGTACCGGAGTTCGTCGCGTTCCTCCTTCAGGCGTTTCTCCTTCTCCTCAAGCTTCTCTATCTCCTGCTTAATCTCCTTGACCCGTTCTATCTCGTCGGAGGCGTCCTCACCCTCCCCCTTCTTCTCGGCGACCTTACGCGACAGTTCGTTGCGCTCGGCGCGGAGAGAGTCGGCGCGCTGTCGGGCGTCGCGCCATTCCTTGTCGAGTTCGACGACACGGTCGACGCGCTCGGGGTCCTTGTCACGCCGCTCCTCCGACTCCTTGATACGTTCCGGCTCCTCGCGGAAGGCTTCCATCGAAAGCATCTGATGGTGACTTTTTGCGCGTCCCGCGCTTAGTTTTTGCCTTTGGAGAGGGCGGGCGTAAGGAACAAGTCGGGCGAGCGACAGTATTCGGCGAATGAAACGGCTCCTCCGGTATATGGCGTACAGGGAGATATACCGCTTCCTGCGCGAGATGTCGGAGAAAGGCGACGACAAGGAGAAACAACGACGGAAACGCGGCGGTAACGTTGAGGCGTCAGTCTCCGAACGGCTGGGCGACACCGCCGAACTCGCCGAGGTGAAAAGTCTCCTTCAGCAGATGGACTCGTACGACTTCGAGTACTTCGTCGCCGACCTCTGGGCGCGGATGGGCTGGGAGACTGCGGTTTCGTCGGAGTCGGCGGACAAGGGAATCGACGTTACGGCGGTCAGAAGCACGCCGTACCGGACGAAGGCGCTGATACAGGCGAAACGGTACGGACCGAACACTACGGTCGGTTCGCCCGACGTACAGCAGTACGCCAGCCTGAAACAACAGCGTCAGGGCGTCGATAAGGTCGTCATCGTAACGACGAACGAGTTTACGGGGCAGGCGCGTGAACTCGCAGGGAGTCTCAACGTCAAGCTGGTCAACGGCGACGAACTCGCCGCGATGGTCGACCAGTTAGACGCGCACGACCTCGTGCGCGACTATCTCGGTCTGCCGGAGCCGGAACGCGACGAGGAAACCGTCGGAGATGAGGAAGAAGAGGTCGGGGCGGCGAAGAAAGACGAGACGGCAGCGACCGAGGAGTCGGAAGCCTACTTCGAAGCATCAGTTCCGCCGAAAGTCTGGAAGTGGGGCGTTGCGGCGGGAACCGTCGGATGGATAGCGCTTTTCGCGCTTGTCGAAAGGCTCTCCGACACCTCTATCGCTCTCCTGTTCCTGTTCTCGTGGCTCGTCCTACCCCTCTCGGTATACATGGATACGAAGCTCCTACGAGAGCAGAAAGACGACTCCTTCCGTTACCGGTGGGCGTACATCGCGGGTTCAGCAGTCTGGTTCCTCTCCATACTCGTCGGTGTCGCGTACCTCTGGCGCAGGCGTTCCGTGGACGCCGAAACGGCGGAGGCGTTAGACGGAGAAGAGGGAGAAGAACGACGGGAGAGCGACGGCGAAGAAGACGGAAGCCAAGCCGACGAGAAGTTCGTGTACGACGGAACGGAGTACGTCTGTACCGAAGAGGGTGCCGCGGACGGATGGACCGTATACCGCGGACGGTCCGAAGGCGACGAGACTGCCTTGGTCGTCAGGGACGACGAGACTGTCCTCTCGCAAGATGTCGAGTCGGTCGTCGCCGCCGACGTTTCGAGCGAGGGAGTCACCGCTGTCGCTGACGGACTCGACGACGGTGTCCCGTCGGGCAGGTTCGTCGTCGTAGACGCCGGTAACGAAAGACTCGTCACACATCTGTTCAACTCCGATATCGCCGACTGCGCCGTAACCGACGGATACGCCGCCGTCTCGACCCTAAGCCCCGACGACACGACATACGTCTTCGACACGGAGTCGGGCGAAGTCGCCGAGCAGCCGAACATCCGCGGCGAGAAAAAGAGTATACGTTTTGACGAAGCCGGCGGCGAGACTGTCGTCGGACTCTCCGAAGAACGCGACGACGAACCGCTGTACTACCTGGACATGGATGGCGAAGTCGTCCGGAAGAGCGACAGACTTCGACGGCGTGAACGTCTCGACGAACTCCTAGAGGGTGGACGCGACGGACTCGAAGAAGCCGTGGAGGAGCTACGCGAGAGACACGAGGAGAGAGAGGACGTAGAAACGGCTCTCGAACTCGCCGACGCCTGTCTCGCCCTTGCTGACGAAGTAAAGGAGGGCGAAGGAGTGACGGACGAGTGCTGGGACTACCTCGAAGAAGCGAAGGAAAGTTACTACGAGGCGATACCGAGGTACGACGGTAGGCAGGGAGTCGCAGAGGTTCTTCGGAGACAGGCGGAGTACTACGTCAGGCGTAACGCCGACGAAGCCGCATTGTCGCGTCTCCGTGAGATAGAAGAACTTGAAGAAAACGACGGAGAGCTTCTAACCGAGGAAGACAGACGGAGGATAGAACGGCTTTCGTGAGTCCGTGAATCCGAATCTTATTTACGTCGAGACGGCTTACCGACGCGTATGAGCAAGAAGACGAAAGCTAAGAAGAAACGTCTCGCCAAGGCGGAACGCCAGAACCAGCGCGTGCCCGCGTGGGTCATCATGAAGACGAACCAAGAAGTCGTACGGAGTCCGAAACGTCGTAACTGGAGAAGGAGCGACCTCAACGAATAATGGAAGAACGCGTAATCACTGTACCCCTGCGTGACGCGAAGAACGCTCCTAGGCGGGAACGTGCCGACAAGGCTATGAAACACGTCCGTGAGGAGCTTGCGAACCGGTTCAAGGCTCCCGAGGACGACGTTAACCTCGACGAGTCGATAAACGAGAAAATCTGGGAACGCGGCAGGAAGAAGATACCGTCGAAGATACGTGTCCGCGCCGCCAAGTTCGACGACGGGGTCGTTGAGGCGGAGACCGCAGAGTAACGCGGATGCTGAGGACGAGCTTCAACGGTAGCCCGTTCGTCGGCGTCTTCGCGTCGACGAGCGAGGACTGTCTTTTCGCCGCTTCGGAGGTCGACACCGAGCCGTTAGCCGAGGAACTCGGCGTTGACGGCGTCTACACCGGCACGGTCGGCGGCTCCGCCGTCATCGGCTCTCTCGTCGAGGCGAACTCGTCGGGTGTCGTCGTCTCGGGGGACGCGCGCGAAGACGAGATAGAACGTATAGAAGCGGCGACCGACGGAGCCGTCGGTAAGGTGAGCGGACACGTCAACGCAGTCGGGAACCTCGTCCTAGCAAACGACGACGCGGCTCTCGTCTCGCCTGAGCTAGACGACGAGGCACGTAACTCGGTCGCCGAGGTACTTGATGTCGAAGTAAGCGCCGGAACAGTCGGAGGCGTCGAGGTCGTCGGGAGCGCCGCAGTAGCGACGAACAGCGGCGTCCTCGCACATCCGCGTTCGAGCGACGACGAACTCGAAGCCCTCGACGAACTCTTCGACGTACACGTCAACGTCGGCACGGTCAACTACGGTACGCCCCTTGTGGGTAGCGGACTGGTGGCGAACTCATCGGGCTATATCGCCGGCGCAGAGACGACGGGTCCCGAACTCGGACGTATAGAGGAAACCCTCGGCTTCGTGTAGAAGCTATTATACGACCGAAGCCCTTTCTGGTACATATGCCCGAGTACGAGGTCAACGGAAGTTTCGAACCGGGTGGAGAAGAACGCGACTTCACTCAGATGGTTGAGGCAGAGAACGAGGACGTCGCGCGAGAACGGACGTACGCGAACCTCGGTAGCAGACACCGGCTGAAGCGTACACAGATAGAGATAGACGAGGTTAACGAAACATGAGCGCAGAAGCACAACAGCTTTCGGCACAGTACGAGGAACTGACGGAAGAAGTACAGGAGCTACAGCAGGAGGTAGCGAAGCTCGAAGCGAGGATACAGGGATGTAAGAACGCGAAGGAGACGCTGGAAAACGTCGAGGACGGCGACGATATACTCGTCCCTCTCGGCGGCGAGGCGAAGATACGCGCGACGGTCGAGACTATCGACGAGGTTCTGGTCGACGTGGGCGCGGACGTGACGGTTGAGCTAGGACAAGAGGACGCCGTCGAGTCTCTCGACGACAAGATAGACGAACTCGAAACCTCGAAACGGACGATAGAGGCGGAGGTTGAGGACAAGCAGGAGCAGATAGAGGAACTCGCACAGCGCGCACAGCAGATTCAGATGCAGCAGCAACAGCAACGCGGACACGACCACGAGTAGATGTTCGACGGTCTGAAGGACAAGCTCAACGACTTCCGCGAGGAAGCCGACGAGGCGGTTGAGGAGGTCGAAGAGGACGAGGAAGCCGACGACGAGGAGGTAGCCGAGGCTGAAAAGCCGGAGGAGGTTAAGGAAGAAGAAGGCGAAGAAGGCGAAGACGGTGGGACTAGCCTGCGCGGCAAGGCGAAGACGCTGGTCGGCGAACGTGCCTTCGTAATCGAGGAGGACGACCTCGAAGCGCCGTTACAGGACCTCGAACTCGCTCTTCTCGCAAACGACGTCGAGGTGAGCGTCGCAGACGAGATAATCGACCGCGTCCGCGACAACCTCATGGGCGAGAAGAAGCACTGGCGCGACTCGAAGGACGAGCTAATCGACGACGCGTTACGCGACGCACTCGTCGATGTTCTGGACGTGGACGGCTTCGACTTCGACGAGTACGTCTCCAAAGCCGAGAAGCCCGTCGTGGTCGTCTTCACCGGCGTCAACGGCGTTGGAAAGACGACGACTATCGCCAAGATAGCCAAACGTCTGGAGGACCGTGGCTTCTCGTCGGTACTCGCAAACGGCGACACCTACCGTGCAGGCGCGAACCAGCAGTTACGCGAACACGCCGACGCGCTCGACAAGAAGGTGATTACGCACGAACAGGGCGGCGACCCTGCCGCAGTCATCTACGACGCCGTCGAGTACGCCGAGGCGAACGACGTTGACGTGGTCCTCGGCGACACCGCCGGACGCCTCCATACGTCCGACGACCTGATGAACCAGTTGGCGAAGATACAGCGCGTCGTCAAGCCCGACCTGACAGTCTTCGTCGACGAAGCCGTCGCGGGACAGGACGCAGTCAACCGCGCCGAGGAGTTCCACGACGCCGCCGAGTTCGACGGTATGGTACTGACGAAGGCGGACGCCGACTCGGCAGGCGGCGCGGCTGTCTCGGTGGCGCGCGTCACCGGAAAGCCCGTCGTGTTCCTCGGAACCGGACAGGGATACGACGACCTACGCGAGTTCGACGCCGGAGAACTCGTCGACGAACTTCTGTCAGAAGGGGAAGAAGGAGAGTAACGCGTTCCTGACGCGTCCGGGGGCACGAGCCGCGAACTGGCGCAGGCTGAGCGTCAGGGGCGTCCGTCTTCCGCGCGTCTCCGTCCTTCCGTCCTTTACCGCATCCACGATACCCTCAGCCGAGGCTTCGCCGTCCACGAGAGTATAGGCGCGTCCGACCATCTCTGCGATATGTGCGTCGCTTCCGGCGAGTTCGGGAAGGTCGTTCCTGCGAGCGAAACGGCGTGCGCGCCGGTTTGCGATTCCCGTGAGTAGACGGGAGTTATAGACCTCGATTCCGTCGCAGTCGTGGACCGCGCCGACCCCGTGGCGGAGACGCTGGAAAGGATGGGGGACGACAGCCGCGCCGCCGAGTTCGCGTACGCGTTCGACGGTGTCGGCAACGGGTTCGCCCGCCTGCGGAAGTTCCTCGACGCCTATAGCGAGTAGATGTCCGTCGGCGGTCGATACCTCAACGCCTGGAACGCCGACGAGTCCATACTCAGACGCCCTTTCGGCAACTTCGAGCGACTGTTCTATCTCGTCGTGGTCGGTGACCGCGACGGCGTCGAGTCCGGCGTCAGCCGCGGCGTTAAGGATTTCGTCGACGGTCGCGGTTCCGTCGTGTGAGCCGACGGAGTGTACGTGTAGGTCCGCCTTTAGCATCCGCCGAATATACGCGACGCGGCGGGATATACGTTGCTACGTAGTTCGTCAGATGAGGTCGTCTATTTCGTCTGCAACTCCGGCAGGCGTCTCGGCGACACGGACGCCTGCGTCACGTAGGGCGTTCATCTTGCTCTCGGCTGTTCCGGTTCCGGAGCCGCTGACGATAGCGCCGGCGTGTCCCATACGTTTCCCGGGAGGCGCTGTCCGTCCGGCGATGAATCCGACGACGGGCTTCGAGACGTTCTCCTCTATCCATTCGGCGGCACGTTCCTCGTCGCTTCCGCCTATCTCTCCGACGACCGCAATAACGTCAGTGTCGTCGTCGTTCTCGAAGGCGCGGACGGAGTCGATAAACGACGTACCGATAATCGGGTCGCCGCCGATTCCGATGACGGTGCTCTGTCCAACGCCGCGCCTACCGAGCGAGTCGACGAGCTGGTAGGTCAACGTACCGGAGCGCGATACGAGTCCGACGTTGCCCGAGTCGAAGATGTTTCCGGGCATGATACCTATCTTCGCCTCGCCAGGAGTGATGACACCCGGGCAGTTAGGTCCGACGAGACGCGTGTCGACCTCGTCGAGGCGTCGGTTCACGCGTATCATGTCGTGTGTCGGTATGCCCTCGGTAATTGCGACACAGAGGTCGAGGTCGGAGTCGAGCGACTCCATGACGGCGTCGCCTGCGAAGGCGGGCGGCACGAAGACCGCCGACGCGTTGGCGTCTTCCTCGCGGACAGCCTCCTTGACCGTGTCGTAGACGGGGAGTCCGAGGACTTCCTCACCGCCCTTACCGGGCGTCACACCCGCGACGACGTTGGTTCCGTACTCCTGCATCCTTTCGGCGTGGAACTTACCCTCGCTACCCGTGATACCCTGCACAACGAGACGCGTGTCGTCGTCTACAAGTACGCTCATGCTTCACCTCCGGAGAGTTCGACGGTACGTTCGACAGCTTCTTCGAGTCCCTCGGCGGTTTCGACGCGGTCGGTCAGGAGTTCGCGCCCTTCCTTCTCGTTCGTTCCGGTGAGACGGACGACGAGCGGCTTGGGTAGTTCGTCGAAGGCTTCGAGAGCGTCGTTGATTCCCTGTGCCACCTCGTCACAGCGCGTGATACCGCCGAAGACATTGAACAGGACGGCATCAACGTTCTCGTCCTCAAAGACGAGTTCGAGAGCGTCCCGAACGCGCTCGGCGTCGGCACCGCCGCCGATATCGAGAAAGTTAGCGGGCGAACCGCCGAAATGGTCAACGAGGTCGAGTGTCGTCATAACGAGACCCGCGCCGTTGCCGATAATTCCGACGTTACCGTCGAGACGGACGTAGTCGAATCCGGCGTCGCTGGCGCGCGCCTCGAAGTCGTCCTCGAAAGCTTCGTCCTCCATTTCGGCGAGTTCCTCCTGTCTGTAAAGAGCCGAGTCGTCGACGTTGAAGACGGCGTCGGCGGCGACGATACCGCCGTCCTCGGTTATCATGAGAGGGTTTATTTCGGCGTCGTCAGCGTCGCCCTCGTCCCAGAGGTCGTAGAGGGTCGACAGTACGCCGGTAACGTCGCGGGCGTGTTCACGCGGTATACCTGCGCCGTAGACGACCTCGCGCGCCTCGAACGGACGTAGGTCGTAGGCGGGGTCGATATGCGTCTTAGCTATCGCCTCAGGGTCCTCCTCGGCGACCTCCTCGATATTGACGCCGCCCTTCGACGAAACCATGGCGACGGCACGTCCCTCGCCGCGGTCCGTAGTGACGCCGACGTAGAGTTCGTCGGCGATATCGACGGCTTCCTCGATAAGAACCTTGTCAACGTGCTTACCCTTGAGGTCCATACCGAGTATCTCCTCAGCCGCCTCGTACGCCTCGTCGGCGTTGTCAGCGAGCTTGATTCCGCCCGCCTTTCCGCGTCCGCCGACGTGGACCTGTGCCTTCACCGCGACCGTCCCGCCGATACGTTCGGCGGCGTCGCGCGCTCCTTCGGGAGTATCGACGACTTCGCCTTCAGGCGTAGGAATGCCCGCGTCGGCGAAGACGTTCTTAGCTTGGTACTCGTGCAGTCTCATTTTCGTCTCGCACAGTACTTGCTGAGGACAAAAGTTAGTGTTATCGGAACGCGGACCGCCGAGGAGTCAGGCGCGGCGTTACAGAGCCGCCGTGGGGATGCCCATCGTTATGGGCCAGAGGAACATCACGAGGAGACCGATGGCGAAGGCTATCTGCTTCCT
>JAQZCZ010000048.1 GCA_028751095.1 Euryarchaeota archaeon Ods01 | reverse complement strand
TCGAACGCGTGGCTCGCAGTCGGCGAGCGCAACGTCCTCGTAGACCCGGGTAGCGCCGACGACGACGAGACGGTCGAACGTATACGCGAACACGCCGGTACGCTCGACGCCGTCGTTCTGACGCACCAGCACGGCGACCACGTCGGAAGCCTTGACGCCGTCCTTGCGGAGTTCAACGCGCCGCTGTATGCGTACGACGACCATCCCGAACGCGAGGAGGCTGTCGAAGACGGCGACGAGGTGAGTGTTGGAGACGAGGACTGCACCGTCGTCCATACGCCGGGACACGCCGACGACCATATCGCGCTCGTGGGCGAGACGGTGGTCTTCACGGGCGACGTCGTGGTCTACAACGACGACGCCTTCGACGACGGAAGCTTCGGACGTACCGATATGGCGGGGCAGTCACGCGACGAGCTAATCGAGAGCATACGCCGACTCCGCGACCAACTCCCCGAAAACGTCGAGGAGATGTACGCGGGACACGGCGACGCGTACGAGGGTGACGTGCGCGAGGTCGTCGAACGCGCTCTCGAACGCGCCGAGAGACGCGAGCCGAAGTACTGAGACGTAACCGTACGGCTTATTGTGGGGCGAAACCTACCGCGCCCGATGCGTGATACTACGACGGATTTCGAGAGACGTACGTTTCTGAAGCTTTCGGCGGCAACAGCTTTCCTGTCAGGCACATCCGTGCCGTCGGTCTCCGCCGCGTCGGACGACGGCTGGCGGAGTTACGCGAGCGACGCACGTAACACGGGAAGCGCCGACGAGGTAGGACCGACAGACGACGTGTCGCGTGACCTACATTTCGGAACCGACGGGAGGGTCTCGTCAGGAGCTGTGACAGACGGCGATACGGTCTACTTCGGTAGCGAGGACGGCTACCTGTACGCCGTGGACCCCGTGACAGGAGACCAAGAATGGGAGTTCGACGCCTTTACCGACGTAACTTCCGAACCGGCGACCGACGGCGATACGGTCTACTTCTCGTCGGAAAACTACACCTACGCCGTCTCCGGCGGGTCGGAGGAATGGTCGCACAGCGAGGGTGTCGGTCCGGCGTCTCCGGCGACCGTGGCTCTCGGAACGGTCTACGTCGCCAAGTCGCGTCAGGTGTTCGCGCTCGACGCTGACGACGGCGACGAACTCTGGAGCTACCGTCTCGGGGCAGACTCGACCGCCGCGCCTGCGTTCGACGAAGACAACAGCCGTGTCTACGCCGCGGGAGACGGAGAACTCGTCGCGCTGAGCGCGGGCACGGGCGACGAGATATGGACGTACCGCATCGACGTTGACGGAGCGCCCGCAGTGGACGACGACGGCGTGGTCTACGTCGCGGGAAGAGACGGTACAGTGGCGGCAGTCGACGGAGGCGACGTCGTTCACGAGACGACTCTGAACGAGAGGTTCGGCTCGTCGCCCGCGCTCGCCCATGGACGCGTCTACGTCGGGAGCCTTGACGGCGGCGTCTATGCGCTCGAAGCCGACGACGACGGCTTTTCGACGGTCTGGAACGTCTCCTCGACAGCGGGCGTCAACGGCTCCGTCGCGGTCGCGGGTGACGCCGTCTACGTAGCCGAGGGGAGCCGTCTCCGGTGTCTCGATGCCGAGACAGGGGACGAAATCTGGGAGGAAACGGCTGACAACAACCTGTACTCACCGTCGGTCGACGGAGACACCGTCTACGTCGGAGGCGGAGACGACAACCTGCACGGATTCTCGGGCGAGGCGGTCGCTGTCGGAGCGGATATCGAGATAACCTCGGTCGAACTCGACGAAGGCGAGGTGGGGGCAGGCGAGGAGTTCAGCGTTACCGTCGAGGTCGAGAACCACGGAAGCGCGTCGGGCGAGGTAGAGTTGGAGATGACACGCGACGGAGATTTCGCCGCGCGGGAGACCGTAGAGGTGGGCGGGGGAGGGACCGAAGAGGTAACGGTTTCGGCGAGCGCCGCCTCAGTCGTCACCGGCGACTTCGATATAGCCGTAAACGGCGTTTCGGCAGGGACGTTGAGTATCGTGGAGGAGGAAGACGACGAAGAAGATGAAGAAGACGAAGAGGAAGACGATGAAGAAGCGGAGGCAGAGGACGACGAGGGCGCAGACAACGAGACGGAGACCGACGACGGAACCGGTAACGAGACTGACCCCGAAGAAGACCTCGAACCCCTGCCCGGCTTCGGCTTCGTTGCGGGCGCTGTCGGCGTCGCGGGCGCTCTCGCGGCGCGCCTCTACGGCGGAGGCAACAACGGAAAAGACGAGTAACACCAGCGTTATATCCGCCGCGGCACTACATCGTATATGACAGTTACCGAAGAGGAAGTTTTCGACAAGCTACGTAACGTCGAGGACCCTGAACTCGGCGAGAACATCGTCTCGTTGGAGATGGTCAAGAATATCGATATCGACGACACCGTCACTGTCCATCTCGACCTGCCGAATCCCGCTATGGAGGACGACCTCGGCGAGGCGGTACGGACGGCTCTTGGAGGGGTAGAGAAGGAGGTCGAAATCGTATGGGAGACGCACGAGGACGAGGATGCAAGCGAGATGCTTCCCGACGTAGACAAGGTTATCGCCGTCTCGTCGGGCAAAGGCGGCGTCGGGAAGTCGACGGTCGCGGCGAACCTCGCGTGCGCCCTCGGACGCGAACACAAGGTCGGTATACTCGACGCCGATGTCTACGGACCGAATATACCGCGTATGTTTGGCGAGGCGGAGCCGCCACGCGTGACGAAGGAAGAGGAGATAATTCCGGCGTCGAAGTACGGCGTCAAGGTCATGTCGATGGGCTACGTCGCCGGCGACGACAGCCCCGTCGTCTGGCGCGGCGCTATGGTCCACAAGGCGTTGACACAGTTACTCGGCGACGTTCGCTGGGGAGAACTCGACTACCTCGTCGTCGACCTCCCTCCAGGAACGGGCGACGCGCAACTCACGATAGCCCAGACGGTGCCGGTCACGGGCGCAGTCATCGTTACGACGCCGCAGGAGGTCTCGGTCGATGACTCACGTAAGGGCGTCAAGATGTTCGAGAAGTCGGACGTAGATGTCGCCGGAATAGTCGAGAACATGGCGGGCTTTGTCTGTCCCGACTGCGGCGAAACCCACGACGTATTCGGAGCGGGAGGAGGCGAAGACCTCGCGGAGGAAGAGGGCGTCCCGTTCCTCGGAAGCGTGCCTCTCGACCCGAGCGTACGTACGGCGTCGGACGAGGGTGAGCCTATCGTCGTCGGCGACGACTCTCCGGCGCGCGACGCTCTGCTGGAGGTTGCGGAGACGACGCGCGAGGAGGTTGACGAGATAGCGAAGAAAGAGCTTCCGATGCTGTAGGAAATAACGACACGGTTTTACGACGGCGTAACCTTCCCCTGACATGGGGAGAAGCTACCGCAATAAGCTCGACTGCGAGACTGCTCTTACCTTCGACGACGTTCTTCTACGCCCGTCCGAGTCGAGTGTCGAGCCTAACGAAGCCGACGTACAGACACGCGTGTCGCGGAACGTGGACCTGAACGCTCCTGTCGTGAGCGCCGCGATGGATACCGTTACAGAGGCTTCGATGGCGACAGCGATGGCGCGTAACGGCGGCTTAGGTGTTATACACAGAAACATGAGCGCCGAGTCGCAGGCGGCGCAGATACGTAAGGTCAAGGAAGCCGACCGTCTCGTGACGCGCGATGTCGTGACAGCGTCGCCCGACGACACCGTCGATGACGCCGTGGGGATAATGGAACGCGAAAACGTCTCGGGTCTTCCTGTCGTCGATGACGGCGAACTCGTCGGTATCGTCAGCAACCGCGACCTCCGACCCGTCCAGCACAGAACCGACGCGTCCGTCGAGGGAATAATGACGCGTGACGTGGTGACGGTGAGCGAGGGCTTCGAGGCAGAAGAGGCACTCGAACTGATGCACGAGAACCGCGTCGAACGCCTCCCCGTCGTTGAGGACGGTGAGGTGCGCGGTATAGTGACGATGGACAGTATACTCCGCCGGCGCGAGTACGAGGACGCAGTCATGGACGACGACGGCGGTCTGGTCGTCGCCGCCGCCGTCTCGCCTTTCGACACGGAGCGTGCAGAGACGCTCGACGAGGCGGGCGCGGACGTTCTGATGGTCGATACGGCGCACGCACACAACACGAACGTCGTCGAAGGGGCGCGAGAGATATCCGAGTCGATAGACGCCGATATCGTCGTCGGAAACATCGCCACCGCCGAGGCGGCACGCGACGTAGCCGACTTCGCCGACGGACTCAAGGTCGGCGTGGGTCCAGGAAGTATCTGCACGACGCGGGTCGTCTCGGGCGCGGGGATGCCACAGATTACGGCGGTTACGTCGGTTGCTGACGTAGCCGAGGAGTACGACGTTCCGGTTGTCGCCGACGGCGGAATCCGTTACTCGGGCGATATCGCAAAGGCTGTCGCCGCAGGTGCCGACGCCGTCATGCTCGGCTCCTTGCTCGCAGGTACCGACGAAGCCCCCGGGCGTACTATCACCATCAAGGGCAAGAAGTACAAGCAGTACCGTGGTATGGGAAGCGTCGGCGCTATGACGGGCGGCGATTCGAGCGACCGTTACTTCCAAGAGGAACAGGATACCGACTTCGTCCCCGAGGGAATTGAGGGCGCAATACCGTACCGCGGCACCGTCGAGGACCAGCTATACCAGCTCGTCGGCGGTCTTCAGAGCGGTATGGGCTACGTCGGAGCGCCCGACATGGAGACTATGAAGGAGAAGGCACGTTTCGTACGTATCACCGACGCAGGAAGGACTGAGAGCCATCCGCACGACGTGATGATTACCGACGAGGCTCCGAACTACCGCGACGAGTAGCTACTCCTGCATCTCTTCGATACGCGTCGCCATATCGCCGAGCTTTTCGTCGAGACCGTCGAGGAACTCGTCCGTTTCCTCGGTGCTTATTGCACCCTGCGAAGACGGCTCTATAAGCTCTTCTTCTTCGAGAACGCGCAACGAGTACCGTATCTTGTGGTGCGGATAGCCCGTCTCGTTGCTCATCTTGACTATGCCTATCGGCTCGTTCTCGTCAACCATCCGTAGAACTGTCAGATGGCGTTCGAGCATATCAATCTCTTTTTCCAGACGGTCAATCATGCTTGTTTTTCTCTCTCATACTATTTACTAAGAAGGGTTATCAAGCTTCCGGCTACCGACGGACTGATAGGCGGCGCGTCCGTAGGTACGACGCGGCGATGACGAGAAGTTACCCCCACTGAGCCTGAGTGTGACTGAGAACTTCCTACCGAGCCGCTTCCACGAAATCCTCTTCGGCTTCGACAGAGAGAACGTCCAGCTCCTCAACGGTAGCTTCGACGCCGAGTTCGTCGGCGAGAGACCTCTTAGTCCGTCCTTCGTCGCCCGAGACTAGCTCCTTGACGTACAGACCCCCCTCGGTATGGAGTTCGACGGTCGCCTCGTCGCCGTCCGCTTCTCCTGTCGCCTCGTACACCTCGCGCTCGCGTACCTTATCAGCACGCCGTCGGTCAACACGCGAGGGGGTGCGCTGTTCGACGGTTCCTACGAGGGCGTCAAGGGCGGCATCGAGTTCGTCCTGTGAAACGTCATCCCCCAGAGAGACGAGCGCCCTGTAACGTTTGGAGGCGTCAAGCGACTTGACGCGCTCGACGGTATCGCGGTCTACGCGGCGGAGTTCACGGACCTCAACCTTGCCCTCGGCGCGTTCGTTGGCGTCGCTCTGGAGAGCCTCGACATCTACGTCGCGCCGCCGAGGCTTCTCAACCTCCATCACGAAAGGACGTCCGTCGCCGAGCATCAGAGCATCCACGTCCTCGCGCCCCGCCCCGTGGAAGACTGCGTCGGAGCCGTCGGTCGCTTCGAGGAAGGCGGGTAGGAGGAGTTCCTCGACGCTTTCGTCGACGATATAGCCCGAACCGTCGCAGGTTTCGCAGTCGTCGCCCCCGCGCGTCCCGGTGCCGTCGCAGTCGTAGCACCCCCATTCGGTCTGCGCTATACCGCGTTCGAGCTTTCTGTAACGTCCGTAGAAGTAGACAGAATGTACGTCGACCTCGACATCGTCGCGCGACAGGTCGAGGGTAACGGTCACGTCGGGGCGCTCGAACTCGACCGATGCGCCGACGCGTTCTCCGAAACGTTTGCCGACCTCGCGGTTGAACTCCGACGAGAACGAGGCGGCGTAGTCGTCGCCGTGGATTTCGTCGAGCAGGCGCTCGTTCTCCTCGACGAGCGGCGGGACGCGCGTGCCGACGAGAAACGTCTCGAAATCGTAGCCCTCAGCCGCCGAGGCGGCGCGTTCCGCCCAGTCGTCGAAGGAAGCGAAATCTCCGTCACATACCCAGCAGTCGTCGGAGGACGGCGGGTCGTAGGCTTCGTCGTCCTCCATAGCAACCGCGACGCGGAGCGCGTTTCCGCGTTCGAGTGAGGTGAGTCCGTACGACCTTTCGGCGAAACGTCTCCCTAGACATCCGTCGCATATGTCGCCCTCGGAGAGGACTGCGCGTACATCGTCGAGTAGGTCCATCGAGAAAAACGTGTCAGCGGCGGCGTATCAAGCTTTCAGTTCGGCGACGGTCGCTCAGTTCAGAACGATGTCGTCGAACTCGTAATGTCGGCGTGCGAGTTTCTTCGCCTTGGCGATGTTCTCGCCGTCCTTTCCGATTGCCAGCCCCTTGTCGGAGTCGTCGACATCGACGTAGGCAACCTTGCCGCCGTCCTCCTCAACGACCTCGACGCCGTCTATCGCCGCGGGCTGGAACGCGTTGGCGACGAAGTCGGCTTCGTTCTCAGAGAACTCGACGACCTCGACTTCCTTGTCAAGGCTACGGCGGACACGGTCGATGTTTGCGCCGCCTTTGCCTATCGCCTTACCCATCTCACCGGCGTCTACGACGAAGACTACCGTGTCGTCGCGCTCGACGCAGTCACGGACGACGGCGTCGGTCATCCGCTCGAACAGCGACATGTACCGCATCTCCTCCTCGGTCAGCCGGATACTCATCTGAACCTCAGTCAGGCTTTCCGACGACGAGTTCGACGTCTCCGGTGCCTATCTTGATGGGCTGTCCGACGATGACGTTCTCGGTCACGCCTTCGAGCCTGTCGTCCTCGCCGTGTACCGCGGCGTCGAGGAGATGGTTGACGGTAACCTCGAAGGCGGCACGCGACAGGACGCTTTCCTTCGAGCCGGAGATGCCGTGGCGTCCTATGCTCTGTATCTCGCCCGTCGTCGTCATAGCGTCGGCGACAAGCATGACATGGCGCGTATCGACTTCGAGACCCTGTTCTTCGAGGGTACTCATCATCTCATCGATGATAGCGTTCCGCGCCGCCTCGATTCCGAGAGCCTTGTATGTCTCGTGGAGGTTGTTGGTGCGTGTCCTCGTCGAGTCTACGCCCTCGACACGGAGGACCTTCTTGAACTCGCTCCCCTCGGTGTAGAGGACGTACTCGTCGTTCTCCTCCTTCCGTATAACGACGCGCTCGATGCCCTCTATTCCCTTGAAGACGATTTCGCGTAGCTCCTCGACAAGCTGGAGGAGTTCGCGGTACGAAGGGTTCGACGGACCGAAAGAGACGGAAGACTCACCTTCCGAGACCTCGATTCCGAGTTCGTCGTCTATCTTCTCGGCTATCTCGGAGACTTCGAGGTTACGTTCTTCGAGCATCTCGGGGTCGAGGTCAACGCTGACCTCCATCGAGGCTACGTCTATCGAGATATCCCCGATAGAGAGTATCTTTGTCGCCTCTATCTTCCAGACGACCTCGCGCGCCTTCTCACGGTCGGTCGCGTACTCGTCTTCGAGATGGACCGTCATCATCGGCGTGTCAGGCTCCTTGCGCGCGTCAACGAGTTCGATGAGGCGCGGAAGCCCCTGAGTAACGTCGATTTCGGCGACGCCCGCGTAATGGAAGGTGTTCATCGTCATCTGCGTACCGGGTTCACCGATGGACTGAGCGCTCACCGTCCCGACGGGTTCGAGGGGGTCGATACGTGTCTCCTCGTACCTGTCACGGACTGCTTCGACGACCTCCTCGAACTCTTCGTCGGTCAGGTCACGTCCCTCAACGGCGTCCTCAATCTCTTCCTGTATCCTATCGGGTAGCTCCGTCTTTTCGAGTTTTTCTTCTAGGTTCATTAGTCATCCCCCGCGAACTCAGCCTTTGCTCGTTCATCTTCGAACTCAGCGTCTAAGACACGGTCCACGATGGCGTCAACGTCCAGCGTATCTTCCTTGGGCATCTTCATCGGGTCAACACCGTCCTCACCGTACTCGAACTGGACGATGTCGTCTTGCGCATTACGTACCGTGCCGTCGTACTGCGCTTCGAGTTCCTGAAGCGCGTTGATGAGACGGCGCTGTAGGTATCCGGACTTCGACGTACGGACGGCGGTATCGACCAGACCCTCGCGTCCACCCATCGCGTGGAAGAAGAACTCCTTGGGGTTCAGCCCTTCCTTGTACGAGTGGCGTACGAATCCGCGGGCGTCGGCGCTCAGGTCGTCGGGCTTGAAATGCGAAAGCGTCCGGTTCTCGTATCCGCGGTTGATACGTTCGCCACGGACCGCCTGCTGTCCGACACATCCTGCCATCTGCGTAAGGTTGAGCATCGAACCACGCGCGCCCGAGTCAGCCATCACGACGCCAGGATTGTCCTCGTCAAGGTACTGCTCGGCTATCTCACCCGCCTCGTCACGCGCCTGTCCGAGAGCCTGCATTATCTTCATCTCAAGCGTCTCTTCGAGAGTACGTCCGGGGAGCGACTCAAGTTCGCCGCGTTCGTAGGTCTCGATTAGGCGTTCGACTTCCTCTTCGGACTCGACGATTGCGTCGTCGATTTCGTCGCGCGCCTCCTGCGGCAGGTCCTCGTCGCTGATACCGAACGAGAACCCGAAGTGCATGATAGACCGGACGGCGAGTCCCGATACGTCGTCGATAAACCGGCGTGCCCTCTCGTTGTCGTACACCTTGGCGATTGTCTCGACGATTTCGCCGACGAAAGAACCTACAGCCATCTCGTCTATCGTTCCCTCGATGAGTTCGCCGTCTTCGATAACTACCGCCTCTCCGCTGTTCGACTCGAAGCTCAGGTCGAGGCTTTCGGGGAGAAGGACCGAGAACACCTCTTTGCCCGTCCAGTAGACGCCGTCCTCGTCCTCGCCTGCAGGTTCGGGCAGGTCGTTGATACTCGTCTGTCTTAGCAGGTCGAGGACGGTCGCCTCTTCGAAACGGTGTTCTTCGTTCGTCAGGAGGTACGTCCCCGAGATATGGTCCTGTATAGCGCCTATGATTGGACCGCCGAAACGGGGCGACAGTATATGCTCCTGTACCTTCATCAGAACGTCCGCCTCGGCAAGCGCCTCTTCGCTCTGGACGACGTGCATGTTCATCTCGTCGCCGTCGAAGTCGGCGTTGTACGGCGGACAGACCGTCGTGTTGAGCCTGAACGTCTTGTACGGCATCACGACGACCTCGTGCGCCATCATCGACATACGGTGGAGAGACGGCTGTCGGTTGAACAGTACAACGTCGCCGTCGGTGAGATGGCGCTCGACCGTCCATCCGAGTCCCTGAGGCTCGCCGTCTTCGTTCTCCTCAAGGATACGTTCGGCGAGCTGTTCGGAGTTGAGGTCCTTGACCTTGAGGCGTCTTCCGTCGGCGCGTTTGACGTAGTTAGCGCCCGGATGCGTGTTAGGACCGCGCCGGACGTACTCAACGATTTCGTCGATATTGTTCCGCGTTATCTTGACCTTCTGGGTCATCTCCTTGGCTATCTGCTCCGGCACACCGATTTCGTTGACCGAGAGCGTCGGGTCGGGCGAGATAACCGTACGCGAAGAGTAGTTGACGCGTTTGCCCGAGAGCGAGCCACGGAAACGTCCTTCCTTGCCCTTGAGGCGCTGTGACAGCGTCTTCAGCGGACGTCCCGAACGGTGGTGCGCAGGCGGCGTGCCTGAAATCTCGTTGTCCATGAATGTCGTGACGTGGTACTGGAGGAGTTCCCAGAGGTCCTCGATTATGAGCTGTGGCGAACCCGCTTCGCGGTTCTCCATAAACCGCTGGTTGATACGGATGATGTCAACCATCTTATGCGTAAGGTCGTCCTCGCTCCGCTGCCCGCTGTCGAGCGTAATCGAGGGGCGCGCAGTAACGGGAGGGACGGGAAGGACGGTGAGAATCATCCATTCGGGACGCGTCCTTTCGGGGTCGATGCCGAGGGGTTCGAGGTCCTCGTCAGGGATACGCTCGAACCTGTCACGTATGTCGCTCGGCATCAGCTTCTGCCCGTCCTCGTAGTAGGTCGTCGGCTTGTCGTGCTTCACGTCCTTCTGCTCGGCGTCGCAGTGCGGACAGGTCGAGTTCTTACGCGCCTCACGTATCGCCGCCTTCGTAATCTTGTCAAGGTCCTCGTCTAGCTCGCGCGCGGTTTCGAGCTTGTTCCTGTACTTCTCCTTCTGTGTCGGCGACAGGAGGAGTCGTGCGCACTCGTGGCAGGTTCCGCGGAGGAGACGACGGATAAGCTTCGAAAAGCCGGGATGGACGACGGGGGCGGCGAGTTCGATATGTCCGAAGTGACCTTCACACTGACCCGACCTCTTGCCGCACGTCTTGCACTGAAGCCCCGGGTCGATAACTCCGAGACGTGGGTCCATCAGACCCATGTCGATAGGGAAGCCGTCGTCATCGTAGGTGTCGGCGGTGATTATCTTTGTCACCGACATCTCTCGGTACTCCTGCGGACTCATCAGACCGAACTCTACCGTCTCTATCTTCTTGGGTGTCGTGTTGGAACTCATGTTATACAGCGTCCTCCAGTTCGAGTCTGGGTGCGATACCGAGCGACTTCATCTCGTCAAGCAAGAGCTTGAACGCGTAACTCATCTCCACGCTGTGTATGTTACTCTCCTCTCCACAGTTGGGACAGTAGACGCGGTTCTGGCGTGAGTCCTCTGTCGCAGTCATTCCGCACTCGCCACAGACGTAGATATGCTCTTGGTCCGACTCGTCGAGAAGACGGTCCTTGAGGGTCAACGCCGCGCCGTGTCCGATGAGAACGTCGCGCTCCATCTCTCCTATACGCAGTCCTCCTTCGCGGGCGCGTCCCTCGGTAGGCTGGCGCGTCAGAACCTGCACCGGACCGTGTGAACGGGCGTGTATCTTGTTGCTCACCATATGGTGGAGCTTCTGGTACAGGATGATGCCCGTGTAGACATCCGCCTCAATCTTCTCGCCCGTGATACCGCTGTACATCTCTTCCTTGCCCGAATGCTTGAACCCGCGGTCGGCAACGGATTCGCGTAGCTCGTCCTCGTCCTCTCCCGTGAACGGCGTCCCGTCGACGCGGCGTCCTTCGAGTGCGCCCGCCTTTCCGCCGAGCATTTCGAGAACGTGCCCCACGGTCATACGCGACGGAAGGGCGTGCGGGTTGATGATTAGGTCGGGGACTACGCCGTCCTCGGTGAACGGCATATCCTCCTGCTTGGCGATATGTCCGGTCACACCCTTCTGTCCGTGGCGTGACGCGAACTTGTCGCCGAGTTCGGGAACGCGCTGGTCACGGACGCGGACCTTAGCGAGCTGGTTACCTTCCTCGTTCTCCATACGCATCACCGTATCGACGATACCCGACTCGTTCGAACGGACGGTTACGCTCGTTTCGCGGCGTTTCTGGGGCGATATGCCGCCCATGTCGTCGGGTTCCTCAAGGAAACGCGGCGGACTCGTCTTTCCGATGAGGACGGCGTTTGAGCCGACCGGAGTCTCGGGGTTGATGAGTCCGTCCTCGTCAAGGTCGGTGTACGCCTCTTCGCCCTTGTGTCCACGTACGTCGTCGTCAGGTATCTCGAAACGGTCCTCCTGTCCGCCCGGGTAATGGCGACCCTCGCCCTCGTAGGTACGGAAGAAGTGTGAGCGCGCGAGTCCGCGGTCGACGCTTCCTTGGTTGAGAATGAGGGCGTCCTCAATATTGAAGCCCTCGTACGACATCACGGCGACGACGAAGTTCTGTCCCGCGGGACGGTCGCCGTAGTTGATGGCGTCGCCCGTCTGCGTGCGCACCGACGGGACCTGCGGGTAATGCATCAGATGCATCTGGGTGTCGGCGCGGACGCGGTAGTTGGCGCTCGGAAGACCGAGCGACTGCTTGACCATACCCGCACCCATCGTAATACGCGGCGACGCGTTGTGTTCGGGATACGGAACCATGCCGCCGCCTATACCGAGTATCAGCGACGGGTCAAGTTCGAGATGCGTGTGGTCCTCGGTGACCTCTTCCTCCTCGACTGCGACGAGTATATCCTCTTCCTCGTTGGCGTCGATATACTCGACCAGACCCGCCTCGACGAGGTCTTCGAACTCTATCTCGCCTTCTTCAAGCATCTCAATATGCTCTTCATCAACCATCGGCTCGCCGTTACGGACGACGATGAGCGGACGACGCGCACGTCCCGGACCGGTCTCTACGAAGACCTCGCGGGTCCGGTCGTCCATGTAGACGTTCATCTGTTCGCTTATTTCGCCGCGGCGGCGCGACAGCTTGAGGTCTTCGACAAGCCGTTCGGGGTCGTCGTGTGTGCCGACGAGGCTTCCGTCGACGTATACCTTGGATTCTTGCATCAGTCTGCCTCCGCTTCTCCGGTTCCTTTGTCTGTCTCTGCTTCCGTCTCGGCTTCTTCGTCCGTCTCGGTCTGCCGTGCGATGCTCTCGACGCCGAACTCCGCGAGCTTCCTGTCGAGGTTCGACGTGTCTTCGACGCCCTTAGAAATCTCGACGCTCTGTGCGAAGTTCTTGACGAGTCCACAGTTCGGTCCCTCAGGCGTCTCGCCGGGACAGATACGTCCCCACTGCGTCGAGTGTAGGTCGCGCGCCTCGAAATGCGGCTGTGCCCGCGATAGAGGCGATACGACGCGGCGGAGATGCGACAGAACCGCCATATGGTCGGCGCGGTCGAGGAGCTGGGCGACGCCGCTCCGTCCTCCGACCCAGTTACCGGTCGCAAGCGGATGTTCGAGACGTTCGGTGAGTACGTCGGAACGGACGACGGTATCGACGCGTAGGTCGCGGTTACGCATGTTGGCGCGCTCTAGCTGGTACTTCACGTCGCGCGCGAGCTTGTTGAGGGCGACTCGGAAGAGGTCTTCCATCAGGTCGCCCGAAATCTTGAGACGTTTGTTCGAATAATGGTCCTTGTCGTCGGGGGTGCGCGTTCCGAGAGCGAGTTCGAAACAGGTCTCCGCCATACGGCAGAGGTAATGCGCCTTAGCGAGACGGACCTCCTCGTCGTTGTCGCTCACGTCTTCGAGATGCGGGAGGAGGTAACGGTCGATGACGTAGTCGGCGCGTTTCCGCTGGTACTCCTCCGCCTGTCCGCGCGCGACCTTCTTGCCGAGAAGCTCTATGGCTTCCTCGTGGGTCTGGACCTCCGCCTCCTCAAGGTTTTCGAGCATGAACTTGACGATTTCGGGGTCGTTCGAGACGGAGTTGACGATTTCCTCGTCCGTCTCTAAGCCAAGCGCGCGGACGAGGGTGACGAAGTTGATATTGTTGGAGACGCTCGGGAAGGAGACTTCGAGAAGCGAGTCGCGTCCGCGCTCAACGACGACGAGCGCGCGGTATCCTTGGCGGTGGGAGAAGACCTTCGCCACCTGTATCTCGTCTCCGTACTTCGTGTCACGTTCGGCGAGGATAGTGTTTGGCGCGAGGTCTTCGCTCGTCATCAGGACGCGTTCGCTCCCGTTGACGATGAAGTATCCGCCGGGGTCGGCGGGGTCCTCGCCCTGCTTGACGAGTTCGTCCTCGTCGAGTGCGTTGAGGTTACATTTCTTACTCCGCATCATTATCGGAAGGTCGCCGATGTAGGTCGTCGTGGGTTCGTACTCACGCTCACCCTCGACTATCTGCATTTCCATCTGCATGGGCGCGCTGTACGTGATATTTCGGAGGCGCGCCTCCTGCGGATAGAGGGGTTCTTCGCTTCCGTCAGCCTCCTGAACGACGGGCTTTCCGACATCAACCTTTCCGAGGCGGACGTAGACCTCCTCCTCGCCCTCCTTCTCCCCGATATCGGTGTCTATCGTCTCCTGTTCGTCGACGACACGCTGCATCCCGTAGTCGAGGAAGTTGTTGAACGACTCTATATGATGCTCTGCTATCCGGTCCGCGTCGAAGTAGGCGTCAGCCAGTTTTGTCCTGTCCATGTTTTACTCGTCTACGATAATACGGTACGCCACCGCCTTCTCCGCGGTGGGTGACTCCCTTACGACCTTGACGACATCGCCAGGTTCGCCGTCGGTCTCCTTGATGGCGGCGTCTAGCCTGCCAATCTTTGGGAGGTCTGTCTTCTTTATGTCGTACCTGTCGGTCAGTTCCTCGACCTCGTCGTCGTCGAGAACTATGTGTTCCGGCACCATCTCGTGGTCGAGGGCGTTGTACTTACTCATGGTTCCTCCCTTCTGAAAAACTCCGTAGCATCGGGCGTACTTTCTATAGAAACGCCCACACTAAACCTTTGTCTTTTAACCGTGAGAGAGGCGGTCAGAGGTCGCCCCAAGCCTTCTTGGCGCGTCCCCAAGACGACATGTCGGCTATCCACCGCGCCGCGACGAACTTCTTGAGGAACTTGCCTGAGAAGCCACCCATCGTCTTGACGGGGAACTTGACCCCAGGCGGGACCTTGATATCGTGCGCGACGGCTTTCTCGCCGACCGAGATGAGCGTCCCCTTGTCGTCGTAGGTCCACTCCTTCAGAGGCTTGTCGTTGATTGCGCGCTTGACGTTCTCGCCCGCGACCTCCGCCGCCTGCCACGCCGCCTGTGCGGTCGGGGGAGCGGGTTCGTCGCCTTGGTCGATGAGTGCGGTGTCACCGATAGCGAAGACGCGGTCGTCGGTCGTCGTGAAGTCGGACGACGCCTCGATACGTCCGCTCCGTTCATCGGTGTCGACGCCGCCCGTCTCTATGTCGCGCCCCGTGATTCCGCCCGTCCAGAGGAGAACGTCGTAGCTGAGTTCGGTCTTGTAGCTACCGTCGTCATCCTCGCCGATGTACGCGGTTTCCTCGTCAACCTCGCCGATGAAGTCGCCCGTCATTATCTTAACGTCGCGCTCGGTGAGCATCTCGGCGAGTCTATCTTGGAGTTCAGGCTCGCCAGGCGGGAATACGTTGTCCAGTCCTTCGACGAGATAGATTTCGACGGGCAGGTCGCGTTCGTCACGTAGCTCCGCGATTTCGCCGCAGCTCTGTATGCCCGACAGACCCGCGCCACCCACGACGACGCGCGCGGGGTCTTCTTCGGTCGCTTCGTCGGCGGCGTCAACTACCGACTCGTGGATTTCGAGGGCGTCGTCGAGCGACTTGAGCGTGAGGGCGTGTTCTTCGAGTCCCGGGATGCCGAAGAACGCCGTCTTGCTCCCTACACAGACAAGGAGGTAGTCGTAGTCAACTTCGTCGCCCCCTTCAAGCTCAACGACGCGGTCGTCGGTGTCTATCTCGACGGCACGTCCCTCGACGAACTCGGTCGAGTCGTCGGCGATAGTATCGACCGGGATAGTAACCTTCTCCTGTATATCGGGGTCGCGGATAACGCGGTGCGACTCGTGTAGAACGAGATGGTAGTCAACGTCCGATACCCACGTCAGGTTCACGTCTCCGAGCTTCTTCTGTAACGTCTTTACCGCCTTTGAGCCGGCGTATCCGGAGCCGAGAACCACGACATTATCAGCCATGTTCGTGGTATTGGC
>JAQZCZ010000073.1 GCA_028751095.1 Euryarchaeota archaeon Ods01 | reverse complement strand
TACGCCGCCTGCCGCGGCGCTTCGTACGGCGAACTCCGTATCTCAACGCCCTCCGGACTGCTCGCCGCGGTCTGGAAGGGCGCGGGCGCGGTACTCCTGACCGCTGTCGTCGTGACAGCCGTATCGGTCGCGGGCGGCGCGGCGGCGGGTTTCGCACGAGCCGAGATACCCGAGTACGCCGAAGAAGCCGAGGTCGTCGGCGCGGTCGCGGCGTTCGTCGCCGCCGCCTACCTCCTCCCCGCCTTCGGCACGGTCTACGCCGTCACCGGAAGCCTTCTACGTACACTCCTCTCGGCGCGCGCCGCACGGTTCGCGCTCTCGACCCATTACGCCGTCGCGTGGCTACTAAGTCTCGTCTTCGGCGTCGCGCTTCTCATCGTCGGCGTCATCTCGGTTCCGACGGTGGTCGGCGTCTTTCTCTGGCTCGGCTACGCGCCCCTCGCGGTCTC
Organism: Euryarchaeota archaeon Ods01; assembly: GCA_028751095.1. GTDB lineage: Archaea > Halobacteriota > Halobacteria > Halobacteriales > Halorutilaceae > Halorutilus. Next base: position 7,605 of record JAQZCZ010000073.1, on the reverse strand, counting down.
GTCGTACTGGGGACGCGTCTACAAGGAAGCGCTCGACAAGGGCGTCGTCAGTCCCGAGGATACGGCGGCTTAGACTCCGAAGACGTTACGGAAGACACGGCGCGCCGTCGAGCGGTTGAACAGCGTAGTCGGACGGTCCATATGTACGTTAATCTCACCTTGGAACGCACGCATGCCCGCACGTTGTACAGGGCGCGGGAGCGCGTACGCCTTTCTAATTATCTGTCCGAGACGTATGTCGCGTCCGAGTTCGTCGCGCCAAGCGCGTTCGTAGGCGTCGAGGTGGGGTGCGTTGAGGTCGATTACGCGCGCCGCGGCGTCCGCCGCCGTCATGCCGTAGACGATTCCGCCGCCCGTGAACGGCTTCGTCTGCGCCGCGGCGTCGCCGACGAGGAAGCCGCGGTCGGTCGTCGTCCGCGACGGCGGACCTATCGGAATCTGTCCGGCGCAGACGCGGTCGAAGGAACGGAGGTCAACGCCCGAAGCCTCCTCAAGACGGTCGCGCGGCGAACCCGACGACGCCGCTCCGTACTCGACGCAGTCGCCGCGCGGGATGCGCCAGCCGAAGAAGTCAGGGATATCGACGTAGACATCTACGAGGGCGTCGGCGTTCGCCTCGCCCTCGTCCGCAAATCCGAGTACGCCCTGAAGAAGTTCGTCGGGTTCGGGGAGCGAGAGTTCGTCGCGGACGGTCGAACGGGGACCGTCACATCCCGCGACGAGGCGCGCGTCGTACGTCTCGCCGTCGTCGGTGTAGACCGCCACTCCGTCGTCGTCTTCCTCAACGGAGGTGACGGGCGTCTCGGTCCGAAGTCTCGCACCCGCGGCGCGCGCCTCGTCGGCGAGGACGCGGTCCATCCCGACGCGGTCGATGGCGTACGAGACCGTCTCGTCCTTGTAGAACTCGTACGACGAGTCGCCGACGTGGAACCGCGCGCCGCGTATCTCGTTGCCGACGAGTTCGGAGCGCGCGTCTTCGGGCAGGAACTCCCAGACATCGCCCGAGACGTGTCCCGAACACGCGAGAGGGACGCCGACCTCGCCGCGTTCAAGGACGACGACGTCCGCGCCGTCTTCGGCAAAACGGCGTGCGAGACGCGAACCCGCGGGTCCCGCGCCGACGACAACGAGGTCGTGCATACGGGTCGGTCGTCGCGCGCCGACTTAACCGTTGTCGAAAGGTAGTAGTGGCGCGCGGACGACTCACGAACGCATATGGTCCAAGAAGGAGAATCCGCACCCGACTTCACCGCACCGCTCGCAACCCAAGACGATGTAGACGAGGTCACGCTCTCAGACGAACTCGGAGACGGACCCGTCGTACTCGCGTTCTTCCCAGGCGCTTTCACTAGCGTCTGTGAGGAAGAGATGTGCGAGTTCCGTGACTCGCTCGCCGACTTCGAGAGCCTCGACGCCTCGGTCTTCGGCGTCAGCGTAGACGGACCGTTCGCACAGCAGGCTTTCGCGGAGGCGAACGACCTCAACTTCGGTCTTGTCAGCGACTTCGGCGGCGATATAATCGCCGACTACGACGTTGTACTCGAAAGCCTCGCCGGAATCTACGGTCCCGTTGCGAAACGTAGCGTCTTCGTGCTGGACGAGAACGGCGAAGTCACCTACCGCTGGGTCAGCGACGACCCGGGCGTACTCCCAGAGTTCGACGAGGTACGTGCGGCGGTGGAAGAGACGGCGTAAACCAAGAAGCGCTATACTAAATCCGTTTCTTCGTTCAGAACCGCGTCCATCAGCTTACGCTGTGCCGCCGACAGGTGTTCGGTAAAGGTCGACGTAGCGATACCCATCTCGTCGGCGACATCGCCGGCGTTCGCCCCCTTCGGATGGTCGAAGTAGCCCATCCGGTGCGCCGTCTCCAGAGCCTCGCGCTGTCTCTCGGTCATCTCGTCGGTTCCGAGGACGCCGCGGCTCTCGTCGGCGTCGTTCTCAGAGACGACACGCCGGACCTCAACCTTGTCGTACCTACCGCGGAGGTCGTCGAGTATCTGACGTAGCTCCTTACGGTCGGCGTGGAAGACGAGGTACAGGTCGCCGTCGCGGACACGGGCGTCGGCGATAGGGGTTCCGTGTCCCTCGACGAGTTCGCACGCGCACGCTCCGTCGGCGTCACGTCTGAAACGGAAGACCTCGGAAGAGCCGTAGGAGAAGGTCCCGCCTTCGTCGGCACCCTCCAAGACCGCCTCCTCCGTGACGGGGTCGGTCCGCGTCCGCGATACCGAACGGGCGTCAGCCCCCGTCTCGGACGACTTCTCGGCGACGGGGCAGTCCGGAGGGTCACGGACGACGACTTCGACGCGCGCACTTTTCTGCATGAACTAATGTAGGGTCTCGCGGGTAATGAGGGTGACGAAGCCACCAGACACCCTCTATATTTCGGTCAATAGCTTTTCATATTCGAAGCTTAGTATTGGTATGGTCAGTATACCCACGCTCGTAGGCATAGCTTTCCCGGTACTGCTCGTGATAGGCACCGTGCTGATGCTGTACCTGACCTATGTCGGGGCGAAAGAAGACCACGCACCGCCGACACAGAGAGAGGACGAGACAGCGTAGGCTACCGTTTCCTGAACTCGACCGTCCCCGAGTCGTGCATCTCGCGTGAGACGGTTCCGACGCCGTCACGTAGTTCGTCGTGGTACTCGACGAGCCTCTCGGCGAGTTCGTCGTCGCGTAGGGAGAGGAACTGGACGGCAGCGAGCGCGGCGTTGAACGACTTGCCCGCATCGACGGCGACGATTGGCGCTCCCGTCGGCATCCCGATAACCGAGTCAACCGACTTCTCCTGCACGGGAACGCCGATTACAGGGACGGGGTAGGCGACAGAGGCGGTCATATTCGGAAGGTCGGCGCTCTTCCCGCCCGCGCCAGCGATAATAACGTCGATACCGCGCGCCGCCGCAGTCTCGGCGTAGACGTACATCAGGTCAGGGGTGCGGTGCGCCGAGACGACGTAAGTTTCGAACGTATGCGACGACTCGGGCGGGTCGTAGTAGTCGGTCTGTTCCTCAAAGCCGAGACGGGTAAGGGCGTCGTACGCGCCGCCACGGTCGTCGGGTTCGCCGCTCCCCATCATCACGTCGAAGTCGGAGTCCGAACCCATTATGATTCCCACGTCGGGCGTGTTCTCGGGCGTCTCGCCCTCCGCCTGTTCCTCAAGCGTCTCTATGATTTCCTCGACGGTTGTCATTCTTCGAACCTCAGCTCGTCGTGTATCTCGTCCGCCTCACGCAAGAGTTCGTCGGTGTCGCCGCCGTCCTCGCCGACGAGCGTGAGATGCCCCATCTTACGCAGGGGACGCTCCTCGCGCTTACCGTACCAGTGGAGGCGCGCGTCCGACGCGAGAAGGTCGCCGACGCCCGCGAGCGAGACATCGCGCTCGCCGTCCTCGCCGAGTATATTGACCGAGACGGTCGGCGCGCGTAGTTCGGTCGAGCCGAGCGGCGCTCCCACGACTGCGCGGGCGTGCTGTTCGAACTGGGAGACGCGCGCGCCCTCTATCGTCCAGTGACCCGAGTTGTGCGGACGCGGCGCTATCTCGTTGACGAGGATTTCGCCGTCCTTCTCGAACATCTCGATTCCGTAGACGCCGCGTCCGTCCATCGTTTCGAGTACGTCGCGTGCCACCTCGTGGGCGCGTCGGCGTGTCGAAGCGTCGGTCCGCGCGGGCGAGACGGTACGGCGCAGAATCTCCTCGCGGTGTATAGTCTCGGTCGTAGGATAGAAAGCCGTCTCGCCGTCGCCCTGTGCGGCGATTACCGACAGTTCGCGGTCGTAATCGACGAACTTCTCCGCCATCATGGGTCCTTCGAGTGCGTCGAGAGCCTCGTCGAAGTCGTCGCGCGTCTCGACGGCAAAATTTCCGCGTCCGTCGTAGCCGCCCTCGCGTGCCTTGAGCATCAACGGCAGTCCGAGTTCGTCGGCGGCGTCGGCGAGTTCGTCGCGCGTCTCAACGGCACGGTAGTCAGGTACGGGAACGCCTTCGTCTACAAGCGCCTCCTTCTGGACGTACTTGTCCTGTATCGTCCGGAGCGTATCGGGGTTTGGATGAACGGGAACGCCTGCTTCGTCCGCGGCTTCCTCGACAACGTCGGGGTCGGCAAGTTCTATGTCGTAGGTGAGGAAGTCGGCGCGGTCAGCGAGACGCGCGAGGGCGTCGGGGTCGTCGAATCCGCCGACTATCTGGTCGCGCGAGACGGCGCTCGCGGGCGCGTCGGGGGTCGGGTCGGTGAAGACGACCTCGATACCGAGCGGCGACGCCGCCTCGGCGAGCATCCGACACAACTGTCCGCCGCCGACGACGCCAAGGGTCGTGGGTTCGGGTGTCAGTCTCATCGGTTGGCTCTGGAGGCGAGACACACTAAACCTTTCCGCGTGCCGAATCCCCGAAGCTTGTTATAGCGGCATACGATTTACGACCGTGGACGAAGTCGAAGAACTCACCCGTGAACTCGTACGGACGCCGAGCTACGACGACGAGACGAAGGCGGGCGACCTCATCGAGGGCTGGCTACGCGACGAGACCGATGCAAGGGTAGAACGCGACGATGTCGGAAACGTAATCGCCCGCCGAGGGAACGCCGAAACGGCGGTCGTTGGACACCACGACACCGTGCCGCCCGCCGACGGACAGGTCGAAGACGGCGCACTCGTCTGCGAGAAACGCGACGGACGCCTCTACGGACGCGGAACCGCCGACATGAAGGGCGCTCTAGCCGCGGCGATGGTTGCCTTCCGCGACGCCGAGGCGTCGGACGTTGCCTTCGCTTCGTTCGTCGGCGAGGAGAGAGGCGGAATCGGAGCGCGCCACGCGACGGAGACGGGTTTCGTGCCCGAACAGGCGGTCGTCACCGAGGGTTCGGCGGGATACTCGTCGCCGGATACGCTCGACGTTGCGGTGGCGCACCGAGGTAGGCGGGAGGTGCGCGTCGAAACGCACGGCGAAACAGGTCATGCCGGCGAATCACAAGACTCCAACAACCCGATATACAGCGCCGTGGACGCCATAAACCGTATCAGGCGATACGAAAAGCCGACGGTAACCGTGACGCTCGGCGACGAAACGTTCAAGCTCGAAGGAAAGGCGACGGTGACGGCGGTTGAGGGGCGCGGGGAGGCGACCAACGTCGTACCGTCACTATGCGAGTTCACCGTCGATGAACGGACGGTGCCGGAGACGGCGGCGCTCGACCTCGACGAACTCGACGTGGACGCGGAGGTGGTTGACGAGATGCCCCCGATGGCGTGCGACGATGTGGAGTTTGCGCGTACGGTACGCAAGGCGGCACGTACCGGTGGAACAAGCGAGTTCGTGACGAAGCCGCACGCCACCGACGCGGGACATCTCGCGCACGCGGGCGCTTCGTGCGTCGTCTGCGGACCGGCAGAACGTGGCGAGGCGCATACGGACGACGAAACCGTCTCGGTCGGTGCGCTCCGACGCGCCGAAGGCGTCTACCGCCGCGTTCTGGAGCGCGCGTAGTGCGACGAACGTCTGACGAAGGCTTTAGTTACGCCGAGATAAACCGGATAACACTATATGGAATCCGAAGAGATAGAGAGCATGGAGAATAACGGTACGGCGGAAGCCGAGGGGGAGAACGCCGAGAACGGAGAACCGGAGGAGGAAGAAACGCCCGAACGCGTCCGTAAGTACGACCGTTTCAAGAAGGTTGACCGCGCGCGCTACGACCGCGTCAACGACTTCATCCGTAAGCGGACCTACATCACAGCACGCGAATGGGCGATAGCACGTCTCTGCGCCGACTTCCGGACGGAGACGGGCGTCGAGATGACCCTCGTGGGCGAGAACCTCCCCGAACTCGTGCCGTTCATGGACGACACATACACGCCTCAGGCGGTGAATCAGGCACGGTCGTCGTTCGAGGACAAGGTCCGCAAGTCGGGGGCAACTTTCTTGTACGGAGCGATGTCGGGCTTCTTCACGACAGAGGAACTCGACGAGATGATGTACGAGGTCAGCGAGACGGCACGGTTCCTTCTCGAGGTTGAGGGCGCAGAGGTTGACGTAGACCGCGAGATGGAGGTCGAGGACCGTATCAGCGACGCTATGCGTGAGATACGACGGTCGAGCGAGGAGCTACGGAGCGAGGAGAAGAGCCACGAGTGCCCCGAGTGCGGGCACGAGTTTTAGCTCTCGTCGTCGCCTTCGAGGGTCTCGCGCGCCTTCTGCATGAACTCGTCAGCCTCCCCCTTGCCCTCCTCCACCTTCTCGCCCACTTCGTCGCTGAGTTCGTCAACGCGGTCGCTCGCCTCGTCAACGAGTTCGGTAAGGCGGTCCTTCGTTTCGCCCGTCGTGTCGTCGAGACGTTCTTCGAGTTCCTGAATCTCCTCACGCAGACGCGCGACCGTCTCGGAGTCGCCGCCGCCACGGCGCAGACGTTCGGCATGGTCCTTGAGCTTAGCGGTCGTCATACGTAGCTGACCCGCGCCCTCATCGAGACGTTCGTCTATCTCTTCTTCAAGTTCGTTGACGCGTTCCTTGAGACGTTCGGCTATCTCTTCCTTATCGGATTCGGACATACGAGCGAAAACAGAACGGTGACGTAAAACTCTTTCCGCGTATCAGCCGGAGAAACGTTCGGGAAGAGCCAGCAGTTCGCCGTCGAGTAGTTCGCGCTCTACGGAGAACTTTCCTGGACCGGTGAAAACGAGCGCAAGGGCGACGAAAAACAGCGCGAGCGTAAGTTCGACACCGCCGTCGGCGGCAGGGTAGCCCTGCGGAAGATGTACGACAGCCGTAGCTACCAGCATTATGACGGCAACGACAGCACCCGAGACGCGGACAGCAACGCCGACGAGAATGAGGGCGCCGGTGACGAGTTCGGAGACTCCGACGAGCCACGCGAAGAAGGTCGGAGAGGGGAAGCCGATACCCCCGAGCATCATCGCAAATCCTTCGATTCCGGTAGCCTTCGGTCCGACGTTAAGGACCTTCCCAACACCTGCGAGGAAAATCGGTATCCCGAGAGCGAGACGTACGAACAACGGTCCCCATTCGGCGAGTTCGGCGTTTCGTGACATAGGGTCAAAGATGAACGCGGTTCACAAAAAGATAGGTGCGTTCAGAGACGGCGCGCGAGGTCCTCGGCGAAGTACGTGATTACGGCGTCAGCACCCGCGCGTTTGATGCAGGTGAGGCTTTCGAGCGCCGTCTCCGTGGCGTCGAGCCAGCCGCGTTCGTCCGCCGCCTTGAGCATCGCGTACTCGCCCGAGACGTTGTACGCAAAGACAGGCAGGTCGTGTTCTTCGCGGACCTGACGGACGATATCGAGGTAGGGGAGAGCGGGCTTGACCATGAGTGCGTCCGCGCCCTCCTCAACGTCAAGACGCGCCTCAACCGACGCCTCGCGCGAGTTGGCGGGGTTCATCTGGTAGCCGTGGCGGTGTCCGAACGAGGGAGCCGAGTCGGCGGCGTCACGGAAAGGTCCGTAGAAGGCGCTCGCGTACTTGACCGAGTACGAGAGAACGCCGACGCCGTCGTATCCGTGTCCGTCAAGCGACTCACGGATAGCGCCGACCATTCCGTCCATCATACCCGACGGCGCGACGATATCCGCTCCCGCCTCAGCC
>JAQZCZ010000021.1 GCA_028751095.1 Euryarchaeota archaeon Ods01 | reverse complement strand
GTCGGCGTCCCTGACCCCGACCGCCCGGGAAGCGAACGCGTCAAGGTATTCGTCGAAACGGAGGATGGCGTTTCTGTCGACGAAGAGGATATCGTCGGTTTCCTCGCCGACCGCGTTGCCAAACACGCCGTGCCTTCCGAGGTCGAGTTCGTAGACGAGATACCGTTGACGGATATCGGTAAGGTCGACAAGAACGAGCTGAGGGATTAGGCTTTAGCGGTGACGACGAACGTCTCCGTCCTCTCGTCGGCGTTGAGTACGTCGAACCCTCCTTCCAACGCCCTGACCGCGTCGTCGACGGCGTAACGCTCGTCGGTCGGCGGTCCTACCTCACCGTCTCCGTTTGACGACCAGTCGGCGACGACCAGCCGCGCCCCTTCTCGTAGAACACGCCTTACCTCGCCGAGCGCTTCGTCCGACACGAACTCGTGGTAGGTCATGGTCGAGTAGGCGGCGTCGAGGCTCCTGTCGTCGAACGGCAGGTCGTCTATACCCGCCGTTACGGCTTCGACGTTTTCGGGCAGACCCTTCTCGCGGTAGTGGTCGTGCATCTCCTCCTGAACGTCGACGGCGTAGAGCTTACCGACGTACGGCGCTACGTCGTCGGCGTAAAATCCCGTCCCGCTTCCGAGGTCGGCGACGAGGTCGTCCTCCGACACGCCGACCGCCGAGACGAGTTCCTCCATCGACAGGTACCGGTAGCGCCGCGCGGCGTCTTCGAGACGTTCCGCCATCCCGGGGTCGAATCTGTGGTGTCCCATACACGGCGTACGTGTGCCGCCGCCAAAAGACCGTCTATTACCCGCGTCCGTCGTGTCTTCTCGCTCCGCCGATGTACGCCGCCGAGAGAACGAGGACGGCTATCAGGAAGTCGAGCGTGTGTTCGACAAGATGGTGGTACAGCATCGGAACGTCGCCACGTACCGTACCGAATCCGACAGCCGAACGGACGAGAAGAGCGCCTATTGCTAGCGATATCAGGAGATAGCTCGTCTCACGCCTTCGGTAGTACGCCGCGAGACTGAGCGCAAAGACGACAGCGGTTCCGAGTGCCGCGAGCGCGATTACCGCCAGTAAAACGCGCGAACCGTGGACACCGCTCCAGCTTGAAGCCGCTAACGTCATCTCGGCTCTTCGAGGAGACGGTCGACCATCGTGACGAACCTGTCGACCAGCCTGTCGGGGAGCGACGGCGATATGTCGGAGAGCATCCCCACGGTGCGCTCCTCGTCAACGGGAGAGACCGTTACGCGGTTCTTAGGTCCGCGTTCTTTCTCCGCAAGACCTTGGTCGACCAGTCGTCCGAGGTGCCATTCGAGCGTGCTACGCGCTATGTCGAGTTGGTCGGCTATCTCGTCGGGACGGCTCTCGCCGTTTTCGATGAGGTAAACGACGACCTCGCGCGCCGTCTCGCGTCTCAGGAGGGCGACGGCACCGCGGTTCTCTTCGGGGTACTCCGACGGATAGTAGTGTGTCCTTCCGTACAGGCTGAAGTCGTCGACCTCGTCTTCCTCTATCAGGCTGTACATGTGGTACTGGACCTGACCCGTCGCAAGACTGACCGACCTGACGAGTTCGTTGAAATGTATGCCCGGGTTCTCGTCGACGCATTCGCGTATCGAGTTTCGTGGTTCCGCCGTCTCAGCCATTATTACTTCCGTAGTAGGTAACGCGCGTATATATCACCGGCGATGTCGCTGACGTTTCGTCTATCGCACCAGAAGATGTACTCCGTCTCCGACCAAACGGTTCATCCGTCGGACGAGGCTTCTCCTGTCCAACTACCGTCCGACCTACCAAGGTTCGTAGTAAGGCGCGGATGGGTAGCGGGACGCCGAGCGACTCCGGACCGTGCCGGAGAGGTATATATCCGAGGACGACGAAGGCGACGCCCCAACGGTGTAGCCCCCTCCCACCGCGCACGTCCGCTGACCCTACGAACCCCTCATCTAAGTTACACCTCGTATCCGTCGGCTACCCCCACGATATCACCTACGACCCTTTCAATCTCGGGACGGTCGTCCTGATATGCGCGCTCGACGTATCCATCGGGGTTGACGACGAACGTCACCGCGGGATGTATGAACTCGTCACCCTCGCGCTCGAACCCGATTCCGAGCCTGTCGGTGACTATCTCCTCCGCCTCCTCTTCGTCTTCGGGTCGGAGGAAACGCCAGTTGCCTACGTCGGGGTCGATACCCATCATATCGGCGTAGTCACGCAGAACCGGCTCGGTGTCACGCTCGGGGTCGAAGGTCACGGCGATGAAACGGACCTCGTCCGACCGACCCCTATCGTCTAGCTCAGACTGCACTCCCGCAAGCTGGTTTCCGAGGACGAGGCACTCGGCGGGACAGGTTGCGTATATCGCGGTCGCTATGGTCACGCGGTCGTTGTCCACCGACTCGACTGTCTCGCCGTTCAACGGGTCGGGGAGAGTGAACTCGGGGAAGGCTTGCCCGTACGCCGGATAAGCGAGCGCGTCGCTCTCGCCTAGCTGGTCCTCCTGCGGCGGAAGGACGACGTTCTCCGCGCCGTCGTCGTCCAGACAGCCGGTCGACGCCACGACCGTCGTCGCTCCGAGTAGGGACAGGAAGCTTCGTCTCTGCATCGTTCTGAGGTAGACTCCGTGTAGCCTAACGGATTCTGGTTCGTTAGTCGAAGGATTCAATAGACGTACCAGACGGTATATGGATTTCCGGTGGATATACGTGAACGTTATGCGAAAAAACACCGACGAACGTAGACGGCGTCTCCTGAAGCTTCTCGGAACCGGCGCGGCGTTCGGTGCGGTTGCCTCCACCGGATGTCTCGACGACGGAACCGAAGAACAGCCCGAAGACGATGACGAAGAACCGGATGAGGGACCCGAGGACCAGCCGGACGACGAACCCGAGGAGGTTGCAGTTGACGAACCTTCGGAGTTCCCTGAGGACGCCAACTGCCCCGTCTGCAATATGGTACCCGCGGAACATCCTGACTGGAACGCGCAGGTCGTCCACGACGACGGCGAACGCGCCTACTTCTGCTCAGTCGGATGTATGACGGCGTACGTCGGCTTCGCCGACAGGTTTTTCGTCTCCGACGCGGAACTCGCCGGAGCGTGGGTTTCGGAGTACGGTACGGACGAACTCATCGACGGACTCGATGCTCATTACGCACTCGAAACCGACCCCGACCGTGTCGACGACAACATGATGCTAAATCCGGCGGCTTTCGAGGACCGCGACGACGCTGTTGAGTACGTCGAAGCGGTCGACTATCTCGATGAGGACGACATCGTCGGCTTCGACGACCTTGGCGCTGATACGGGACGCGACTACCGCGGACAGCAGATAGACGGGGCGGAAGCCTAACTAAGCGGGAACCCGCAGACGTAATATGGACACGACACGCAGAAAGATACTCGCCGCGACCGCCGCCGGTCTCGGGGCTTCGGTAACCGGGTGCCTCGACGAAGAGCTACCTGAGCCGGTTTCTCTCGACGCCGGACAGGCGTGTGATGTCTGCGGCATGATAATAGATGGACACCCCGGACCCGTGGGGCAGACCTTCTACCGCGACAACCGACCCGAGGGACGCGACGAAGATGAACCCGCGTGGTTCTGCTCCAACTCCTGTCTTTTCGGGTTCTACTACGAGAGGTCCGACGAGGGCTGGGAGCCTCTCGTCCATTACACGACAGACTACTCCGCCGTTGACTACGAGGTCTTCGAGGACGGACCGTCTCGGTTCGTTACCGCACATCCCGAAGCCGAGGCTTTTGTCGACGGCGAAACGACGACCCTCGTCGTTGACTCCGACGTTCTCGGAGCTATGGGACCTAGTCTCGTTCCTTTCACCGACCGCGACGACGCCGATGGGTTCCAAGCCGAGTACGGTGGCGATGTGATGGGGTTCGACGACGTTACGCGCCAGCTTATAGACTCGCTTTAGTCGCGCCAGACTGTTGCCGAAGCTACGGCAAGACCCGCGCCGGTCCACGCGAAAAGACTCGCGGTACTTACGACCGCCGAGGTCGCGCGTACCTCTCCGACGGCGACGCCGACGACCGTTTCCATGACAAGTCCTCTGTACGCCGTATTAGGGCTGAGCGACGTTAGCCAGACCACCGTCGAGTCACCGACGCGTTCGGTCAGAATCGCGGAGATAACGCCTATATCGGCACCAAGGGCGATAACGAGCCAGACGAGAACGACGGCGGCGAGTGCGCTTCTGACGCTGTCCGAGACCGCCGAGACCGCGACCGAGACAGCGAGGACCGCCGCGCCGAACAGGATGGTTAGGAGGGCGAACCTGACGAGTAAGAGCGGCGCGTCCGCGCCTCCGTGCCACGCTATCACGGTCGTATGCGGTCCGGCGTAGTACCACGCCAGAGCGCCGACGACCACGAGGGGCGCGACGAGCGCGGCGGCGAGCGCCACGAGTCTACCGGCGTAGACGCCGAGGACGTACTCCGACCGTCGGAGACCGTACGTCTTCAGCACCTCTAGCTCTCCCGTCGCGCGGTCGTTGAGGACGACGCGGTAGCCGAGCGCGAAGGCGAAGACCGGCACGACGAGTTCGGAGACCGTCGTCAGGCTCGCTGCCGCGGGCAGATAGCCGCTATGCGCACCTCCGCTGAACCACGCCGCGCCGACGATGAGCGCCGCGTAGCCGAAGCCGAGACCGAGGAAGGCGTGCGTACGGAGGACCGTCTGTATCTCGCGGACGAAGACCGTCCTTCCGGCGCGCCATCTCCTGCCATCTCCGCTCATCGTCCTTCACTCCTTACGACCGTGTCGAATACGTCCGATAGTTCCTCGGCGTCGTGCCTTTCTACCACCTCGGACGGCGTCCCCGACTCGGCGATGACGCCGCCGTGGAGTAACGACAGCCGGTCGGCGTTACGTCCGACGCGTTCGAGGTCGTGTGTTGTCAGGAGGACGGCGTCGCCCCCGTCGGCGAGTTCACCGACCGTTTCGAATATCCTGCCCGTCATCTCGGGGTCAAGTCCGCTCGTAGGCTCGTCGAGTATCAGCGTTGTCGGGTCTCCTACGCGCGCCTGCGCCACCCCGAGAAGACGCGTCATTCCACCCGACAGACCTGAGACCGGACGGTTGTACGCGTCCGACAGACCGACCGAACTTAACGCGTCCTCGACGTATCCTTCGGCTACGTCGTTGCTCAGGAGGCGGGCGTAGAAACGCACCGTCTCGGCGGCGGTGAATCCCGACCTGAACGACGGCTTCTGTGGAAGGTAGCCGACCTCACGTCTGCCGCTCGACCGTCGCTCGACGGTTCCGGAGTCGGGCGTCAGAAGTCCGGCGAGTATACGTAACAACGTCGTTTTCCCGCTTCCGTTCGCCCCGACAAGGGCGTGGACCTCGCCACGTCTTGCCGACATCGAGAGTCCGTCGAGAACCTCTAACTCGCCGTACGACTGCGACACGTCCTTTGCTTCGAGTGCAGGCTTCTGTTCAGTCATGTATGGTTTCGTTGTACGCGACGGGTTCGTTGAGCGGAGACTCGTCGACGATACCGCTCGACCGCATCCCGGGTATCACTGTTTCGAGTCCGCGGAACAGGGCGTATGTGGGAGAGTCGCGGAAGGTCACCATTCCGTCGACCGACGTTACCGACGAATCGACGGGGTCGGTCGGTCTGAACTCGTCGACCCCCGACGGCGCGTTGCTCCAGTAGTTTCCGACTCCGTCGTCACCCCAGATACGCATCGCACCCTCGGCGGAGGTCACCTGAACGTCGTTGTCGACGAAGTCGTTCTCAACGACCTCGTTCGACGGCAGTATGCTTGACGCGCGCGCCCCGTGTCCGTTTCGTGCCATCACGTTCCGCGTGTAGACCGATGAACGCGCGCCTATACGGAGACCGTTCTGGTTGTTGACGAGGACGTTGTCCGCGAAGTAGGAACGCGTCCCGACGGTTGAGACGCCGTTCTGGCTGTCGCGGACATCGTTACCGACGACGTAGTTACCCGTCGGACGCGTCATTATGATGACCCCGGACAGGTCCTTGTCGCGGATACTGTTACCGCGGACGAGCGTCTCGGACGTATACATCAGATGAACGCCGAAACGTCCGTCCTCCATGTAGTTGTCGCGTACGACAAGCCCGTCCGAGTCGTGGGAGTAGACCGAGTCGCGTCCGCCGTGGAAAGATGAGTTCTCGACGACCGCGGGCGACCGTATCGTCAGTACGCCCATGAAGCCGTCGAGCCATTCGTCGGTTCCGCGTACCGTTGTCTCCGACACGACACCTTCTTCGGTGTCGAAGAAGAGAACGCCCGTCGACGGCGTGTCTATATCAACGCCGCGTACGAGTCCACGCGCCGTTCCGTTGAAGACGACACCTGCGTCGCTGTGCCCGTACGCGCGCTCCACCGTCTCGTCCCAGTCGGTTCCGTGTCCGGGCGCGTCGGCAGTTTCGTCTCCGACTCCTGAGATGCTGAGGGAGACAACCGCGGCGTCGTCGGCTTCGACGGAGACGACCGTTCCGTTTCCGTGACCGACCACGCGCGCTCCTTCCTCGCCCACGAGCGTAACCGGCTTGTCGACGACGACGTGTTCCTCGTAGACTCCTTCAGGGACACGTACAGCGTCGCCTTCCTCGGCGGCGTCAACCGCCTCCTGCACCGTCCCAACGCCGTCCATGCCGACTGTGACCGAAACGTTCCGGTCAAGGAGTTCGTGCGCCCCGTCCACGTTCTCGTCTGCCTTCTCGGCGCGTTCGTCGACGACCGCGTCGGCGGCTTCGCGCACGTCTGGTGCGGGGAAGCCGCGGTCCAGAAGCGCGTCGAACCCTACCGTTTCGCCGCCGTGTTCGTCGGCGTACCTCTCGGCGTCCTCTCGGGCGGAGAAAGGAACGACAGGACCTGCTTCCACGACGTACCACAGCTCCTCGGCGTCGGTCCATGTGGGCGTGCCGTCCGTTTCGACGAAGCCGCCCTCGACGGGCGACGGGTTGGTGCCGGAGAAGTCGGTGACGTAAGCCTTCGTCGGGGTGCCCCAGACGCGTTCGTGACGCCGCTCGCCGACGTTACGCGCGAACGACTCGACGCCGTTGAATCCGACGACGAAACGGTACTGGGAGTAGAAGACCTGCGCCTGAGGGACCTCGTACCCCTCGAACTCCGCTTCCCGCAGGTCTGCGTCGGACATACCCATACGTACCGTGTCGCCGAACTCGACGGGTTCGGGCGTTGTCCCGGGGTCTACGACGAAGACACCGACAACGACCAGAGCCGCGACGGCGACCGCTATGCCGACAGTTAACCTCATTCGATGGACTGAGTAGACGCGCGAAACGCATATCCATGTTGGTTCGGTGTTCGAATCCGAGGGGGGGATTTTATCCGGTGCGACGCCAAGGTTCCTTAGATGAGTTTCCCCGTAGACACGAGCCACGTACCGCGTCGTCCCGCCCACGAGAGGTCGGTCGAGATTGTCGAACGTAAGGGACTGGGACATCCTGACACACTGTCCGACGGGGTCGCCGAAGCCGTCTCGCGTGCCCTGTCGCGCCGTTACCTCGACGAGTTCGGGCGTGTCCTCCACCACAACACCGACAGCGTCCAGATGGTTGCGGGTAACGCGGAGCCAAGCTTCGGAGGCGGAGAGGTTGCCGAACCGCCGACCGTCTACCTCGGCGGACAGGCTACCGTGGAGGCGGGCGGGACGCGGGTTCCTGTCGCCGAGATAGCCGAGGACGCGGCGCGGCGTTACGTCGACCGTACCGTCGAACGCCTCTCAGGGGACGACCTCGAAGTAGTCGCCGACATAGACGAAGCCTCGGGCGACCTCCGCGCCCTGTTCGAACGTGACGTTCCCTCGTCGAACGACACGAGCGTCGGGGTCGGCTACGCGCCCCTGTCCGAAGCCGAGCGGGTCGTCCGTGAGGTAGAACCCGAGGTCCGCTCCCACGACGCAGTCGGCGAGGACGTGAAGGTGATGGGGGTCAGGAAGGACGGAAAGCTTTCGCTCACCGTAGCCGCCGCGGTTGTCGCCGACGAAGTAGCGGATACCGACGACTACGTCGAAGCCAAGGAGTCGGTTCGGCAGACCGTCGTTGAACACGCACGCGAACACACCGACGACGAACTGTCGGTCGTCGTCAACGCCGCTGACGACCTTGACGCGGGCGACGTGTACCTCACGGTCACGGGTCTGTCTGTCGAGGACGGCGACGACGGCGCTGTCGGGCGCGGAAACCGCCCGAACGGTCTTATCGTTCCGCACCGCCCCATGAGCATCGAGGCTGTGGCGGGCAAGAACCCCGTTACCCACGTGGGAAAGCTGTATAACCTTCTTGCGCGCGACGCCGCCGAACGCGTTGCCGACGAAACCGGCGGGTACGCCGAGGTATCGCTTGTCTCTGAGATAGGTGCGCCCGTCGACAAGCCTGCGTTTGCCGACGTGAAGACGACGGCGGAGGACGAACCGACCGTTGCCGAAGCGGTCCGCGACGCAGTCGGACGCGTTGACGAACTCACTCAACATCTCGTCAAGGGTAACGTCCGTCTGTTCTGACCCCGAAGCTATATCCAGCAAGCGGCTTTTCACAACACATGGACTCCTTCGACGAAGCCGTCGACAGCGTGAGGGAGGCTATCGACCGAGGCGATAACGTCGCGGTCGTTTCGGACCCATACGGCGGACGCGACGCCGTCGCTGACGAAGCTGAGGAGTACACCCTCGGTGTCGAACGTATCTCGTTCTCGTCGGTTGCCGAAGCCGACGGGTACGAGATGTCTTTCGGAGGACAGGTCTGTGTCGTCGAGGGGTGCCGATACCTCTACACCCGACGTGTCGACGGCTTCGCACCCGTCAAATCCTTCCTTCAAACGGTTGTCGAGTCCGACGCTACCTTCGTGACTACGTGGAACTCGTACGCGTGGTCGTACGCCGCACAGGCGACCGAGGTCGACGATATCTTTGACGACGTACGCGTTCCGAGCCTGTCGTCCGCCGAGATAGCTGAACTCCTGTCCTCAGACTATGATATCTCGGAGTTCCTGACAGACTACGAAGAAGTCACCGCCGACGAGTCGCCGTCCTTGCGTGAACGCCTTCCGTTTGAGAGGCTCCGTTTCGGAATCGAGGAGGCGTCTGACAACGTCTTCGAGAAGATATCAGGGATGTCGAGAGGCAACCCGGGCGTCGCGCGCGCCGTCTTCGAGAGCCGGTCTTGGCAGACCGACGACGAACCGCTCGACCTCAGCTACGACGACGCCTTTGCCCTGTACGTCGTAGTCTCTAAGGAACGCGTCTCCCGTGACGTTCTCCGACGAGTCGTCTCTCCCGACTCTCTCGAAACCAGCCTTAGAAAGCTGTCCGACTCGGGCGTCGTCGGGTTCGACGGCGATGAGGTCGTTCTCCGTCCTCAGCAGTTTGCCGACGCCGTTAGCTACCTCGAAAGGAGGCGTCTCGTATGGTGAACACCGTCCCTGTTGAGGACGTTCCGCCCGTCGGCGTCGACGCGGGAACCGTAGCCGCGGCGGTCGTAGTCTTCGCCGTCGCCTACCTCGCAGTCCGTCTCGTGACCTACGCGCTCACACGCGTCTCCGAGGCGTCGGTCGAACGCCGTATTACGGTTAAGATGTTCGTTCCCCTCGTCAAGTTCGTAATCTACCTCGCCGCGCTCTACTACGTTCTCGGTCCTGTCCTTGACCTCTCCTCGACGCAGATACTCGCCTTCTCGGGCGTCCTCGGTGCCGTCCTAGGTCTCGGAATCAAGGACCTGTTCGCCGATATTGTCGGCGGCTTGGTAATCGTCCTCGAACGTCCGTACCGGATAGGTGACATGGTCGAGCTAGACGACCACTACGGCGAGGTGACCGACATAGGAATACGGTCGACGGAACTTACGACTCTCGACGACGACACCGTCAACGTCCCTAACTACCTGTTCTTCACCAAGTCGGTCACCAACTCGAACGACGGCGCGCCCGAGATGATGGTCGTGACGCGTTTCCATCTCTCGCCCGACGCCGACCTTGACCGCGCAGTCGAGGTCGTGAGGGATGCCTTACGGACCTCGCGTTACGTCTACCTCTCGGACGACCACGGCGTCGACGTACGTGTCGAGGACTCGGGCGGCTACGTCACGTTACGCGGAAGGGCGTACGTCAACGATGTCCGTAACGAGGGCGCGTTCCGCACCGACGTAACCGAACGCGTTTTCGACGTATTCGACGACGAAGGTATAGAGGTCGCTGACCCTTCGGCGTTCCTCCGTTCCGACCGCCGTCAAGAATAATAGGCAGGGGATGGAAGACATCCCATGGTCCAGAACGTACTCGTTCCGGTCGACAAGTCCGAGCAGGCGAGAAAGGCTTTCGAATGGGCGCTCGAACAGTTCGACGACGCACATCTCACCGTCTTCCATGTCGTCGACCTCTCTGACCCTCAGTACTTCGAGGACGCCGTTGAGATGGCGGGCGAAGACGTGGGCGAGGACAGGTACGAGGGCGTCCTATCGGAGACGCGGAACTTCCTACAGGCATTCGTCGACGAAGCTGAGGACGCGGGCGTCGAAGCCTCTCACGACTACACGAGAGGCGACTCGCCGTCGCGCGGCATCGTTGAGTACGCCGAGGAGAACGAAGTCGACCATATCGTGATGGGTAGCCACGGACGTAGCGGCGCGGCGCGTATCCTCCTCGGAAGCGTCGCCGAGAACGTGACGCGTCGGTCGCCTGTCCCCGTCACTGTCGTCCGTTGATAGACGCCGGTCGTACTAGACGACACCTCTGTACCCGACACCCGAACATGTTTGCAGACAGCTACAATACGCAGTAGGACGGCTGTTAGTTATGGCAACGGCGTCCCGTATCTACCGAATAAGAAGCGTTTATGAAGTTTCACTTCCACGGTTGTAGTAATGAGTACAGAAGAACGAACAGCCGTCGCCCTCTCGGCAACCGTAGTCAGATAAAACATGATTGACACGAGGCGGTTCACGAGCCTGCTTGCGGTCACGGCGGTAGCGACGTACGTCCTCATCATCGTCGGCGCTACCGTCTCGGTACGCGACCTCGCCACGGCGTGTGGAACCTGGCCCACGTGTGACGGAGCTTTCGTCGTCGCTCCGTGGGACGAGGCGTTCGTCGCTTGGGGGCACCGTCTCGCCGCCCTGCTTACAGGTATACTTCTCGTCTCGTCTGTCGTGGCGTCGTTCGTCGCCGACGTATCCCGACGTGTCCGTCTCACGGTCGCCGCCGCCCTCGTTCTCTACCCTGCGCAGGTAGCGATAGGCGGACTCACCGTCCTTCTCGGACAGTCGTTCCTCCCTGGTGTCCATCTCGGTGTCGCTATGGTCATCTTCACCCTCCTTCTCGTCGCCCTGACGTGGGCGCTCGAAGACGGTACGCCCGACGACACGGTTGGCGACGACGAGCCTTCCGCCGAGCCTAAGGACGCAGGCTCACCCGACTCGACCATCCGCGCGTACCTAACGATGACGAAGCCGCGCCTGATGTGGCTCCTCTGCCTCGTTGCCGTCGCCGGAATGGCGCTCGCGGTTGCCGCGGGCGGCACGGTTTCTCTATCCGCCGCGGTAGCGACACTCGCCGGCGGATGTCTCGCAATCGGCGCGAGCGGCACCTTCAACAACGTCATAGAACGCGACCGCGACCGCAGGATGGCACGGACCGCAGACCGACCTCTCCCGAACGACTCGGTGCCCGTCCGTAACGCGCTCGTTTTCGGTGCGGCGCTCGTCGTGGCGTCGGCGGCGGTCATGGTCGCCTTCGTCAACCTCCTCGCCGCGGCGCTTACGATGCTCGCTATCGTGTTTTACTCGTTGGTCTACACGGTCGTCCTCAAGCCACACACCGACCAGAACGTCGTAATCGGCGGCGCTGTCGGCGCACTACCCGCCCTCATCGGCTGGTCGGCGGTTACTGGAGGCGTCGGCGTCCCCGCTCTCGTCCTCGGCGTCGTAATCTTCCTCTGGACGCCCGCACATTTCTACAACCTCGCACTCGTCTACAAGGACGACTATGCACGCGCCGACATACCGATGCTCCCCGTCGTCCGCGGCGACGAGACGACCTTACGCCATATCAACGCCTACTTCGGTGCTACGCTCCTCAGCGTCACCCTCCTCGCCTACGTCTCGCCGCTTGGCTGGCTATTCGCCGCCGTTACGGTTGTCGTAGGAGCCGTCTTCCTGTACTACGTCGTTGACCTACACCGTCGGCGGACACGCGCCGCCGCCCTCCGTGCCTTCCACTCGTCGAATGCCTTCCTCGGCGCGGTTATGGTCGTGATAGCAGTCGAAACAGTCATATGAGCGAGATAGACCTCCGACGTAACCCCGCGGTCTGGGCTACCTTCGTCGCGGTACAGTTAGCCGCTGTCGCCGCCTACTTCGTCGTCTCCGACGCCGTTGCGCTTACGGCGCGGCATGCCCTCTATCCCGTTGTCTGGATAACGCTTGGGGCGTGGGTCGTCGTCAACACGCCTCTTCCCGACGAACTCCCTTGGTACGCCCCCGTCATCGGCGTCGTCTCGGGCTTCTACTTCGTCCTCCTTCTCTACCTAGGCGGCTTGGTCGGCACCGTCTCCGCCGCCTCGCCCGTCTCCACATCGTTCTTCGTCTCCGGCGCTTCGCCTGGATGGGGACCCATCCTTGGCTACACCGGCGATGCCATCTACGCGCGTCTCGTGCCGTTTCAGGTCGTCGGTTACGCCGCGCTCTCGTACCTTGTCTTCGTAGCCCTCACCGACACGGCGACCTCTCTCGTAGGCGCGGCGGTCGGTCTCGTCTCGTGCGTCGGCTGTACCTGGCCCCTCGTCGCGGGCGCTATCTCGGTCGTCGGCGGCGCGGGCGTCGGTGTCGGGGCGGCGGGAGCGCCCGATGTCGTACAGGCGTTCTCGTACGAGCTTTCGACAGCCGTCTTTGTCGCCGCCGTCGTTCTCCTCCACAGGTACGCGTCGTAACCCTTACGCCGACAGACCAACGACCCCGTGTATGGAACAGGTCGAAGCCGACGGACTACGTAAGAAGTACGGCGACACGGTGGCTCTCGACGGCGTCTCGCTCTCGGTCGAGGAAGGCGAGGTTTTCGGTCTCGTGGGTCCCAACGGAGCGGGAAAGACAACTCTCGTGCGCTGTCTCACAGGTACGACGCGTCCGACCGACGGCGACCCGTCGCTCCTCGGAAAGTCGCCCGAGGAGGTCGACAAGAGCCGTGTCAGCGTTCTGCCACAGGAGTTCTCGCCGCCCGAACGTCTCACTCCCGAGGAACTCGTCGGCTACTACGCCTCTCTGTACCCAAGGGAAGAAACCCGCGACCCCGCCGAAGTCGTCGAAGAGATGGGTCTTTCGTCGTCGCACGACACGCGTTACGCCGACCTATCGGGCGGTCAGAAAAGCCGCCTCAAGGTCGCCATCTCGCTCGTCAACGACCCCGATGTACTGTTCCTCGACGAGCCGACGACGGGGATAGACCCCGAGGGGCGCGAGGATGTCTGGGGAGTCGTCGAACGTCTCGCTGACGAGGGGACGACCGTCTTCCTCACCACGCATTACATGCGCGAGGTCGAACGCCTCGCCGACCGCGTCGCCCTCCTCAGCGACGGTACCGTTGTCGAGGTCGGCGCTACCGATGACGTGATACGTGAACACGCCGGAGAGCCGCGTCTCGTCGTCCGAACCGTTGGCTCCGCCGAAGAAGCCGCCGAGTCTCTGGGCGCTATGGCTGAAGACGGCACGGTTGTCTTCGAGAATGTTGCCGTCGACGGAATCGGTGAGGCGCTCGACGCACTTGACGATGCGGATATTGAGTACGACGAGGTACGGTGGCGTGAACCCGGGTTGGAGGACGCCTACCTCCGTCTTACAGGAGGGAGAAACGATGGTTAGCCTGCGCCGCGTCCGCGGCGAAGCAAGAGCCGAGTGGGGGTCTTTCCTGCGCAAGCCCGCCGCCGTCTTCTTCACCTTCGTCTTCCCCGCTATACTCGTCGCCCTTTTCGCCGCCGTTGTCGGCGCAGGCGGCGGCTTCTTCGAGGAGCCACAGGGCTACTACTTCGCGGGCTACCTCGCCTTCGTCGTTCTCCTGACGCCTCTTTCGCGCCTCAGTAGTACGGTCGCACGTGGACGTGACTCGCGCCGGTTCGAAAAGCTCGCCACGACTCCGTTGACCCGTGTCGAGTGGCTCGCCGCACACGTTGCTGTCAACGGCGTCCTCATCTTCGGAGCATCTGTCCTCATCACCGTGCTTCTCCTCACCGTCGGCGGCGCGTCGCTGTCGTTCACGCCAGCCTCCGCGGTCGTCACCGTCGCCGCCGTCGTCGTCGCCGTCGCGGGCTTCTGCGGTCTAGGCGTCCTCATCGGCGCGGCGGTCTCGTCGGAGGACGGCGCTATCGCCGTCAGCAACGGGGTCGGCTTTCCGATGCTCTTTCTCGCCGATACCTTCGTCGCACCCGACGCGCTCGGAGCAGGCGCTCCCGTCGTTGAGGCTCTCCCACTCACCTACTTCTCGCGTGCGGTACGCGCCGCAACGTTTGCCAGAGAGGAAGCCGTAACCGAGCCTCTTGTCATTCTCGCCGTCTTTAGCGCCGCCCTGTTCGCCGCCGGAGCCTACGCCCTGCCGTGGCAGGACTAGGTCGTCCAGCCGTACATGTGGTTAAGCATGATGTAGGTCACGACCCCGAGAAACAGGCTGACAGCCCACGAAGCCGCGGCGATACGTCCGACGCGTCTGTGCGGCGTTTCGGTGAGTTCGTCGGGCGTATGTGTCAGACCGAGGAGTACGGCGTAAAGAACCACAGGGACCGCAACTATTGAGAGGAAGAGATGGACGGCAAGCATCGGTAGGTAGACGAAGTTACGGACGAACTCGGGTCCGTCGAATATCTTGGTTTCGCCGCCGCCTACCCTGAATAGGTAGATGACGAGAAACAGGAGTATAAGCGCGAACGCCGATACCATCGCTTTCTTGTGCCTCTCTACCTCGCCGTTCCGTATCCAGTACCAGCCTGCGAGTATGCAGACGAGGGTCGCGGCGTTCACTACCGCTATGAGATGTGTGAGTACCTCGACAGTCCCGAAGCTCAGGTCAGGATAGGGGAAGACGCCGGCGAAAGTACCTATGACAGCGGTGTATCCGACGACCGTTAGCACCGCGGCGACCGCGATACTGTTTTCGCGCGTGAATCCTTTTACGTCCGTTACGCTCATGCCCACCCTACGACGCCGCCGCTCATTTCGTTTCCGTTTTATGCTTAACGCGCCCGCCTGATTAGTTCGGCAGGTATAAGTAAAACAGCCTCAGTATCTGGTACTACATGCATCGTACCACAGAGACAGTAAACGCCGTTTTCCAGCCCATGGCTCACGCAGGTCAGGAAGGCTGGCAGGCACAGGCGGAGGTCTTCTGGGAGGTATTCTCGGTCTTCGCCGCCGTAGGTATCTTGGTCGGCGTGGTAGTCGTGGCGTATATGATGTACAACGTGTACAAGTACCGTGATTCTGAGGACGCTTCCGGCGAGGTCGAATCCGTTGAGGTCGGAGAGCTTCCCCGCGACGCCATGTCGAAGAAGTCGAAGAAGCTGTTCGTCTCGCTCGCATTGAGCGCCGTCATCGTCATCGTGCTCGTCGTATACGCGTACACAGCGCTTCTGTACGTCGAGGCGGGACCGGAAGTTGAGGAAGACGCCGAGATGCACGTCCATGTCGAAGGATATCAGTTCGGCTGGGACTTTGAGTACGAGAACGGACACGTCGAGGCAGGAACCATGCGTATTCCTGAGAACACCGTGGTCCGAGTAACGGTGACCTCACGGGACGTGTGGCACAACTTTGGCATCTCAGAGCTGAGGGTCAAGGCTGACTCGATACCTGGACAGACCGCAGAGACATGGATTTCGGCTGAGGAAGGCGAGTACCTAATCGAGTGCTTCGAACTATGCGGTGACGCACATTCACAGATGGTGGCAACATTGGATGTAATGGAAGAGGACGAGTTTGAGGAATGGTACGAAGGAACTAACCCCGAAGACGAAACCGAGGAGGCTGAAGGATGAGTGAGCTACCGCCCAAGTCGTCGGTGAAGCGCTGGCTCGTAACTACCAACCACAAGGACATCGGTATACTCTACACCGTCACCGCCCTCTTCTTCCTCGTATTCGGCGGTATACTCGCCCTCCTGATACGCGCACAGCTCTGGGGCGACCTCGGAGACGGTCGTCTGATGTCGGGTCTCGCGTACAACGAGGCGGTGACTGCCCACGGACTCGTCATGGTTTTCTGGTTCCTGTCGCCGTTCGCGTTTGCGTTTGCTAACTATCTCGTGCCGCTCCAGATAGGCGCGGACGACCTCGCGTTCCCGCGCCTCAACGCGCTGAGCTTCTGGCTATACGCCTTCTCGGGCGTTCTCCTTGGAATCTCGTTCTTCCAGGGCGGCACGCTTGACGCCGGATGGACCATCTACGCGCCGCTCAACCTACCGGCTTACACGCCGAGTATCGGTAGCACGACGGCGATTCTGGCGCTGTTCATGTTCGTCGTCGGCGTTACGGCGTCAACGATGAACTTCCTCGTCACCATACACCACTCGCGTGCCGAGGGCATGGGACTGATGGATATGCCTCTGTTCACGTGGAGCATACTCCTGACGGTCTGGATGATGCTGTTCGCGTTCGCTACGCTCCTCGCTGTCGGTCTGATACTTGCGTCGGACCGTATCTTCGGTAGTCTGTTCTTCGACGCGACTACCGAAGGTGGTTCGTTGCTCTGGGGACACCTGTTCTGGTTCTTCGGACACCCCGAGGTCTACATCGTCTTCTTCCCCGCTCTCGGCGTCATGTTCGAGGTCTTCCAGTCGTTCAGCGGACGCCGTATCGTCGGACGTAAATGGGTAATTGCGGCGTTAATACTCATCGCGGTCCAGTCGTTCCTCGTCTGGATGCACCACATGTTCCTGACGACCATCAACCTCGAAATTAAGACCCTGATGATGGCTCTGACTATAGGCATATCGCTTCCGTTCGACCTCATCGTCTTTGCGTTAATCTATACCCTCATCAAGGGACGTATCCGTTACACGACGCCGTTCCTCTACTCGTTCGGCGCGCTGTTCTTCATCGTCGTCGGAGGTATCACCGGCGTCTTCCTCGGGGCTATCGTCCTTGACTACGAGTTCCGCGGAACCTACTGGGTCGTCGCCCACTTCCACTACATCATGTTCGGCGGCGCGACGGCGCTCTTCGGAGGTCTCTACTACTGGTTCCCCAAGATGACCGGGCGGATGTACAACGAACTCTGGGGCAAGCTACAGTTCGCTGTCTTCTTCGTCGGCTTCAACCTCGTCTACTTCTCGATGTTCGCCGCGTGGGAGACACCGCGCCGCGTCTTCGAGTACGTTGAGGCGATGACACCGATACATCGGGTCGGTACCGTTGGCGCGTTCATACTCGCGTTCTCGTTCCTGATGATGTTCTACATCTTCGCCCATGCACTGCGTCATGGCGAGAAGGTCGGAGACAACCCGTGGGACTACACCCGCACCACAGAGTGGGCTGTTCCCTCGCCTCCGCCTCTCGAAAACTGGGAGGGGCGTCCAAGCTTCGAGGGTGGAAGCCTAAACTTCGTCAGCAAGGCGACCGATGGCGGTCACGCCTCCGCGCATGACCACGAGGGGCACGCCGACCATGCGAGCATCTGGCCCTTCGCAATCAGCGTCTCAATGCTCGTCCTGCTCCTCGGGCTGTCCGGACTCACGGTCTGGAACGGACGCGAGATAACCGGCGTCTCGACCGGATACGCCGCCGTCACGGCTATCGGCACGGTCGCGTTCCTCGGCTCCATGCTCCAGTTCGGCAGGGAAGGCTTCAGTGCGCCTCAGCCCGCAGTCGCCGAGCGCTGGCCCTTCGAAGGCATGGACAAGAACAAGCTCGGAACGTGGTTCTTCATAGCCTCGGATATCATGGTCTTCGGTGCCTTCATCACCGCCGCCATATTCATACGTTTCGAGGCTGGCTGGACCACGTGGCAACCCGTCACTGACTCCATCTATGGACTCGTCAACACCTTCATACTCCTGACGAGTTCGTTCGCTGTCGTCCTCGCGCTCGTATACGCCCGCCGCGGTAGCAAGAAGGGAACGATGGCGGCGATAGGCGCGACGATGTTCCTCGGACTCAGCTTCATGGCGGTCAAGGCGGTTGAGTGGCACGAGAAGTTCTTCATCGACGGCGTCTCGTGGGCTACCAACGTCCAGTATACGACATACTTCATGACCACCGGACTCCACGCCCTCCATGTCCTTCTCGGACTCATGATAGCCGCGTGGCTCATCTTCCGCACTAAGGAAGGAGCCTACATGGACGACGACCGTCCAATAGAGCTGTTCGGTATCTACTGGCACTTCGTCGACATCGTCTGGGTCTTCCTGTTCCCGCTGTTCTACCTGTTCTGACCCTCCGGCTTCTTTCGTTTTCTCCCGCTTCCTCTCGCATCCTCTTTCGGTTTTCATCCTCCCGCATCTTACAGCCCCTCGTCTGCGGCTTACTGAGATTCAACATGTATAAGTAACCGTAACTACAACCGTCGTTCTGATGGCATCAGTAAAGAAGTACGCGGCTATATACGTCGTCCTGCTCGTACTCGCCGCGGGCAAGTTCGTGTTCTTCGAGCTTGACCAGGTGTTCGGGTACTGGGACGCCTTCACGGGAGTAATGGCGCTCGCGGTGGCTAAGACAGCCCTGATTATGTGGTACTACCAACACCTGAACGAGGAGCCACGTTCGATAACTTACCTCGTCCTCGGGAGCTACTTCCTCGTACTCCTGCTCGCGGCGGCGGCGACGTTCTCGATAACCAGCGGAGTCTACTGAGAAACGTTTTCGTCTTCTTCCTGCATCTTCTCCCGTCTCTTCCAGACGAGGTAGAACAGACCAATTCCTGCTATCCAGAATCCAACGCCTAGAACTGCGAGTGCTACTCCTCTGAGGAACAGACCCCACTGCTGGAGAAAGACGGTTTCCATACCTCAAGTAAGAGGGTTCTCAGTATAACGGTGACGGACCGCGTCTAAAGAACGCCGATTAGGTGTAGGACGACGCCGACCATCAGAAGGATTCCTGCGGCGAGACTCGCCGCGCCGACCGACCAAGCGCTGTTGTCCCCCTCTTCCTTGTTCCAGACGTACGTTCCTACGCCTGCGACTATCAGGAGCGAGACGAGACCGAAGCCGCCGCCTACGAGCGAGAACGGAAGCCACGTATCGTCCTCTTCCTCAACGACTGAGACACGTCCCTGCTCGACGATTTCGTCGCCCGAAGGAATCTCACCGAGCGCAGGTTCGTCGGGGATTGGGGACTCCTCCGCCGGTCCTCCAGGTTCTCCGACGACGATACGTCCGACCTGCCCTAGGGTGACGTGCGGACCACAGAAGTAGTCGTACGTCCCCTCTACCTCGAACGTGTGTTCGAACGTCTCTCCTTGGTCCATGATTCCGCTGTCCCATCCTTCGGCACCCTCAGGTACCCGGTCATCGTAAGACACGGACGAGTGCGGCGCTCCGACATGGCTCTCGAAGATTACCGTCTCGCCTGGTTCGACGTACAGACCGTGCGGAACCATCACGTACTCGTCGTCGTGCATCGTTATCCTTACGCGGTTCTCGTCTCCTTCCTGCGCAGATGCGACACCGGCACCGACACCGGTAGCCGCCGCGCCCGCCGCGACCGTTGTCATGAATCCACGTCTGTCGGTGTCTCTGTCCATTTGGCGGCTATACTCCGTCGGACGTATTAATACTACTCAAATCTTCGGACGAGACGAAAGAGTAGAGTATCCGCCGCTACCTGTTTCGTCCATGCCAGTGGACTTCTCCGTCGTCGCCCGCGTCTCGCCGACGTGGTTCGTCGTCTCCGCAGTCCTGTTCTTCGCGGGCGTCGCCGCCTCTTACCCCGTCGCCACCCGGGAGGTCGGTCTCCTAACGTGGTATCCTCTCCGTGTCTGGCGGTACGTACGTAAGACTATCTCGCCTGACGACCCGTGGCTCAAGCTGTTCGTCTTCCTTCTCGTCTTTAACGCTACCTCGCTTCTGGTCAACTTTCTTTCGGGATTTCTCGTCGTCCTGCCGCCCGTCTTCGCATTCCTCCTCGGTCTCAATATCGGCGTTATCAGTGTTGAGGAGGCAGGCGCGGCGGGACTCGTCGCCCTCCTGTTCAACCCCGTTGCTTGGCTCGAACTCCCTGCGGCGTGGGTCTCGCTCGCGGTAGGAACGCAGTTAGCCCTCGCCGTCGCCTCCGGAGGGGTCTCGGGCGCTATCGCCGTCTTCCCCGAACTCGCCGAGGTATATCTGTACGTCGTTCTTCCGTTACTCGTCGTCGCTGCACTCCTCGAAGCCACCCTGATACGTCTTCTGGGACGGGGTCCGGCAGGAGACGCCGAGGGAACCGCCGAAGTCTAGTCCCCGAACGCCTCCCCGACCTCTTCGATGGAGTCGGTATCTACGTCTTCGAGTATAGCGTCAACCTCCTCCTCAAACTCCGACTTCTCGGGTTCGGTAGTCTCTCTCCTGTCCCCCTCCGGTATATCTTCGCCCGCCATCACGGATTCGGCGGCTTCGACCGCCTTCTCGCGCGAGCCGTGTTTCGAAACGACCGCCGACTCGCCGCCCTCGCACACCTTGGTGTTCCAGCCGTCACCCGTGTGGCTACACTCGACTTCGTGTCTTCCGTCGGTCCACCGTACGTTTATCGAGGAGTTCATGTCGAGTTCGTAGCCTGCGACCTCCGTGACTACGTCGTCCCCGTCGGATATCTGTCTCAGGGCTGATACGTCGCCCGCGGAGGACGGAGAAGCTTCTACGTCCCCCTCTTCCGTCCGTCGGGCGAGGGAAAAGAACCGCTCGATTAATCCCACTATGTAGTATATCCCGTGCCGTAAATATAACTTTGACGGACCACGGACGCGGGAGAACCGTTCTTCTTATTCGGACGTAGACGCTTTCTTCTGACATGTACCCATACGGAACCGAGAAACGGCGTCGCGCGCCCCTCGCAGTCGGTGACTTTGCCGTCGTCGTTGCTTTTGTCGGTGTCGGAACCTACTTCCACGGCAACACCGACCCGCTACACGCGCTCTACGTCGCGGTACCGTTCGTCCTCGGCTGGTTCGTCGTAGCACCGGTCGCGGGCGCGTACTCAAGCTTTCCGTCCCTCAGAAACGAAGCCTTCGCCACGCTCGGTATCTGGGTCGTCGCCGCACTCGTCGGACTTGCCGTCCGCTCGACCGACCTGTTCGTCGGCGGCGCGGCGCTCTCGTTCGGATTCGTGATGGTGGTCGCGGGCGGCTTCGTCTTCGTCCTCTGGCGTCTTGTCGTCTACCGCGCCGCCGTCCGTATCGCCGCCGCGGTCAGGTAGTCAGGTCGACCAGATAACTTCGGCGGTCCCCTCGTCGTAGTTACGTACCCAGTAGACCTCGTACTGGTCGGAGCGGTCGAAACGGTCGTCTATCTCGAACATGACTACGCCGCTCCTGTTCCTTGAACGCGTGTCGCCGCCCTCGTACTCGTCGTCATCCAGACGGTCTATCGGAGCGTACTCTTCGTCGCCGACTACCAACAGGAACTCGTCGCGCCGTGGCAGGTCCATCGGGTTACGTGTCTCCCTCGATGACTCGACCGAGACGAGCGCGAAACGTTTGTTGCTCCCTGCTCTCACAAGCTGGTCGCGTCCGCTCTCGTCGGTGTAGGTGTACGACCGCGTGAGTTCGATGTCGTAGACACGTCTCGTGCTACTCACCGTGACGGAGACGCCGTCGGGGTTGATGTACGACTCGCCGAAGGAAATCTCACGCTCGTTGGCGGTCACGCCGAACTCGTCTCCCGTCTCTTCGAGCCTGTACCGGTAGCTACCGAGGAAGTCGATGGTCGCCGGCACGGTTTCGGTTCTTGTTTCTCCCGCCGGTACGTTGCGCGAAACCGTGTCTATCTCCTCGTGCGGTCCGCCACCTCTGCTCCGAGTTACCGACGACTCGAAGGTGCCGTCGGCGTCGCCGGTGTTCTCTACCTCAAACGACCACGTGAAGTCGACGCCTATCTCGACCTCTGAAGGGGCTTCGACCGACGAAACCTCGAAGACGGCTTCTTCTTCCTCCTCTTCTTCCTCTTCGTCGACTTCCTCCTCTTCTTCGTCCATCTCCTCGTCGTCGGCTTCTTCGTCGTCATCCTGTTCCTCATCGTCTACAGGCTCGTCGTCCTCTTCCTCAGGTATCTCTTCGAGACATCCGGCGACACCTACCGCCGCAGCAGTTCCTCCGACCTTGATTAACTGTCTTCTCGTTCTCATATCCCCAACGTCGTACCGCACCGACTTAATTTTACGCCTGCCGGACGTATGACGCCGTGGTACCAGAATAACAGGTTTTATCTTTCTCCCCGCGCTTTCGTCAAGTATGTCAGAAGAACGTAAGTCGGGACGCGTCACGCGTAGCGCGGGACGTTTCGGACCGCGGTACGGACGCGTAGGACGCAAACGCGTCGCCGACATCGAGGAAGAGATGAACAAGGACCACGAGTGTCCTGAGTGTGGGGAGGAGAAGGTTTCGCGCACCGACACCGGAATATGGGAGTGTGGCAAGTGCGGATACCGTTTCACGGGTGGAGCGTACAAGGTCACGACGCCTGGCGGCGAAGAGGTCAAACGCTCCATACGTGAGGCACAGGAGGAATAATGCCGTACAAGTGTTCGCGGTGTAAGAGACAGGTAGAGCTTGATGGCAGGCGCGGAATCAAGTGTCCCTACTGCGGACACCGTATCTTCCTCAAGGAACGCGGCGGCGACGTCAAACGCGTCGATGTCCGGTGACGGTCTGAACGAGCTTTTCGTCGAGGTATCCGACGCAGACGTTAGAAGAGCCGTGGCTCCGGAGGTCGGTGACCTAGAAGGAGCAGGCGGAGAGCTTACCGGCGACGGTATCGTGGTGCGTACCGACGACCTGAGCTCGCTCCGTGCCGCGCTCAACGGCTGGACGCGTCTCGTCTCGGTGGCTTCAGAAACTGACGGGCGTCTCTAACCCTGACTTCCGCTTTCCTGTTCTATCTCCTCGTCTATCTCCTCGACTATCTCGTCCACCTTACCCCGTATCCTGCCCTTGAAACGGTTGTAAGGCTTGTGTAGCCCCGTGATGCTTCCCACCAGACGTATCAGACGTATCACGACGTAGGTCAGGAGGAACGTCGGTAACGACACCCCAAGGGCGAGCCAGAAAGCGAGTAGCTCTGTCGTTGCCCACCAGAACCGGAGCGCCGCCAGAAAGACTATTACCGTTATGTAGAACGCGTACCGGAGGTCCCTCTTCTGACCTTCCTTGCTCAGCATGTGTCTTTCTCCGTTGCCTACCATTATCAAACTTGCGTCGGACGACTGCGTGAACCAAGACTTTTATGCGTAGCCTGACAACCCCTGAGCATGGGAGCAGAACTACCGCCGGAAGCTCAAGAGAAGCTACAGAAGCTACAGGAGATACAGGAACAGCTATCGCAGATAGCGATGCAGAAACAACAGTCGGAGCAACAGCTTCAGGAGGCGGAGCGTGCGCTCGAACTCCTCGAAGAAACCGACGAGGACACGACCGTCTACAAGTCCGTCGGCGACGTTCTCGTAGAGTCCGACAGGAACGAGACGGTCGAGGAGCTTCAGGAAGAGACGGAGACGCTTGAGGTCCGCGTAGATTCGCTCGAAAGCCGTGAGCAGAAGACCGAGGAACAGTTCGAGAGCCTGCGCGAGGAGGTTCAGGGAATGCTCGGCGGACTCGGCGGCGCGCTCGGTGGAGCGGGCGGCGGCGGACCCGCTCAGTAGAGCTTGAGTCTCGAACGCGCCCTTTCTCTAGACGTAGACGAAATAGCCGACGTTATCGAGTCGGTCGGCTTCGAATGCACCGACTGCGGCGACTGCTGTACCTCCGACAACGAACCGCTCGCAGTCACCGTCTTCCCCGACGAACGCCGTCGTCTCGCGCGCGCCGCCGACTCGTCGCCAGACGAGGTCGCTGAACCGTCTCCCTTCGGAGGCAACGAAACCTTCGAGTGGACGGTCCGGCGCGACGCCTGCGGCGACTGTTTCTTCCACCGGAACGACGCCTGCTCGGTCTACGAGGACCGCCCGTCGGTCTGTCGTACGTATCCGTTCGCCGTCCGTTTCGACGACGCCGCCGGAGAGGACACCGAAGCCGAGCGCTCCTTCGAACTCGGCGACGCAACCCTCGTCGTCGGCGAGTGTGAGGGAACGGGACGGACGGTTACGCGCAAAGAAGCCGTCGAACTCGCGCGCGAGGTCAAGAAACGTGCCGTCAAGGAGGAACGCGAGGCGCGCGCCGTCGTTGAGGAGTACGAACGCGTCGAGCCGCCCGACGGCGCGGTCGTCGTACACGACAGCGAGGGCGCACACGTCGTCGAACGCGACGGTTAGTCAGTCGCCGTCAGTCGCGGGTTATTCGCTGGGCCAAGCGCGCGAGAACGAGTCGAAGAAGTCGTCCTCGGTGTTGACGAGGACGTACTCGGCACCCCGCGAAGCCGCGTGTTCCTCGACGCCGTTCAGGTGGTCGTTGAGACGGTCTTGGTAACGCTGTACCGTTCTGTTGCTGATGTAGGTCCGGCGTTCCAAGTCCCTCTCGACGCCCTCTATTATCGTATCGCCCGTCGTCGGAAGACTGAGTTCGTCGGGCGATAGCGTACAGACGAGACGGAGATGGTGGTCGGCGAGCGCGTCGATACCCTCGCGGATACCGTCCGGGTCGCCGATGAAGTCGCTGACGACGACGACGAGCGACCGCGAGCCTATCGTTCCCGCGTACTCGCCGAGCGCCCGTCCGAAGTCCGCCTGCCCCTCGGGTTCGGTCTCGTTGACGGTGTCTATGAGTCCGAGAACCTCGCCCTCGTTCGACCTCCCTGAGTCTATACGTTCGAACGTGTCGGTGAAGACTGAGAAACGGAAGTCGTTGTTTTCGGACGCCGTCAGGTAGGCGTAGCCCAAGCCGACCTTGGCGGCGTAGTCGAACTTGTTTTCGTCACCGTCGCCGTACTCCATCGAGCCGCTCGCGTCTAGAAGGATATGCGTCGTCAGGTTACGCTCTTCCTCGTACCTCTTGATGTAGTGTTCCTCCGTACGCGCGTACAGGTTCCAGTCTATCAGGTCGGTGTCGTCCCCGGGGACGTACTTCCTGTGGTCGGCGAAGATTAGCCCTTCACCCGTCTCTGACGTTTCCTGTTCGCCCTGAAAGACAGAGTTGACCTTGCGCTTCAGCTCAGCCTCAAACCGCTGAAGCTCGTACAGGAAGTCGGCATCTACCGCCATATCAGACTATCTTACGGACCGCGTCCTCTGCCGTCACACCCTCGCGCTCCGCCCTGAAGTCTACTATGACGCGGTGGCGGAGGACCGGAACAGCCATCTCCTCTATGTCCTCCTCGCTGACGTAGCTTCTTCCGCGTAGGAAGGCGAGTCCCTTAGCGCCGAGGACGAGGGAGAGCGAGGCACGTGGCGACGCACCGAACTCTATGTCCTCGTGGTCACGTGTCGCGGCAACGATGTTTATCGCCTTGTCGCGTAGGTCGTCAGCGACGGGAACGTCGCGGACGAGGTCCTGTGCCCGAAGGAGTTCTTCCTTTGACAGGACGCGTTCGAGTTCGATATCCTCCTCGCGCTGGCGCGTGTAACGTTCGACAATCTCCGACTCCTCGTCGAAGTTCGGGTAGTCAAGGGTCAGCTTGAGCATGAACCTGTCCTGCTGAGCCTCCGGAAGCGGATACGTACCCTCTTGGTCGATGGGGTTCTGTGTTGCAAGCACGAAGAACGGACGCGGGAGGTCGTACGTCTCGCCGCCCGCTGTCACCTGTTCCTCCTCCATCGCTTCGAGGAACGACGCCTGAGTCTTCGGAGTAGCGCGGTTTATCTCGTCAGCAAGGACGATGTTGGCGAAGACCGGTCCTTTCTCAAAGACGAACTCCTTCTCGCCCGTCTCCGACTCGCGTATTACCTCCGTACCGGTCACGTCCGAAGGCATCAGGTCCGGCGTGTTCTGTATACGCGAGAACTGCATGTCGGTTACGTCGGCAACCGTCCGTATCATCATCGTCTTTGCCAGCCCCGGATTACTTTCGAGCAGGGCGTTTCCGTCACAGACCATGCAGACGAGCAGACGTTCGAGAACATCTTCGAGACCGACTATCTTCTTCGAGACCTCGTCCTGTACGTTACCTATCTTGTCCTGTATCTCTTCGACCTGTTGGCTCATTCTTCACCTCTTACACGTAGGTTGTACTCCTTAACCAGTTCGGCATCGTCTATCTCCTCCTCGGGG
This sequence comes from Euryarchaeota archaeon Ods01, assembly GCA_028751095.1. Classification (GTDB taxonomy): domain Archaea; phylum Halobacteriota; class Halobacteria; order Halobacteriales; family Halorutilaceae; genus Halorutilus. The sequence continues at coordinate 119 of JAQZCZ010000021.1, read as the reverse complement.
CTGTACTCGGCGCGTCCCGTGTCAACCTCAACATCAGCGTCGTACTCCTGTCTGCTTGGACCGGTCGTCGTTCCGCCGTCACCCTCGCCGCCTGCTCCGCCGCTACCTATCTCTATACC
>JAQZCZ010000123.1 GCA_028751095.1 Euryarchaeota archaeon Ods01 | reverse complement strand
GTACCGGCGTCAACGCCGTGCTGGGACGCGAACTCGTCGTCAGCGAGGGCGATATCTTCAAGGGAGACGTTGCGACGGCGTAGGCGGTCGACGGGTTCGAAGACGGAACCGTCGTCGTACAACGGGTCGAGCGCGTTCCAGAGGGCGTCGAGGTCGTCGTCCGAGTCGTCGGGGTCGTCGTAGTCGTCGCGTATCCTGCGCGCGAGCGAGTCTATCCCGTCGACATGGACGGGGTCGAGAGGCATGGAGACTGTAGAGAGGCGCGTGTCAAAAGAGTAGCGACGGCACGCGTCAGCAGAGCGACTGAGTCACGTAGATGACGCCCGTCGGTTCGTCAACAGCTACACCGACGCCTTGGTAGCTGTACGACGAGTCGGTAACAGCGTCCATGAATCCGCCGTTGTCGGTCCATTCGTCTACGATAGCTTCGGCGACCTCGGTCTCAGAGGCGTCGCCTTCAACGAGGTCGTCGTAGACGTAGGCGTCGACGTTCTCAGCGCCGGCGCGCCAGTCTCGGGTCGCGTCGTACAGCGGAAGCGCGTAGTTGGGAACCGTAACGGGAGCCATGCCGTCAAGGTTGACGCGTGTCGACGAGGTACCGGCACGTTCGACGACGCCGCCGACGTTGATTCCTCCGCTAGCCGCGTCAAGCGTCAGGACGACATCCGAACCTTGACCGTAGAACGACGGACTTCCGGTGTTGCAGACAGCCGCTCCACTCCGGACGTAGCGCTCCGCACGGCTGACCTCGTTCGTCTGTGCGGGAACACTACCAGAACGTATCGAGTCTAGCTCGGCATCTTCGTCGATGTTATTGAGGAGCGTCTCGGAGTGGCGCTCAGCAGTACGGGTAAGATGGTACGACTCTTCGAGTTCGCCCGCGTATCCGTCGCCGTTCTGGCGCTCCTCACGTAGCCTCTCGTCGAGTATCTCGGCTATCCTGTCGGAGTCAAGCGACGCGACCGTATCGTGAGTTTCGTAGTCGGGTTCGCCGGACGGTAGCTCTATCGTACCGACGGCTTCCTCGTCAACCGCAGGCACCTCAACGTACCCGTCGGACCGTATCGCTCCGCTGACGTCGAGAACCTCGGTCTCAAGACCGCCGCGGTGTTCTATACCCGACGACGACCTCGACGGCTCTATGCGTGCCGTCGCCTGTATGTCTAGGATATCATCCCTTTCGGGCCTATCATACTGGTTCCTGATGCCTTCAGAAACGTCGATATCGTCATCAAGGACCGAGTCAAAATCCTCGATATCGTCAAGGTCGCGTATCTGTCCAGCATAATCTAGATAGAGTCTCTTGAGTTCTTCCAGAGTTATATCACCTGCTTCGGTTATCCGCAGGTCCTTCCGTGCCTCAAGTAGCTCGTTGTACTCTTCTCTATCGCTGGTTGCCACTCCATCCTCT
>JAQZCZ010000053.1 GCA_028751095.1 Euryarchaeota archaeon Ods01 | reverse complement strand
AGGAGTCCGAGGTTGTGTTCGGGAAGACCGAGTTCGGAACGTTCCGACGCTATACGCATGTCGGCGCAGGAAGCGAGTTCGAAGCCGCCGCCGAGACAGAATCCGTCGATTGCGGCGACGACGGGGAACGACGCCTCTTCGAGTCTGCCGAAGGTTTCCTTGCCGTCGCGCGAAAGGTCCATGCCCTTCATCTTGTCAGCGCCGCCCGCGGCGGTACTCTGAACGTCTGCGCCCGCAGAGAACGCCTTGTCGCCCGCTCCCGTGATGAGCATACACCGGACGTCGTTCTCCTCGCTCTCGAACTCGTCTATAACGGCGTCGAGTTCGTCGATGAGTTCGAGGTTGATGGTGTTCATCCGGTGCGGACGGTCTATCTTGACGTGTCCCACGTAGCCGTCTATCTCCACCTCTAGGTTGTCGTACTCCATACCTTCGTCCTCGTCTCCTCCGTAGAATCCGCCCTCCTCCTCTGCTATCTCGCCGAGATGTTCGGAGGGTTCGTAACGCGCCTCTCCGGTTTCATCGTAACGCTCTTCGAGAACTTCGTAGAGACCGGCAAGTCCGTGTTCGTCCGCGATTTTGGCGGGTCCGTCGGGGAAAGCCGCTCCGAGCTTGACAGCCTCGTCTATCTCGGCGGGGTCGGCGACATCCTCTCCGACGAGGCGCGCCACCTCGTTCGCCATGACGGCGACGAGTAGCTCAGTGAGGTCGTCGTCTATCTCGTCGCTCGGTATGTCGACGCCACCGTTGTCGTAGTCGTAGAAGCCTACGTCGGTCTTCTGCCCGAACTCCTCGTTCTCGACCTTCTCGCGGAGGAGCGGCGCGGGTTCGTAGGCGTCGCCGAGAACGTCGTGTATGTATTCGAGGACATCGTAGACCACGTCAATACCGACGTAGTCAGCGAGTTCGAACGAACCCATCGGAAGCCCCATTCCGAACTTGGAGGTCGAGTCGACCTGTTCCATCGTGTACTCTCCCTCGCCGACGAGCCACGCGACCTCGTTCATGAGCGGGACGAGTGCGCGGTTGACGATGAATCCCGGGCTGTCCTTACGGACGCGCACGGGCGTCTTGCCGAAGTCGTCGGCAAGCTCCTCGGTAACGTCCATCGTCTCGTCGTCGGTGTGGTCACCGCGGATGACCTCGACGAGGTCCATCCGTATAGGCGGGTTGAAGAAATGCATCCCGCAGAACTGTTCGGGGCGGTCGGTCGCCTCCGAGATGTCTGTGATAGAGAGCGACGAGGTGTTCGTCGCAAAGACGGCGTCGTCGGGTGCGTGTTCGTCCGCCTCGCCCCAGACGTCGCGCTTAATCTCCATCTTCTCGGGTACCGCCTCGATAACGAAGTCAGCGTCACCGACCGCTTCCTCCATGTCGACGAGCGGCGTGACGCGGTCGAACGCCTCGTCGGCGTCTTCCTGCGAAATCTGTTCCTTCTCGGCGAGCTTGTTGAGGCTCCATTCGATATCCTCGTATCCGCTCTGCACGAACTCTTCCTTGATATCGCGTAGGTTGACGTTATATCCTGCAAGCGCCGCAACCTCTGCGATTCCGTGCCCCATCGCGCCCGCACCGAGGACCGCGATGGTGTCTATGTCGTCTAGTTCCATGGCGACACGAACATGGCGATTGTCTGTAATAAAACTGCCTGAGTGACTAACCTACTCCTTCGTCGTATGTCGAACTACCGCGTCGGAGCGATGGCTTATTACGTCCGTGGACGAACCTCCGACATGCGACTGTTCGAAACGGAGCTATCACCGCCGGCTTTCGGAACGGCTGTAGCCGTCTCTTCGTTCGCCGTCTATCTCGCCGTTTACGCCGTCGCGGTTGCCGCCGGCTTTGTCGACACCGGACTGGTAGATATCGTCTGGCGCGGCACTGTTATCTCGGTCGTGTTGGGCGCGGTCTTAGCGTGGGACAAAGGACAGCGCGACACGTCCGGCGACACAGACGACGGAGATGGACCGGATTAGTCCTCGTCTTCGTCGTCGTCGGTTTCGTACCCGTACGCTTCTAACGTCTCCTCGGACGCGCCGCCACATAGTCCGCACATACTCGTAGAAGGTCCCGAACCGTAATGAGAGTAACGCAGTCGTTCCTAAGGCGCTTCGCCGCCGAACTCCTCGATAAGCGCGGGGACGACATCGAACAGATCTCCGACAGCGCCGTAGTCGGCTATATCGAAGATGGGTGCGCTCGGGTCGGTGTTGACCGCGATAATCGTGTCAGCACCCTTCATTCCGGCGACATGCTGTACAGCGCCCGAGATACCGATGGCGATATACACGTCGGGCGTGACGACCTTGCCGGACTGTCCGACCTGCCGGTTCTTGGGAAGCCAGCCGTTGTCAACGAGCGGACGTGACGAACCAAGGTCCGCGCCGACGGTTTCGGCGAGTGCCTCGACGAGTTCGAGGTTCTCCTCCTCCTCGATTCCGCGTCCGATGGAGACTATGAACTCGGACTCGCTCAGGTCTACGTCGCCGCCCGCGGCTTCCTCGAATCCCGTGACAGTCGAACCAACCGCGCTTTCGTCGATATCGGCGTCGAACGCCTCGACCGACGCGTCGCCGTCCGCCTCGGTGGGCGTCCACTCGGCGGGGCGGGTCGTGACTATCGCCTCGTCCGAGTCGACATCGACGGTCGTCTCGACCTTGGAGCCGTACATCTCACGCGTGACCTCAAGACCGCCGTTGTAGCCAAGTTCGATTGCGTCTGTGACGACCGGAACGTCGAGCTTTCCGGCGACCGCGGGCGCGTAGTCCATCCCGTTGACCGTGTGCGGGATGAGGAGAAGCGACGCGCCGGTCGCGTCGAAGAGCTGTTCGACAGCCTGCGTGTAGATATCGTGGTTGAACTCCTCGCCTTCGTCAACGGTGTGGATGGTGTCAACGCCTTCGAGGTTGACCGCGTCTGCGAAAGCATCGACATCGCCGCCGATGACGCCGAGATGCAGGTCGCCGCCCGCGGCTTCGGCAAGTTCGCTACCGGCGGTGACTACCTCGTGGCTTACGTCGCGCAGTTCTCCCTGTCGGTGTTCTGTGATTGCAAGTACGTCGGACATTATTCAGCCACCCCCTTCTTGCGGAGGATTTCAGCAATTCCTTCAGCCATTTCGTCTGCGCTACCTTCGATATACTCGGTGTCAGCCTCGGTCTCAGGCTCGTACATATCGGTGATTCCGACCGGAGTCTCGATAGCCGAGTCGTCGAGTCCGAGGTCGCCGAGCGTCTTGGGCGCTATCTCCTTGCTCTGCGCCTGCCGTATGCCACGTAGGCTCGCGTACCGCGGCTCGTTGATACCCGTCTGTATGGTGAAGACGGCGGGGGCTTCGACCTCCGTAACCTCCTCGACTCCGCCTTCGAGTTCACGGTGGACGTTCGCAACGCCCGAGTCGATATCGTACTCGAAGGCGTTGACGACCGCCGCCCACTGGAAGCCAAGTTCATCGGCGAGAGCGACGCCGGTTCCGCCTATCGAGTCGTCGTCAGCCTGTACGCCCGTGAAGATTAGGTCAGGGTCCTCTTCTTCGGCGACAGCGGCAAGAACACGCGCCTTGGCGTTGGGGTCAAGTACCTCGCCAGCCTCGAATGCGTCGTCCCATACACGGACGGCGCGGTCCGCACCCTTCGCAAGCGCCATACGGATGGTTTCCTCAGACCGCTCGGGTCCGATGGTGACGGCGACGACCTCCTCGACCTCGTCGTTCTCTTCCTTGAGCTGTACGGCTTCTTCGACGGCGTAGTCGTCCCATTCGTTCAGGTCGTATTCGAGGAACTTTTCGTCGATTTCCAGCCCGCTTATCTGGAAATCGTCTTCCGGCTCCGCCACCTCCTTCACAGTCACTAGTACCTTCATAGTGTGTGAATGTATGACGAATTTATGTGAATAAATACTTTCGAAAACGGTTCGCCCGCTGTTCCGAGTTTACCGCTCCGCAAGATAAGACTTATGCGGAACCCTGTCATGGACTGTCATATGCTACAACCGGCGGCAAAGGGACCGACACAGGAAGAGTGTTTAGAGGAGATATGTCGTGAGAACTTCTGGCTAATCGGCGACTTGGGTTACTACACCTTCTACGCCCTCTCCGTCGTAGCCATCGCAGTACTCCTGTTCGGCGTCTACCAGCGTTTCAGCCGGTACGCCGAGGGTAAGGAGGACAAGAGCGTAAGGCTTGACGACCTTCCGAATCGGATACGTGAGGCTGTTAGTATCGCGGGTTCGAACACGAAGCAGTTCTATCAGGACTTCTACGCGGGTATCATGCATACCTTCATCTTCTGGGGCTTCCTCGGTCTGCTGATAGCGACGACGATACTCGCGTTCGACGAGCAGGTCGTGCGGCGTTTCACGGACTCGTTCTGGGTCGGCGACTTCTGGCTATCGTACCAGTTTGCCGCCGACGCAGTCGGTCTTCTGTTCGTCGCCGGTGTCGTGATGGCGATGTACCGCCGGTACGGCGCACGTGACGAACGTCTCTGGCACAAGCATACGCGTAAGAAGTTCGACGGTCCTCGCGAGATGCTCCGCGCCCTCGAAGACGATATCTTCATCTGGACGCTGTTCATCCTCGGAGTCGGCGGATACTTCCTGACAGCCCTCCGTATCGTCGGCACCGGATTCCCCGACTTCGCCTCGGTTAGCTTCGTTAGCTGGGCGCTTGCGCTCGTACTCGAACCCGTTGTTTCGGAAACCGCGGCTCAGACGCTCTACCCCGTCGTCTGGTGGTCGCACGCTCTACTCGCGCTCGCCTTCGTCGCATGGATACCGTACGCCAAGCCGTTCCATATGATTTCGTCGTTCGCCAACGTCGTGACCAAGGACGACGACGCCCACCACCGTCTCCACGGCGTCGACCCCGACCTCGGACCCGAGGAAATCGGCTACAAGAGCATCGAGGACTTCTCGTGGAAACATCTCCTTGACCACGATGCCTGTACAAAATGCGGACGGTGTACGTCGGTCTGTCCCGCGAACGCCAGCGGACGCAACCTCTCGCCGCGTGACGTTATACTCGACCTGAAACAGTACCGCGAGGAGCTTGAGAAGAACGGACAGGAAGAGATGCCTATCGTCTCGAAGGAAGAGGAGAGCGTCATCGACCCCGAGAGCATGGAGGCGTGCATGTCGTGCGTCGCCTGTATGGACGCCTGCCCTGTCGAAATCGAACACGTCCCGCAGTTCACCGAGATGAACCGACGCCTCGTCGAGTCGGGACAGATGGACGAGAGCATACAGGAAGCGATGATGAACATCTTCCAGAACGGAAACTCGTTCGGTGACCCCGAGCGGAAACGTCCTGAATGGACCGAGGAACTGGAGTTCGAGATTCTGGACGCACGCGAGGAAGACGTCGAGTACCTCTGGTACGTCGGCGACTACCCGTCCTACGACGAACGTAACCAGAACGTTGCGCGTGCGCTGGCGACTATCTTCGAGGAAGCCGACGTTTCGTACGGCATACTGTACGAGGACGAACAGAACGACGGCAACGACGTGAGGCGCGTCGGCGAGGAGGGACTGTACGAGATGCTCGCCGAGGACAATATCTCGGCGTTCGAGGACGCCGGGTTCGATAAGGTCGTCTGTACCGACCCGCATTCGTACAACACGTTCAAGAACGAGTACGACCAGTTCGGCTGGGAAGACACCGACCGCGTCTACCATTACACGCAGGTCGTCGAGGACCTCGTCAAAGACGGCGCTCTCGAACTCGACGGCGACGAACTCGACTACACGGTCACCTACCACGACCCGTGCCATCTCGGACGGTTCAACGACGAGTACGAAGCGCCGCGCGAAATTGTGCGCTCGACCGGCGTGACCCTCGACGAGATGCCGCGCAACCGCTCGAACTCGTTCTGTTGCGGCGGCGGCGGCGGCGGACTCTGGTCGGATATCGAGGAGGAGGAGAAGCCAAGCGAGGAACGTCTCCGCGAGGCGCTGAACGACACCGACTCGGGAAGCGAGGTCGAGAGATTCGTCGTTTCATGCCCGATGTGCATGACGATGTACGAGGACGGACGTAAGACGGGCGGATACGAGGAGGATATCGAGATTACGGATATCACCGAACTCCTCGTCGAGGCAATTGAGGCGGAGGAGACGGCGCAGTTAGCGGCTGACGGCGGCGAAGAGGTCGACAGGGACGACTAACTCTCTGCTCTTCCCGCTCTCAAGCAGAGGGTCATGTACGGGAAGGACACCGTCGCCAGAGGACGCCACGGTTATCCTTTCCCGAGACGTATCCGCGGTATGCCCGCGGTTGAGCGTATCAGACTGTATCCCGTCAAGGGCTTCGGCGGGACGGACGTGGAGAAAGCGCGGATTCTGGAGTCCGGAACCCTCGAACTCGACAGAGAGTTCGCCCTGCACGACGGTGGCAGTACCATCAACGGAAAAGACACAGACGCTGTCCACGGCTTTACGACCGAACTCGACACGACGCGGGACAAACCCACCGTCGAGTCGCCCGACGGCAGAACTGTGACGGTTGAGGTGAGCGACGAGGGCGCACGTGAACTCACCGACTGGCTCGGCGACATCTTCGGCGAGGCAACCGTACTGCGCGACGCGTCCTTCGGCTTCGTAGACAGACGCGACAGGCTTGCTTCGGTCTCGGTCGTGAGTACCGCAACATTACGCGAGGTCGCGTCGTGGTTCGACGGTATCGACACCGACTCCGTGCGCCGGAGGCTACGGACCAACGTTGAGGTGTCGGGGGTTCCGCCGTTCTGGGAGGACAGGTTTGTCGGGGAGCAAGCGCCGTCGTTCCTTATGGGCGGAACGCGTTTCAAGGGTGCCGAACCGTGCGCTCGATGTGTCGTCCCTACACGCGACCCTGAGACGGGCGAGACGACCGACGGCTTCCGCGAGAAATTCGTGCGCCGACGCCGTGATACCCTCGGTGACCTCAGCGCATTCGACCACGCTTACACGGTCACCCTTATTGCACGCGTCTCCGAAGAAGACCGTGGCTCCATGTTACGCGTCGGCGACCGCGTTAAGGAACAGGGTTAGGAACCTTTTCACCTGCTCGTTGCCATCTCCTTCAGGCGTTCCTTCCCTGCTTCGGGACCACGTGCAATGAGCGTGTCTCCGCCGTAGACCGTCGTGTCTTCGTCGGGGCTGTACACCCATCCGTCTTCCCTGTGTATCGCCATCACGTACATCCCTGTCTCGGACTCGACGAGCATTTCGCCGAGAGTGTGACCGTCGAGTTCGCTTTCGTCGTCCACGTCGACCGTGGCGATAACCTCGTTGCTCTCGCGTATCGCCTCGGCGAGTACGGGGTGGAGGTCGATATCACGCATGACGGCGTCTGCCATCTCAAGTGCGGCGTCTGCGATGACCTCCGACGAGATGGCGAGATGTATCAGACCGCGTAACTCCGTCGGGTCGTCGACACGTGCCGCGGATTCAAGAACCCACTCCTCAAGGTCCTGCTTCAGGCTGTCGGTCTTAGATTCGAGAGCCTGAACCTCGGCGGCGATATCCTCGCTTTCGAGAAGGGTCGCGCTGTAAGCGAGACCGACGGCGAGTTCGGATATATTCTTCATCTCGACGACGGCGGTGACCGCACGGTCGAGGTCCTCGATGTCGCTCGAAACCGCACCCTCCTGTTCCCATTCGCGCCGAGTCGCTCTCTCGTACGCCTTTCTGATTCCTGTCTCGGGTCCTTCGCCGAACAGAACGTCGCCGCGTAGGACCTGCGTGTCTTTGTCGGGCGCGAACACCCATTCGGTGTCGCGTCTGATGGCGAAGACATGGACGCCTGTATTGGCTTCGAGGTTTATCTCGCCGAGCGTCTTACCGCCCATCTCGCTTTCCTCGTCGACCTTGGCGCGAAAGACGACCTCGTTTGCCTCGGGTAGCGCACTCCTGAGTTCGTCGGGCAGACCGACGTTCTGAGTCAGTACCGTGGCGATATCGTCGGCGGCGTTGGCTATTTTCTCCGCCGCACCAACGACCTGAAAGATGCCGACGAGCTGTTCGGCTTCGCGCGGGTTGCGCGCCGCGAGCATCAGCGATATATGCGCGTGGTAACGGAGGACGTTCATCCGCTCCTCTAGGTCGAATACCTCCTTCGCTATCTCGTGGTTCTCGTACAGCACTGCGGAGTAGGCAAGGTCGACCATCAGCTCCGACGTGTCCTTCATGTCGGAGACGGTGTCCTTGACGCTCCGTGGCTCGTACTCTATTCCGTCGGTATCCATTATCCGTAGTTCACGGAAGAGTGGCATAAGTCTTTGGCGGACCGGCGACAGACTTTCGGGGTAGCGCTACGAATCCTCCGGCATGACGTACGAAGCCGTCTTGATACCGACCGACGGAAGCACCGAGTCGATAGAGGCGGGCGAGGAGGGTCTCGACCTCGCCGAAGCGCTCGACGCGGAGGTACACGTTCTCTCCGTCGTAGACGCCGAGGCGACGGCGATGACGATGCATACGGGCGCGGCGGAGGAACAGCGCAAACGGCTCAGGAACCGCGCCGAAGAGAACGCAGGAAGGCTTGCTGACAAGGCGCGCGAACGCGGTCTAGAGGTCGTCAAACACGTCGAGATGGGCGTGCCCGCCGACAAGATAACCGAGTACGCCGGCGAGAACGCGGACATAATTGTCATGGGTACGCGCGGACGGAGCGGTGTCGAACGCGCCCTTCTCGGAAGCGTAACCGACAAGGTCGTCCGAACGTCTCCCGTTCCGGTCGTAACCGTCTCTCCGGAAGACTGAGAAAGAGTTATGAGACTCGTGGTTTTGTTTGTCCATAGATGTCAGTACTCCGCGATGCCGCTGGAATATACAAGGAGTCGATAGGTATTCTCACGGTCGCCCTCGGCGGCGGTGTCTTCGCGGGGGCGGTCCTCGGCGGCGAAGGAATGCTCGAAGGATTCGAGAACTATCCCGGACTCCTGCTTCTCGTCCCCGCGTTTCTCGCCACGCGCGGCAACGTCTACGGCGCACTTGGCGCACGTATATCGAGCGGACTGCATCAGGGTCTCATAGAGCCACGTTTCGAACGCGACTGGCGTCTCGTAAACGCGGTCACGGCGTCTTTCATCAACGGCATATTCATCTCCGTCTTCATCGGATTCCTCGCGTGGGGTCTGATGCAGATTCTGGTCTGGATTGGTATGCGTGACCACTCCGCCGCCCTTATCGAACTCATCGGTATTACGTTTATCGCAGGCGTCCTGACCTCGGTCGTTCTTATCTTCGGTCTTCTCGTCCTCATCTTCGCGGGCTACCGGTACGGACTCGACCCCGACAACCTCGTCGGTCCAATAGTGACGACCCTCGGCGACATCTTCGGCGTTCTGTTCCTGTTCTTCGCTGTCATAACGGTGGACGTGGTACTATGAAGGAGATGCCGTTTGGCTCTCTGAACACGTGGACAGTCCGTTCGATAGTCGGTACGATGATACCGATTCTAATCATCCTCTCAATACTCGAAATGGGTTCGGGTCTCGTCCTTGAACATCTCGAAGAAACATATCTTGGCAACCCGACCCTCCTCGTCCTCGTCCCCGTGATGATAGATATGGGTGGCAACCTCGGCGCTATACTGTCGTCGCGTCTCTCGACACGTCTCCATCTCGGAACGCTCAACTTCTCGTTACGTGACGACGTGGTGCAGACGAACGTTGTCGCCATATTCGCCCTCGCCGCCACTATCTTCGTCATCATGGGCTTCGCAGCGTGGGGAATCGGCGAACTCGTGATAGGCGGCGAACTTTCACTCGGTACGCTGATGACTATCTCGGTCGTGAGCGGGATGTTGCTCGCCGTCGTAGCCGTCGTTCTAAGCCTCACGGCGACCTTCGCTTCCTACCGTCTCGGACTCGACCCCGACGACACGACGATACCTATTGTGACCAACGTCTGCGACATACTCGGCGTCATCATACTGTCGGTCGTCGCTATCGCCGTCCTCTAGCCGTCGAAGGCGGATTCGCCCGTGATTTCCGCGCCCATGATGAGCGAATGCACGTCGTGCGTTCCCTCGTACGTATAGACCGTCTCGGCGTTGAGCATATGCCGCATCGGCGGATGGTCGGCTAGGACGCCGTTACCGCCCATCGTTTCGCGTGCGACACGCGTCACGTGGCGCGCGACCTCGGCGCTGTGTCTCTTCCCCATCGAGACATGGTGTGGTTCGAGCTTGTCGTCTTGCTTGAGGTCGGCGAGACGGCGCGCGACGAGTTCGGCGGTCGTAATCTTGGTCGCGCATTCGGCGAACTTCTCCTGTTGCATCTGGAAACCCGCGACGGGACGCCCCCACTGTTCGCGGTCCTTAGCGTAGTCGAGTGCGTGTTCGAAGGCGTCGCGTGCCGCGCCGACCGCACCCCACGCGATACCGTAACGCGCCTGGTTGAGACACGAGAGCGGTCCGCCCATTCCGCGCACGTCGAGCGCGGCGTCGTCGGGGACGCGTACGTCGTCAAGATGGAGTTCGGCACTCTCAGAGATACGGAGCGAGAGCAGTCCGTCGATTGACTCGACCCGCACGCCGTCCGTATCGGTCGGCACGAGGAAGCCGCGTACGTCGCCGTCGCCGCCGTCGTCACGCGCCCAGACGAGCGCCACGTCTGCAATAGGCGCGTTCGTCACCCACCGTTTCGTCCCGTTCAGGACGTACTCGCCCCCGTCACGTGCCGCGGTCGTCTCCATCTCGTGTGGCGCGGAGCCGACGTTGGGTTCGGTGAGCGCAAAACAGCCGACCTTCTCGCCGTCAAGGAGGTCGTCAAGATACTCGTCGCGGTGTTCTGGCGTCCCGTAACGCGCGACGGGGTACGCGACGAGAGCGCCCTGTACGCTCGCCGCGCTCCGAAGACCGCTGTCGCCTGCTTCGAGTTCACGTGTAATGACGCCGTATGCGCGCGCCGACGCGCCGCGGAGATGGGGCGCGAAGAGGTCGCGGTCGCCCATCTCGTCCATCACGTCGGGGAACTCGCCGTCGAGGAAGAGTTCGCCGAGACGCGGTCGCAGGTCGTCGACGAATCCGCGCGCCTCGTCGCGGTAGGCGCGTTCCTCGTCGGTGAGTTCATCATCGAGCGCGAGATAGTCGAACATAGACGCGTTACGGCGACGCGTCGGTAATAGATTGCGGAGGAACGAGGACCGCGGCGGCTACCGCGGTCGTGTAGCCGTCGCCCGCTTCGGCGGTCGCCTCGACGTTGAACGAACGCGCGACGTCGCCCGTTGAGTCGGAGGTTTCGACCATCTCCCGCGCCAGCGTTTCGGCTTCGTCGCCCGTAACGTCGCTCTCGACGAAGTAGCCGTGTCCCTCGTCGGCGCGTGCCACGCCGACCGCCGCGGACGCCTTGCCTTCCTCGACCGTGTCACGTCCCATCACGGCGTGGACAACCTGTCCGGCGTTAAGCTTCTCTACGCCCTCATGGGGTTCGGCGACGGCGGCGTCGGGCGGAAAGATGCTGGAGACGGGGACGATGTTGTACGGCTCTATTCCTGCGTCACGGAGCGCGCGCTCGAAGGAAGCGACGCGCGAACGGTGTCTTCCGACTCCCGAGACGAAGAAGACCTCGGAGGGAACGTACATCTACCCGAGATAACGGGGTCGGGCGCAAAAGGCTTGCCTAACGTCCCGACCGCCACAGTCCGACGGCGTCGAGGAACTCGACGAGTATCTCTGCCGTCGCGCCCCAGATGGTGTATCCCTCGTAATGGAAGTAATGTAGCTTGTGTCCTCCCTTTCTCCTCCTCTCATGGACGCTTGGCTCGGCGAGTTCCCCGACGGGTGCGAAGATTAGCTCGGCGACTTCGCTTTCCTGTTTGACGTACTCGAAGTCTCTAGGTACGCCGCCGACGAACGGCGTGATACGGTAGCCCGTCGTGGTGCGCACGTCGGGAAAACGACCGACGACCTCAACGTAGTCGGAGGGTAGACCGACCTCTTCGTGTAGCTCCCGTAACGACGTTTCGAGAAGCGTGTCGTCTCCCTCCTCGCGCCTCCCGCCTGGAAAGCTGACCTGTCCGGCGTGTCTCGGAAGCTCGTCGGACCGTTTGGTGAAAAGTAGCCCCGCTTCGCCGTCTTCCTCGTAGACAGGGACGAGGACGGCGCTTTCCTTCAAGCCGTCGGAGGCGTCGGGGTCCGTCGTTTCGACGGGCGGAACCGCCTCCTTCCAGTCCCTCATTCCTCCGTCTCGTCGTCTTCGTCGTCTCCTTCTTCCGTCTCGGGAGCGTGTTCCTGTACCTCCTCGTGCGACAGATGCCTGACGCCGTCCTCGGAGACAACGGCGGCTTCGGTAGCTTCGAGGTCGCCGTCGTCGCGTTCGTAGAGCGCGCTCAGACCGAGTTCGATACCCTTGTCGACCGACATATCTTCTTCGTATCCGTCTTCGAGGGCTTCCTCGACCTCGGCGCGTCCTTCGCCGATTCCCGCCGCCTTGTATCCGATGATAGCGCCGGATGGCTCGCTCTCGATTAGCTCAGGTCCGTGGCGCGTGGTTCCGGCGATGAGGAGAGCGCATCCGAACGGACGCGTGCCGCCGTACTGCGTATACTGCTGTATATGGTCGCCAAGCGCCTTGGCGAGCGTGTCGGTTTCGAGAGGCTCCTCGTACATGTAGGTGTTGCGCTGGGATTCGCGCCGCGCAAACTCGACGAGCTGGCGGGCGTCGGCGACGTGTCCGCTCGCGGCGACCGCGAGATGGTCATCGACCTGATAGATTTTCTCGATAGTGTCGGAGACGAGAAGGTCAGAGGAGACGCGTTTTTCGGCGAGAAGAACGACGGCGTCCTCGGTCTTAATTCCGACCGAGACGCTGCCCCGTTTTACCGCCTCGCGTGCGTACTCGACTTGGTAGAGGCGACCGTCGGGGCTGAAGATAGTACTCCCCCTGTCGTAAGCCATCTGCTCGTTCTGTTGCATAGGGGTTTCTTGCAGACCGCCCGTATTCAATCTGTTGCTACCCTTCCACCAACAGAGTTATTAGGAGCCGGTGACGACGGTTAGATATGGCATCCGGAGAACGTAGCGGCGGTCTGATGTCTTCGGCGGGACTCGTCCGCTACTTTGAGAACGAGGACAACCGCGCTATACGTATCGACCCCAAGACAGTACTCGCAGGCTGTGTCGCCATCGGTTTCGTCGTACAGACCCTTAACTTCGCCTACGCGTAGCT
>JAQZCZ010000068.1 GCA_028751095.1 Euryarchaeota archaeon Ods01 | reverse complement strand
TCGCCGTTCTCTTCCTCGCCGTTCTCTTCTTCTTCCTCACCGTTTCCGACGCCGTTCTCGACGACACGGACGTGTCCGACCATGTCGCTTGCGACGTGAGGCTCGCAGATGTAGTAGTACGTGCCTGCTTCATCGAAGGTGTACGAGTACTCGTGACCTTCGTCGGCGGTGAGTTCGCTCTCGAACATCGGCTCGTCGGCACCGGTATCGTCCTGTCCGCCGTCAGGGTTGTGGACGGCGTTATGCTGACCTCCTTCGCCGGTCCATACCCACGTAACGGTCGTGCCGACGCTTACCTCGACGTTCTGGGGGTCGAACTGGAGTCCCTGCGGACCCGCGCCGTTGTCGACGGTTACTTCTTCCTGTCCCGTCTCGTCAACGAAGTCGAGTTCTTCCCCATTGGGGTCGTCGTCGGTGGGTTCGTCGTCTTCTTCCTCACCGTTCAGACATCCCGCTGCACCTACCGCTGCCGTTACGCCAGCAATCTTAACGAAGTTTCTCCTGTCCATGGTTTACACCTGTAGTAGCAGGTAGGGGTTAAGGTTATATTAACGTTTATAAAAAATACGGGAAGCGGTACGGCTATTTAGATGTAGCCTTCGTCTTCGAGACCTTCGAGGATGTCGTTGACGAGTTCCTCAACGCTCTCGTAGGGGAAGTCCTGCTGACCGCCCGCCTGCGTGTTAAGCTCCATCGCAGTCATCGAGAAGTCGCCGGACGAGAACTCCGTCTCGGGTCCTTCGGGTAGGGCGGGAACGAGGTCCATCGGACTGTTCACGGGGTAGTCGGCTCCTTCGAACGCTTCTGTAAGCTGCTCTTCTAGGTCGTCTTTGTCAACCATGTGCATACGAAGTAGGTCTTACATTAATAACCGTTTATTAAACGACACACGAGTTTATATCGGTTTTCACCGTCAGTTCGGCAGAAAGCAAGATTTATCACGTTTCTTGCCCCGTCTGTGGTATGGAATACCACGACGGAGAGCGCCTAAGCCATCTCGGTGACGTACCCGCGATGGGTGCCTACCGGTACGGCGACAGAGCCGCCTTCTCCACGAGCTACGGACAGGAGATTACCTACGAGGAACTCGACAGGAAGTCACGGAAGGCTGCAAACGCTCTTATCGAACAGGGTGTCGAACCCGGCGACCGCGTCGGTCTCTTTGTGCCGAACACGCTCCAGTTCCCGCCCGCCTACTTCGGGACCGTCAAGGCTGGCGGCGTAGCCGTTCCCATCAACCTCCGTATGGACCCCGAGTCGATGGTCTACGTCGTCGAAAACGCCGAAATCGACGTGATGATAGCTTCCGACAAGGTCCCCGGAGGTAGCGCCGAGGAAATAGCAGACGAAGCCGGTGTTTCGACCGTAATGCTCCCCGGCGGAAGCGACGACGCACCCGAGGGCGTCGAGGTCATGGACTACGACGCGGCGGTTGAGGAGGCGAGCGCCGACCTCGACCGTCCTGAGCGTGACTTCGACGACGTGGCGGTTCAGCCGTACACGAGCGGGACGACGGGCGACCCGAAGGGCGTCCTGTTGACGCACGAAAACCTGCTGACTACTATTGAGTCGTACTCCAGCGGCGGACTCCCTATCGACCCCGACGACTCTGTTCTTCTCATACTCCCGCTTTTCCATATCTACGGTCTGAACGCCCTCATGGGTAGCTTCCTGTACGTCGGCGGCGAGATGGTGATGCAGGGTGTCCCCAACCCGACGTTGATGCTCAACGCCATCGAGGACAGCGAACTCACGGCGTTTGCGGGCGTACCCGCGATGTACAACATGATGTTCCGTGAGTACCAGAAGGACCCTGACGACTACGACCTGTCGTCGCTTGACTACGCAATCTGTGCCGCCGCGCCGCTCGCTGAGGACACGCGTAAGAAGATAGAGAGCGAATGGAACGTTTCTATCTCCGAAGGATGGGGAATGACCGAAACGGGACCGGCGGGATGTGTCGAACCGCCGCGCGGCGTCCAGAAGGAAGCAGGATGCGTCGGCGCTCCCGTGCCCAACCTCGACATAAAGCTCGTCAACCCCGACGACCGCTCCGAGGTACGCGTCTCCCCCGAGGACCTCTCGCCGCGCGGCATGGCGGAAGGATGGCTAGACTTCGACGACGAGGAAAGCGTCACGGGCGAAATCGCCGTCCGTGGACCGCAGATATTCGAGGGCTACTTTAAGCTACCCGAGAAGAACGATGCGGTCTTCGACGACGAAGGCTGGTTCTACACCGAGGATATAGCGCGGGTCGACGAAGACGGCTACTTCTGGATGGTCGACCGTGCCGACGACATGATTATCGCAGGCGGCGAAAACATCTATCCCGCCGAGGTCGAAAACGGTCTGTACGAACATCCCGATGTCGCTGAGGCGTCCGTCGTCGCGGCTCCACATGAAATCAAGGGCGAAGCGCCTGTCGCCTTCGTCGTTCTCGAAGACGCCGTCGAGGAGGGTGAAGACCTTACCGAGGAAGAGCTACGTGAGTTCTCGCTTGAACATACCGCGAGGTACGCACATCCGCGGCGTATCTTCTTCGTTGACGAACTCCCGCGTAGCGCGACACAGAAGGTGCAGAGGTACAAGCTTGAGGAGGAGGCGGAGGAACGCGTCGGTGGAGCGCTCGAACCCAGCGAAGAGCTGTAGTAGAAGAGATTTAAGCGCGCGCCGTCTACCGCGTGTATGCGATGCGGTAACTGCCGCGCCGACCGTGAAACCCGACAGGCTCTTTTCGAGAAGGAGGGGCGCGTTATCGACACCGCCTTTCTCTGCACGCCCTGTCTCGGGCGTCTGCGGTGGGACGCCGACTGCGTCGTCTGTGGACGCGGCGAAAGGGAAGCGGCGATGACCGTCAAGTACGCCGGACGTGTCAACGGACGACGGTCGGGCGAAGCCGGCGGCGTCTGTATACGTTGTCGCCTCCGTCTCCGTGTTGAGCGGCGGGCGGAGACGGGTGGACGTGTCCTAGGATAGTCCGCGGAAGGGTTTTCTGCGGTCCGCGTTATTAGATAGCATGGCTCTACGAACCCCGGAGGAACGTTTCGAAAACCTGCCCGACTACGGTTACGACGCCAAACGCGTCGAGGTGGACGAGGGGATAGAGATGGCGTACGTCGATGTGGGCGACGACGAAGCCGACGAGACCTTTCTCTGCCTACACGGAGAACCGACGTGGTCGTACCTGTACCGTAAGATGATACCTACGCTCGCCGCGGAGGGGCGTGTCATAGTCCCCGACCTCGTCGGCTTCGGCAGGTCGGACAAGCCCGAGGACGAGGAGGCGTATACGTTCGCGTCGGAGTACGGTTGGCTCGAAAGCTTCGTCAAGGCGCTCGACCTAACCGGCGTCACCCTCGTCGCACAGGACTGGGGAGGTATTCTCGGACTAAGTGTCGCGGCGCGGAACCCCGACCGTTTCGCGCGTCTCGTGCCGATGAACACCGGACTACAGGACGGTAGCGCGGGAATGCCCGATGAATGGGAGCAGTTCCGTGACTTCGTGAAGGGCGCGGACGAACTTCCCGTCGGCTTTCTCGTCGATGCGGGATGCGTTTCGACCTTAGATGACGAGGTCAAGGCGGCGTACGAAGCCCCGTTCCCCGACGCGTCGTATCAGGCAGGGGCGCGCGCCCTTCCTTTACGCGTTCCGACATCGCCCGACGACCCCGGGGCGGACGAGATACGTGAGACGCGCGAACTGCTGAGCGACTGGGAAAAGCCCGCATTCGTGCTTTTCTCCGACTCCGACCCGATTACGGGTCCCGCGCGCGACGACCTGCGAAAACTCATACCGACCGCCGAAGAACAGCCCGATGTCTGGGTCGAAGACGCGGGGCATTTTCTACAGGAGGACGCGGGTGAACGCGTCGCCGAACGTATCGTCGAGTTCGTGCGCCGAACGTAACTGTTTAGCGCCACGTCGCTGTCTTTCGCCCGTGGAGTTCTTCGAGAGATACCAGACGGTTCTCGTCTTCGGAGGCGTCGGGGCGGGACTCGCCGCGGCGCAGGTCAACGGCGTTCCGTCGGTAGCCGACCGTCTGATACTACCGCTTCTTCTCGTGATGCTGTTCGCCGTCTTCGCTCAGGTTCCCCTCGCCCGTCTCCGCGAAGGCTTCCGTAACCGGCGCGTCGTGGGAACCAGCCTCGCGGTCAACTTCGTCTGGAACCCGTTGCTCGCCGTCGTCCTTGGCTTCATCTTCCTCCGCAACCATCCCGCGCTCTGGGTCGGTCTGGTGATGCTGATAGTCACACCCTGCACCGACTGGTACCTCGTCTTTACCGATATCGCCGACGGCGACGTACCGCTTGCCACCTCACTCCTCCCCTACAACCTCGTTCTACAGCTCGTTCTCCTTCCCGTCTACCTCCTCATCTTCGCAGGCGAACTCGTCGAACTTCCGCTCGGCGTCCTCGTCGAGGCGGTGGTTCTGGTTCTCGCCGTCCCACTCGTCCTCGCTTCCGTGGCGCGCGGCTTCCTACCCCGTCTCGTGGGGCGTGACCGGTTCCGCCGCCGTTTCCTGCCCGCGCTCGGTCCGGTACAGGTCGTCTTCCTTGCGCTCGCGGTCGCGGCTATGTTCGCGTCGCAGGGCGAAGCCGTGGTCGAGAACCCCGCCGTCCTCGTCCTCTTAGCCGTCCCCGTCGTTGCCTTCTACGTCATTAACTTCGGCGTCGGCTTAGGTATCGGACGGCTGGGCGGCTTTAGCTACGAGGAGAACGTCTGTCTGTCGTGTACTATACTGTCGCGTAACTCGCCGACAGCGCTCGCTATAGCCGTCGTTGCGTTTCCGGACGAGCCGCTTATTGCGCTCGCTCTCGTAATCGGTCCCTTGCTTGAACTGCCGTTGCTCAGCCTCGTCTCGCGCGGTATGCTCGGAATACGGAGAAAAGGTCTCTGGGAGGTCTAGTACGAACGCGGCATATCGAGCGTATGCTCGGCGATGAAGTTCTTCATCATCTCGGAAGAACCGGGCGCGGTCTTGGCGAGACGCGTACCCTTCCACATCTCTATGACGGCGTACTCACGCGAGAATCCGTTGCCGCCGTGCGTCTGAAGCGCGACATCGGTCGCCTCGTGTCCCGCCTCGCTCGCACGTAGCTTCGCCATGTTCGAGACCTCGGCGACCTTCTTGGGGTCGTACTCGTTGTCGTGCATCCGTGCCGCCTTACGGACGAGTTCGCGCGCACCGTGAAGCTCAGAGTACTTCTCCGCGATGGGGTGCTGGATGCCTTGGTACGCCGCGATAGGTCCGTCGAAGACCTCACGGTTCTTGGCGTAGTCGATACCGCGGTCAAGTGCGCAACGACCGACACCGATAGCGCCCGACGCACCGATGAGACGCTCGGGGTTGACGGTGTCGAATAGCTGGTAGAGACCCATCTCCTTGGTACCGATGATATCCTCCTCGTCGGCGACGTAGCCGTCGATGGAAAGCTCGTACTGTCTCTCGGGCGTCGGTATTCCAACGTCGAGTTCACGGCGTTCGATGGCGTCGTCCTGCGGGTCAACGAGGAACAGGGTGACGCCCATCGTGCGTTTGGTCGCCTCCTCGGCGGGCGTCGTACGCGCCGCGAGGAGCATACGGTCAGCCTTATCGACGCCGCTTATCCACTGCTTGGTGCCGTCGATAACGAAGGTTCCGTCGTCCTGTTCCTCCGCGAAAGTCTCCATCTCGGGAGCGTTGTGTCCTGCGTTCGGCTCCGTAAGAGCCATCGCCCAGTTGAGTTCGCCGTCAACGAGTCCGGGGAGGTACTCCTCCTTCTGCTCCTCGTTACCGTTGGCTTCGAGGGTGACCGCACCGAAGACGATATTGACGACGAAAAGCATCTCAACGCCGAGACAGCCGTTTGCGGCGAACTCCTCGGTAATCATTGCGAAGTCTTCGAGACCCATTCCTTGACCGCCGTACTCCTCCGAGACGACCGTGCCAAGGAATCCGGCGTCGGCGCAGTCCTGCCAGAACTCCTCGGGCCACATGCCGCTCTCGACTTCCTGCCAGTACTCGTCGTCGTAGTCCGACGCGATATCCTCTACCGTCTCCCGAATCATCTTGTGTTCGTCCGACTCCACGAAGTTGAAATCCATGGTAAGAGAAATGTTACCATACGATAATACAGTTTTGGTTTTCGTCGGCTGTCGAACGGCGCGATGCCTACGCCTTCACCGAGAAATCTCAACGACCGTTCAGTTCATCCTCGTTTATTTCGACGCCCAGACCGGGGGCGTCGGGCGGCGATATCTCCCCATTCTCGTGTTCGACGGCTTCGGCGAGGAAGAAGTCACGCGCCTCGGGAACGAACGGCGGTTCGTACGGATACTCGAACCAACGAGCGTCTGTCGCGGCGGCGATATGGAGGTTGGCGACCAGACCGAGTCCGTTGGTCCATGAATGCGGCGTATAACGCGCTCCGGCACGCTCCGCCTCGTCTGCGATACTCTTCGCCTGTCCGAGACCGCACGCGATTGAGCAGTCGGGCTGTACGATATCGAGCGCGTTTTGGCGGAGCAACTCGCGGAGTTCGTGGACGCCGTCGGTGAACTCGCCTCCGGCGATATCGATATCTGTCTTGTCACGCAGGCGCGCGTATCCGGCGTAGTCGTGCCTGTCAAGCGGTTCCTCCAGCCATTCGACGCCGAGAGCGTCGAGTTCACGTGCGACGCGCGTCGCCTCGCTGAAGGTCCACGTCCGCCCCTCGTCTACGACACGCGCCTTCCAGCCCATGTTTGCGTCGACCATCAGGGTCAGGTCGGGGAAGTCGTCGCGGACACGGTGCGCTACGCGGAGGTCGTCCTCGATTCTGTCGCGTCCGAAACGTAGCTTGACCGCCTCGAAGCCTTCCGAGACGCGTTCCTCAACGTACTCGACGCGGTCCTCGACCTCCTTGTGTTCGCCCGTCGATGCGTAGACGGGTATTTCGCGCCCCTCTCCGCCGAGAAGTTCGTAGACCGGCTTTCCGGCGTCCTTCCCGATGATATCCCAGAGAGCCATCTCGATGTGCCACGGACGCGGTCCGAGTAGGTCGAAGGTACGGAGACCGCGGCGTATCTCGCGCAGGTTATGCGGGTCCTTTCCGACGAGAAAGAGCGAAAGCTGTTCCTCGTACTCGATTCCGCCCGCGAAAGACGGTGACGCCGCGTATCCAACGATTCCCTCGTCCGTCTCTATCTCGATGACCTCGCCCTCGTTCGTCGCCTGCGGGTATCCGGGTATCCATGTCGGACGGTACGCTCCGTCAAGCGAGTTTTCGACGTGGTGCTGTCTGACGCTCGTTATGCGCATGCGACAAGCACGGGGGCGCGGCGCTTAATCCTACCGCCGCTCTTCCATACGGTCCGCGATTGTGTTACGCAGAACCTCGCTCGTCCCCTCGTATATCTCGTTTATCTTGGCGTCACGTAGGAAACGTTCTGCGGGAAAGTCCTTGACGTAGCCGTAGCCGCCGTGTATCTGTATCCCCTCGTTCGCCACCTCGCGCGAGATTTCGGAGGCGTAAAGCTTCGCCTGCGCCGACTCCTTGACGAACTCCTCGCCGCGCATCTTCCGGTCCGCCGCCTTGTGCATCAGCATCTCCGCCGCGCTCACCTTCGTATCCATATCGGCGAGCTTGTGCGCGATAGCCTGAAACTCGCTGATGGGCTGACCGAACTGCTCGCGTTCGCCCGCGTACTCGAAGGCGGCGTCGAGGGCGGCACGTGCGATACCGACCGAACGCGCCGCTATCGTGATACGTCCCTTGTTGAGCGTCTTGAGCGCCTGAACGAGACCCTCACCCTCGTCGCCGAGTCTACGCGACGCCGGAACGCGCAGACCGTCGAAACGGAGTTCGGCTGTCGGACATCCCTTGTCGCCTAGCTTGTCCTCGGTGCCTTCGACGATGAATCCGTCATCCTCCTCGGGACGGACGATGAAGGACGAGATTCCGCGTTTGCCCGCCTCCTCGTCCGTCTTGGCGAAGACAACGACCGTATCGGCAACGCTTCCGTTCGAAATCCAGAGCTTTTCGCCGTCGATGACGTACTCGTCGCCTTCGCGTTCGGCGGTCGTAACCATCGCGGGTACGTCGCTTCCCGCACCCGCCTCGGAGAGGGCGAAAGCGCCGATTTCGTCGCCCTGTGCGAGAGGGACGAGGTATTCGTCGCGCTGTTCGTCGTCGCCGAAGTCGTACAGCATGCCGCCCGCGAGCGACGTATGCGCCGCGACGACGGTGCCGAGTCCGCCGCTTCCGCGTGATATCTCCTCGACGCCTATCGCGTACGAGTGGTAGTCGAGACCCGCGCCGCCCCACTCCTCGGGGAACGGCATCCCCATCAGACCGAGTTCAGCCATCTCATCGACGAGGTCGCGCGGAAACTCGTCCTCGGCGTCTATCTCGGCGGCACGCGGGACGACCTCTTCGTCGACGAACTCCGACACCATGTCACGTATCTGTCTCTGCTCCGTCGAAAGCGAGAACTCCATACAGGCGGTTGTCGGGGACGCCTATTCTGAGTTTCGGTAGGATTGATATGTGTGCGGCGCGTATATGAACTGTTCTTAATGGATGCCGAAACAGTCAGACGTAAGACCTGCGACGAGTGCGGCGAAAGACACGCTGAGATGCTACTGACCGAGCGCTCGACCGACTCGTATGGACAGCCCGTCCTCGAAATAGTGAGCTACGCCTGCAACGACTGCTCCGAGGACCTCGTCGCCGACGGCTACCGCGAGACGCCGGTCGCTGACGTGGACCCCGAGGTCGTCGAGGTAGAGATACGCCGCTCGGGTGCTGAGGAGTTCGTAATCAAGAAACGCGACACGAACGGCGAATGGCTCAAGACCGACCTAGAAGACGCGGTCGACAGCCTAGAGGCGCGGCGGTAGCTACTCGCCTTCGAACTCGGGTTCGCGGTCCTGCATGAACGCCATAACGCCTTCGGTAAGGTCGTCCGTGTCGAGTAGATGACCGAAAGCCTGCGTCTCTAGTTCGAGACCCGCCTCGATGTTGTCCCAGCCCTCTATCATGGCGCGTTTCGTAAGCGCCTGCGAAATCGGAGGTCCGGCGGCGAGGTCGCGCGCGAGTTCCCATGCGCGGTCCTCGAACTCTTCGTTCTCGACGACCTCGTTGATGAATCCGTAGTCGTACATGTCTTCGGGGTCGTACCGGTCCGCCGTGAAGACGATTTCCTTCGCGCGTCCCATCCCGACGATACGCATGAGTCTCTGCGTGCCACCCCATCCGGGGAGGAGTCCGAGGTTGTGTTCGGGAAGACCGAGTTCGGAACGTTCCGACGCTATACGCATGTCGGCGCAGGAAGCGAGTTCGAAGCCGCCGCCGAGACAGAATCCGTCGATTGCGGCGACGACGGGGAACGACGCCTCTTCG
>JAQZCZ010000027.1 GCA_028751095.1 Euryarchaeota archaeon Ods01 | reverse complement strand
TTAAAGTCGTCCTTTCTCAAACGGAGAATGACGCAGACCACTTCTTCAAACTCCGTATCCAGATTCTTCGAGCCGTCTATCTCGTCTTCTGTGTTGGTGGTCTTGTACGGCACCCGCGTCGTACCCCTAACGCGACCAACTATGTCGGGTTCACGGTAGAAGTAGTTCGAGGACTGAGAAACCGTCATCTCAACCCCCTCTTCGTCAGCCTTCTTTTCCACCCAGTCAAGGAACTGCCGTTTCGCTCGCAGATACTTACTCATTCTCTCCCCTCTCCGATTTTGCTCATGGATTCTTCCTTACTCCTCAGGGCTTCACGAGCCGCTGCCCTTCCGACTGTATCTGTAGTGTACAGAACCGAGAGATTGCTTACTATACTCCCTTCTCTTTCCACTTCAGCGAAGCCAGCGTATTCCCTTCCCTGAGGCAGAATCTCGTGACTTCCTTCCTCAATGTCAATATGCTCCTGTATGATTTGTTTAGCCCGTTCTTCCGTCCGTGAGGAGTACAGTATGTGAATGATGTCCACATCCGGACGGTCGTGTTTGTCCGACTGTCTCCGGTATATCTCAGGAGAAGCAGCACGGCGGTCGTACTTGATTGCGCTTGTTGCTCCTTCCGTACCCTCTATATCCGAAGCCGGATTCCCACCCAGTTGAGGGGTTTCCCCGAACCCTACGATGTTACTGTATGCCTCGCTCACCTCGTTCGGGAGGTCTTTCAGGGATACCAGTAGCTCCTCCTTTGAACTCACTCCACTGTCATCTTCCGTACTGAAAACGGATGCCGTCGCTGTAGCCGCTACACTCCGGAGTAAGTCCCTCCGACTCCAGTTGGTTATCCTCATTTCACTCCCTCCTGTTCTTCACCAACTTGGACACCGGTTACTACCGAGATAGGCGGTCTTTCAATCGCTCCCGTCTCCTCCCTCGCTTCTTGAATGTCCTCTGGGGTTGTTTCGTCATCGAGTTCCGAGAGGGCGTCAGCAACCTCTTCCGGAGAGAACCTCTCATCGTAGAAAATCTGCTCAAGGCTTTCTACGGATACGCGTTCCTCGTCCTGCTTAATCGCCTCCAGCCTCTTCTCAGGAGGCAGGAAAGGTTGGGTAATGATGTCAAGGTCAACAGAGGCGTCTCTACGACGGGCGCTCTCAGCCTGTTTGATAGCCATAGTGAGTCTGTACTCCACGTTTTCGTCGTTCATCCGAAGACCGTAGTATAGAAGAGCGAGCATATACTGCGCGGACACCGCCCCGTCCACTTCGAGTTCATCGTCTGTGAAGATAGACTCCAACTCTTCATCGGAAAGGTACATATACAGGTGTACCGCCTCTTCCAAGCAGGAGCGGAACTGTTCCGATAGGTGTTGGATTACTTCGGTGCGGTCCGCGTTCTCTTTCTCTTCGTTTGCGAGGATATCACGTTCTGAGTCGGTCAGCAGACCGAAGTCTCCGGTATTTTCTTTTTGAGACATTATTAGTTGAAGTGGTCGGTGGGTTTCTCGTTCAGTTCCACATCGAACTCTCTTGCGTGGTTCAGTACCTTCCCCTCTAACTCGGTTAGGAACTTCTTTGCCCTCATCACCGCTTCGTCAAGTTCGTCTATATCGCACGTAAAGTAGACATCTCTGAGGTAGTAATTCGGATTATTGGATTTTCTGGAGGAGGTATTCCACTCGTATTTGTCGAGCATTCTCGCTGAGTCTTTTAGAACCCACTTTGCGGTGGCGTTCGCACGTATCTTGTCTTCGTTGTCTTCCAACTGCCTCGGATAATTCCGGTCTGTATTGTACTTCTCCGGAACGGGAATCTGAGCTATAATAACTTCTACCTCACCGTCTTCTATCTCACGGAGGTGAATTCTGGAGTCTCTTGATTCAAACGGCATCTCTATCTCATACGTGACATCGGCATCGTCAGCGTATTTTCCGGAGCGGGAGGGTCTACTTCGGGACATACAGTATCTATTTTTACACCGATGCATAAAAAACCTTGCCTGCTATGCCCTTCTTGCCCATTTTCGCTATTTTACCGAATTTACGTACAATGGCAACATACAAGATGATAGGTAGAATAGGTGTGGTATGCCCAAGTCTCTGAATCCCCGCGTTGAAACCGAGTTGAAAAGAGCTATTGAAGAGTATACGGGTGCAGACAGGACTATAAGTCAGACTGCTGCAGACCTAATTAGAATAGGAATAGAGGTGCGTAAGTCTGGTATAGAACCCGAAATCAAAGGACCATTTGGGCTACCGAGGCCCTTCGCCAAAGTTAGCCTTAGTGACCAGATGACCGAACTCCGAACTGAAATAGGTGAAGAGACACATGATGAGTTGATAGAGTACTTTAGTAGTAAACCGAATACAGCGGCACGAGAAGCGATTCGCCTTGGTGTCTTTACGGTCGCGGGAGACCGTTTCGAGATAGAAGGGGCTGAAGGAGGACCCCGTCCTTTCGCAAAAATAGAGGTCGATGATGTGAATGACCCAGAAGTGAGAGAATTAATAAGGGAATTGAGATGAAATCCCTCGGAATATCCTGATGGACTCATTTCAAAACGAAGTTAACCAGTATGGTATACCCTATATAGTATGAACCTCAGTGAATTTGAAGACAAATTCAGGGAACTCCTTGAGGAAGAGTTTCATATATCCGAGGAGACCATTACGAAGATAATAAATAACGCCGCACAGCACCGAAAAGAAACGGGATGTAAATTATCTCCTACTTCGATAGTCAGCAAGATGCAGGAGTACAGTACGAATAGCGATTCGGACACCAATCCGGATAAAAAAGCTGAGAAAAGCTGGAATTACGCTATCAAATCACTTGATGCGAGCGGCTGGGAAATAGGCGATAATGCACCTAAGTACGATACTGACAGGTACAAAATCTGAATTTTAGATTCGATGGGTGAAGGATTGCGAGTTACCGGAAGTTACTTGATGGGTTACTTGATTGGGATACCAATACTGTCTTCGTAGGAAGACATCAGCTCATCCCATTCGAGTTCTTCATCATACCACATTACTATCTTGGGCTTTGGTGAATCGCTAGGAGGCGTTGGATTGTACCGTTAGGATAAGGGAGAATGAAGCAGGGAACATCGATTTGAACATGTCGAGAATCTCCCGCTTCACTCAGAGAGTAGTGACGTTAGCAAAAAATGCTGTCGGTGGGCGAAGCGAATCCGCCGCTCCGACAGGAGGTGGCGGATTCGCCGATTACGCTGTTGTTTCCCTCCATTGCCTCCGAGTCTACCTCGGTGAATCTTACCGCACTGCGCTTGATTGGTTGAGCGAAATGCCACGTATTCTGGCTGAAATCGGACTTGAACCGGATGAACTACCTCATCACTCCACGCTAGTGAGAGCGTTTGATAGATTGACGATGTCAGTCTGGCGGGTGCTCCTGCGCCTTTCCGCACAGGAGCACAGTACTTCAGGAGACGCCGCCATCGATTCAACTTACTTCGACCGTGAAAACGCCAGCAAACACTACTGCCGCCGTACAGACTACCGTGTCCAAACCCTCAAAACAACCGCACTCGTCGACACTTCTTCACAAGCTGTACTTGACGTTCACTGCACGACGGAGAAGAGACACGATACGCAGATAGGCTGGCAGGTCGCCCTCCGGAACGCGGGCGACCTGCACAGCCTCGCCGCAGACAAAGGCTACGATTGGCAGAAGTTACGCGAAAAGTTGCGTCAAGAAGGCGTGAGACCACTCATCAAACATCGTGAGTTTCGCCCAGTCGATTACGCACACAACGCACGAATCGATGAGGATGACTACGGTCAACGTGCCCTCTCAGAAACGGTGTTCTCTTCAATCAAGCGTACGCTCGGGCACTCTGTGCGTGCCCGAGCTTGGTACCGCGAATTCCGTGAGATCGTTCTCATGTGCTCCGTCTACAACATCAAACGCTCCCTCACTCACCAAAATTAACTCATGTATGGTGATTCACCAAAGCCCTATCTTGTAGTTGAGTTCTCCGGTCGCAACTTGTATATCCCCATATGATACCTCATACGGCTCCCATTTGTCCCAAAGAAACTCTATCATTCCCCGCTTAACCAGTATTTCCCCATCTATTTCTCCGTCAGTACCCGTGACCGACTTCACCCCATCTTCCCAATTCTTGCTGTGTTTTGCTACCGTAGTGGTTGAAGGTTCTGATGGTTTGGGAAGGCTAACCATCTTGTTCTGATTTTTCAGGTAGGCACTCCTCATATCCTTTTTGCCATAGTATTATGTGCCTCCTCCGTTCACTTCGGGGTTTGATTACTCGGCTAGAATTATCATTATATGCAGTATATATCATCCATTAAAACACCAGACGCAACGCATATATGTATCGATACCACGGATATACCTCGGCGTATGCCGAGTCACCAGAGGGTTTATATAGGAATTACAGTTTTTACCCCGTCAAAACCTATCTTTTGACTGCTCGGTGTCGCTAACCATCTCAGACTGATAACGTCGCTCATAACCGAGTGGTCGACGGTTCAAATCCGTCTGGACCCATCGACCCTTTATTCGTCGTAACTTACCGTAACCGTTTTGCTCGTTTCGCCTCACCTCTATGCATGCACATCCTGATACCGTTCGACATCGACCCCGTAAGCGAGCGCGCCGCACGGTACGCTGTCTCCCACTTCGGACCTCTCGGCGACGTACGTATAACAGCCGTCCATCTGACCAAGGGAGACAAAGGCGTCTCGGAGGAGACGGTCGCCAACACGATAGAGTCGCTCGGAGAGGAACACGACATCGAGATAAACGCCGAGATACTCCGTATGGAGGGCGCGGCGTCGAAGGACAAGGTCCGCGAAACCGTCTACCGTATAGCGAAGGAGGCTGACATAGATACAGTCGTCATGGGATACGAACAGAAGTCCGTCTTCGACAACGTCTTCAACGAAAGCACCGCGGACAGGATACTCGGGGACCTCGATGTCCCTGTCGTTCTCGTGCCTTAGTCGCTTCCGTACCAGTTGTCGCGCGCTCCCGACCGCGGCTCTTCTTCTTCGTCCTTTTCGTCGAACCCGTCGTCGTCTTCCTCCTCTTCGTCTTCCTCTATGTCGCCCGTGAACTCGATTAGCTCCGCCTTAGCGCTGTTGTCGTAGACTGTCTTTATCTTCACCTTCGCCGTCTTCCCGGGTATGCCGCCTTCGACGCGGACGACGAAGCCTTCCGACGTGCGCCCCAGCCCGTTGCCTCGGTCGTCTATGTCGTCTATCTCGACCTCGACCATCTGTCCCGTCTTGACGGGGTCCTTGACCGGACTAAAGTCGAAGTAATCGCACCAGTTGACTCCTGCCTTGTCGGTGAAATGAGCGCACATCTCACGCGACGTGGCGGCTTCGCAGTCGTCGAGCAAGGGGCAGACGCCTGTCATACCTCGACTTGACGCTCCTCGCACCTAAGCTTGACGGGCGAAGCCTCACGAAGCCAACGCCGGAACCCGTGCCGGTCCGTAGCCCCTGAAGTTATGTTCCGCCGCGTCTATCTTTCCGCTGATGAACTCCATCGTTCCCGCTCTCGTTCTACTCGGTCTCGTCGCTGTCGCTCCCGCGGTCGCCGCCGAAGACGACTTCGTGGTCCGTCTTCCCGACGCCGAAGGCGCTGAGACAGCCGACGACCTCGTTGCGCACGCCGACGAGACACAGATGCCTGTCGTTGAGGAAGTCGAGTCCGGAGACGGCGAGATACTCCGCCGTTTCTGGCTGACGAACGCCGTCCTCGTACGCGGTGACGCCGACCTCCGCGCCTCTCTTGACGACCGTGACGAGGTGCGTGTCCACGACAACCACGTTTTCGCCGCACCCACCCAGAACGCGACGACCGACGCCGAGGTCAAGCCGGGCGTCGAACAGGTCAACGCGACGGGTGTCTGGGACGGCTTCGGTACGCGCGGCGACGGCGTATCGGTCGCGGTTCTCGACACAGGAGTCGACGCGTCGCACCCTGATATCGAACTTCGGACGCACGACCCCGACGACGAAACCTATCCTGGAGGATGGTCTGAGTTCAACCGGACGGGGGCGCGTCTCGACTCAACTCCGCGTGACTCTGCGTCACACGGTACTCATGTCAGCGGCACGGTCGCGGGCGGCAACGCGAGCGGAACCGCGATAGGCGTCGCACCCGATGCCGAGCTGATGCATTCGAAGGTCTTCGACGGCGGTACCGGCTCTTTCGCCGCTATACTCGCCGGACTCGAATGGTCTGTTGACCAAGATGCCGACGTTCTGAGCCTGAGCTTCGGCGTCGACTGCGACGAAAGCTCCGTCTACGTCCGTGACATGATAGAGCCTGTCAGGAACGCACAAGCGGCGGGTAGCTTCGTCGTCGCCTCGACGGGGAACAACGGTGAGGGCTGTTCGAGTTCTCCTGGGAACGTCTACGACTCGCTCTCCGTCGGCGCTGTTGACTCTGAGGGCAACGTTCCGCGTTTCTCCAGCGGCGAAGAGATAGACACCGCCGAAGCGTGGGGCGAAGCCGCCCCGTCCGACTGGCCCATGTCGTACGTCGTCCCTGACGTGACCGCCCCCGGCGTCCGCGTCCTCAGCGCCCTCCCCGACGGCGGCTACGGACGTATGGACGGAACGAGCATGGCGGCACCACATGTTTCGGGCGTCGCCGCACTCGTCGAGTCCTCGACTGACCGCGACGTTTCGCCCGACCAACACCGCGCCGTCCTGTTAGAGACGGCTGTCAACGGCGGCGAACCTGACGCCCGTCGCGGGGTCGGAGAGGTCGATGCGTACGCCGCCGTCGCCGCCGCGCAGGACGAGGTTGACGTTGACGAACCGCTCCCCGTCAACACGTCCGACGCTGAGGCGGACGATGAAGCCGACGAGGAAGGGCTACCTGGCTTCACCGCCGTCGGCGCTCTAGTCGCGCTACTCGCCGTCGTCCTACGAAAAACGACTTGTGGCATGGGGGACACGGTTTAGCATGGACCTGAACCAGACGTTCCGCTCGGCGTACGACGCTCTCGTCTCTAAACCCTCGTCGATACTCCCCTTCTACTTCATGAGCGTCAGCGTCCCCGCCGTTGCCCGTGTCGCCCCTATACTCACCGGCGTCTTCGTCTACCTCGCACTGCTCCGCCGCGGGCATATTGAGGAGATACAGGAGGTAATCGACACCATACCCTTCGATGAGTTTCAGGAGGAAGACCCTGCGGCTTTCGAGGAGGTCGAAGGTGTCGAAACCGCCCTCCGCGAACTCTCAGAACTCATCTTCGTTCCCGAGGTTATCGCTGTTGTGGTAGCTTCGGTCGTCGTCTTCGCCCTCCTGTTAATCGTTCTCAACGCCGCCGTGAGCGCGGGTCAGATAAACGCCATCTACTCCGTACTTACCGACGACATGGGTGCTGATGCCTCCGAAGAAGCTGACGACAGCCGGTTCGACGACGCCCTGACCGACGGCGGCGAATCCTCGGTCGACCATCTCGGACGTGGCGTCGAGGGCGTCTTTGAAGACACGGTGACCTTCGCTCTCCTACGCCTCCTTGAGGTCTTCCTCATCCTCGCCGTTACCGGTGCCCTGTTGCTCGCCGGAACCGTCCTGCTCTCGGGCGGCGGCGCTCTCGCCGTCGCGGTCGGCGCACTACTCGTACTCGTCTGGCTCCTCGCCGTTCTTATCATACACGTCTTCTTCATCTTCGCGCCTCAGTCGGTCGTCATCGACGAAAACGGCGTCTTTGGCGCTATACGCGGGAACCTCGACTTTGTCTCCGAAAACGCCGTTGAGTTCATAGCTTACCTCATCTTCGTACTCGCCGCCGTAATAGCGCTTGCCTCGGTCAGCGGCTTCTTCAACGTCCTCGGCGCACCGGCGGCGACCGTACTCGTTACCTACCTCGTCTTCGCTCCGTACATCGGTGCGGTCAAGACCGACCTGTACGCGAGACACGCGGGCGACGAAGTCGACGTACCCGACGCCTCGGTCGACTCTGGGCGCGTCGCCTCCGCATTCCGCCGTGGCTGGGACGAGATGGTCGCCTTCACCGTCTCGCGGTTCGGTCTCGTCGTCGTCTCGTCGGTCCTCTTCGCCGTCTCTGCCGTAGCCGCGTGGGAGGTTACACAGTCTGCCGAGGTCGGCTTCGAAACCTCCATCGCCGACAGACTCGAACAGACCGCCCTTTTCGGCGAGTTCGTTAACTATACCGCCAACAACTGGTCGGTCGCGGTCGCCCAGTCGTACGCCGGCTTCGTCTTCGGCGTCGCTACCGTCGTCTCTCTCGTCGTCAACGGCGCTCTACTCGGCTTCCTCGCCGCGACCGAACAGAACCTCGCCGAACTCCTCGCCTTCGTCGTTCCTCACGGCGTTATAGAGATACCCGCGCTTCTCATATCGGGCGCACTCGGTCTCCATCTCGGTCTTGTCGCCGTGGGCTACGTCCGCGGCGGCGTCGATACCGAAGGCGTCACCGCTGAGGTCAGAGAAGCCTACTACGTCTTAGTCGGTCTGTTCGTCCTGTTCGCCGTCGCGGGTTTCGTCGAAGCCTTCATCAGCCCGTACTACTACGGTCCCCTGCTCGGCATCTGAGAGCCTGAGTATTCCGCCGCAACCCTTATCCCCCACCGTTTCGTCTGGAACACAGATGAAACACCGTCTTATTCTGCTGACGCTGTTCGTCGGCACGGTAGCCGTCCTGTCCTTCGGCACGGCGGCGGCACAGAGCCTCGCGGACGACGCACCCCGTGGTAACTGGGACCAGTCGTCGTCAACGGGCGAGATAATACTCGACAACGAGAGCTACTATACCGTCTTCCCCGGTGAGCGTGATATCGACGCGTGGAGGAACGTTGACGGCGACGACGTAACCGGCGCGTTCCTCGAAAGAAGCACGGGCGGCGATATACTCGACCTAGAAACCTCTATACCCCGCGACCAGCGCACCGGAAGGTACGCGAGTCCCGACGGAAGCCTGACGGCGCGCGTCCTGACGCCTCGGGTAACGCGTCTGGAGACGTACAACAGGAACGGCGCGCGTCTCTCGTCGGGCGCAGAACTCCCGTCGAGCGATAAGATACTCGTCCGCGCCGAATGGAACTTCGCTCAGGCTGAGGACGTGCGTCTCGAAATACGTGACACCGACGGCACACGCGTTACCCGCGAGTACCTCTCGACCGACGTGACCGCGAGACAGGAGGAGCTACTTCCCGAGGAGTTTGAGACGGGCTTCCTCAACAGACAGGAGCAGGGTCTCGGCTCGACCGGATTCACCGAGGCGTACTGGCTGATAGACCCTAACCCGATGCGCGGCACGCACGACATAACCGTTGAGGGCGTCGAGGACCTCAGCTTCGGCGACGCAAGCCGTAGCGTCCGTCTCTCTGTCGGCGACAGAACCGCACCTTCCCTGACACTCGACAGGTCGACGGCTTCCCGTGGCGAGACGGTCGACTTCTCTGTCGGCGCTGAGGCAGGCACCTACCGCGCCGTAGGGATACCCGTCTCCGACCTGCGCGACGGAGCTGACCCCGACCGTGTCTTCCGTTTTGTCGGCGACACCGTTGAGATAGGTAGCACCGACAGCTACGCTTACGGTATCGTCGAGATAACGAGTCGGGCGACCGGCGTCGGGGCGATAGACACCTCCCGTCTCGACACCGGTTCGGTCTCCGTCCGTCTGTTCCGCGAAGGCTCGACAGTCTCCGAGGCGCGCGACAGTCTCGAACAGAACGACGTTGTCCGCAGGTCGCTCACCGTCGAACGCGGTCAGCTGTCGCTCAACATCGCCGGCGGAACCTACGTCACGGGACAGCGCGTCGACGTTTCGGGAACGGCGACGCCTGGAGTCGACCGTGTCGCCGTCTACGTCCGCGACCGCGACGACTGGGAACTCCTCCCGCTCAACGGACGCGCCACAACCTCGGTCCGCGGCGACGGAACGTGGATAGCGCGTAACGTCGTACTCTCGGACGAGGACCACGGCGGACGTAACTTCCGTTTCCCCGGGCGTTATAGCATCGCCGTCGTTGACGCCGCCGACCTCGAAAGCCCGCCACAGACGACGATATCTCCGTCGGAGTTCAACCGGCTGACGACCTCCCGCGGTACCGTGACGACGAACGCGCCGTCGTTCGTCGCTAACTTCGGCGGCTACGCCGGACAGGTGGCTCAGGGGGACAGGGTGTCGCTGACGGGCGTCTCAACCGGACCGCAGGAGATAGTTGTCGGCTTCGTCGGTGACCGCGACGTGCGCGCTGAGACTGTCCGCACGACGCGCGGAAACACGATAGATACGAACGTCGACCTCGGCGACATGCGCCGCGGCGAGGTTACGGCGTTCGCCCTCTCTCCCGGGCGCGACGGCGTCTTCGGTCAGGGAACCGCGACTGATGCCGACGGTAACAGCGTCTCGATACGAACCCCGACCGAGTTCCGCGACTTCGTCCGCTCGTTTGATAGGGACGGCAGGACGCGCGCGCAGAAGATGAGTAGAATACGCGATGCCTCGGTTGAGCGCTCAGGAAGCGACGACCTGATACGGACCTCGAACATCCGTATCGCCGACGCACGTAGCACGGTGCGCGATATCGTTCCGGGCGAGATGCCGCATCTGACCGGCGTCGTACCCGTCGAGACGGGCGAGACGCTCCTGATACGTGGCACTACCAACCGTAACCCGCTCGACGCCTCGATAGACGTGGAGATAACCGAAGGACCCGACGCCGCCGAGTTCGACGTGCGCACCATAGACGACTGGTCGGCTTCGGGAAGATGGGAAACCTCGTTCAGCACCGAGGGCGTAGAGCCGGGTAGCTACACGGTACGTATCGACGACGGACGTTCGACCGACACACGAAGCTTCTCGGTCGTCGAGGAGCGCGAGGTAGAACCCGACGACGTAGCCGCGCTACGCGAGCGCCTTGACGAGCTACGCGACGAGATAGCGTTCGCCGAGGAACGTAACAACGAACTCCGTGACCGTCTTGCCGAACTCGAAGAGGAGCGCGACCGTCTGGAGCAGGAGCTTAACGAGACTGAGGCGGACGATGAACTGCCCGACGAAGAGGAGGAACAGCCTGGGTTCACCGCCGTCGCCGCCCTTGTTGCCCTCCTTGCTCTCGTCGTCCTCCGCCGCCGGTAGTACCCTAACATAAGAAAATTAAATACTGTCTCTTCTCTCTTACCGACATGGACGAAGTCAAGAAAGGATTAGAGGGTGTTGTCGTCGACGAGTCGCGCGTCTGTAAGGTTGACGGCGAGGAAGGCAAGATATGGTACGCCGGCTACGATATGGACGACCTCGCCCGCTATTCGTCGTACGAGGAACTCCTGTTCCTGCTCTGGAACGACCGCCTCCCCTCCGCCGATGAACTCGACGAGATACGGGGCGAGATGCAGGAGAGACGCAGTCTTCCGGACGGCGTCGCCGACCTAATCGACCGCGAGGCGGCGCGTACCGGACCGATGGACCTCCTCCGTACCTCCGTCTCGGCGCTCGCGTCGTACGACGACACGCCGAACGACCTCGACGACCCGACCGACAGGTCGCTGGGCGTTATCGCCAAGATGCCGACGATAATAGCGCGCGCACACCGCGCCCGTCAGGGCGACGACCCTGTCGAACCCCGTGACGACCTCGGACATGCCGAGAACTTCCTGTACACCCTCCACGGCGAGGAACCGACCGCCGAGGAGGCGAGCGCCATGGACTCGACATTCATCCTGTACGCCGAACACGGCATGAACGCCTCGACCTTCAGCGCGTGCGTCACCGCATCGACGCTCGCCAACGTCTACTCGTCGCTGACCTCCGCCGTCGGCACGCTCCAAGGACCGCTCCACGGCGGCGCGACCGAGACGGTCATCGAGATGCTTGAGGAGGTTGGCGACCCGTCTCGTGCCTCCGAATACGTTGAGGAGAAGGTCTCCAACAAGGAGAAGATACCTGGCTTCGGACACCGCGTCTACGAGACCGTCGACCCGCGGTGCGCGCATTTCAAACGCCATATCGAGGAGCTAAACCCCGACTCCGAACTTCTCGCAGTCGCAGACGCCGTCCGCGAGGAGGTCGAGGTCCGTCTCGGCGACAAGGGTATCTGGCCTAACACCGACCTGTACGCCGGGGCGCTCTACCGTGAACTCGGCGTACCGACGCCGTTCTACACCACGCTGTTCTCCGCGTCGCGCGCCGCGGGCTGGTCGGCTCATGTCGCCGAGCAACTCGACGACAACCGTATCATGCGTCCGCGCGTCAAGTTCGTGGGTGAGACGGGACGCGAGTACGTGCCGGTGGACGAACGCTAGACGCGTTCGAAAAGCTCCGACGCCTCTTCCTTCTCCTCCGCGTTACGCATCCAGTCGAGCGCCGCCTCTATCTCGTCTTCGCCGAGCTTGTCGCCGACGCCCGTCCGGAACTTGTCTTCGAGTTCTTCGTCGGTCAGCGGATTGCCCGGATGTCCCTTGGGGTATTCGAGTTCGCGCTCGTAGGTTTCGCCGCCCGCCTCGACTATCATCTTATGCGGGAAGGCTTCGCCGTACGCCGCCGTGTACTCCTCGTTCTCGACAATCTCTATCTTGTCCATGAGTTCACGGACATCGTCGCCCAGAATCTTCTCCTCCTCGAACTGTTCGAGCGTCATCTCGCCGTCGAGGAAGGCGCGCGCGATACAGTACGGCATGCTGTGGTCCGCCGTCTCGCGCGTCTCGGGGTCCCATTTCTCCTCCTCCTCTGAAATAATGCTGACAGCCGCCTCGTAGGTCTCGTTCTCTATGCGCTCGATTTCGTCGGGGTCAACCTCGTCGAGTAGGTCCATGACGATATTGACCGCCGCCTGAGCGTGGTACTCGACGGGGTAGTACTTGATGTAGGTCTCGTTAATCTTGAACTCGCCTCCGCGTCCGCCGAACGAGTCAACGTCAAGTTCGAACTCGCCCGTAAGCTGGTTGAAGAAGCCGAACTTGCCTTCGAAGATGGGCGCGGGTCCGTTGACGCCCTCGGCGGCGAGTTCGACCGCGACGACGGCGTTACGGTCGACGTTAGCGAACGCGAAGCCCTTCCATTCGCTGAGTTCACCCGCCCGCGCCTGTCGCATCGCGGCGTGCGGATTTATCGCCAGCCCCAGCGCCTCGACCAGTTCGTCCTGTGTCAGACCGGCGAGCTTTCCGACGGCGAGCGTCGCCGAGACGAGTCCGTAGTTGACGTGGTCCCAGCCGTTCTTACGTAACGAAGCGGCGTCACAGAGCCTGCACTGGAGTTCGTAGGCGAGTACGGAGGCGAGAACGAGGTCACGTCCCGAGGCGTCGTACGCGTCCGCCGCGGCGAGGACCGCGCCGAAGTTGTCGGACGGATGCGCCGGCTCCTTCGAGAGATAGGTGTCGTTCCAGTCGAGGTAACGGATGAGCGCACCGTTGGCGAACGCCGAATGTTCGACGGTCGTCGTGTCGCCGTCAACGAGGACGCGCGCGTCGCGTTCGCCGCTCTTCCGCGTCGCGTAACTCAGTAGATTATCGACGGGTTCCTCGTCACGACCGGCGTAAGCGCAGGCGACCGAGTCGATTAGGCGCGCCTTGGTCGTCTCTACGGTCTCGTCGTCAAGGTCGTCGTAGCTCAGTTCGTCGGCGTACTCGGCAAGTTCTTCCGCGAGCATGGAACGACGGTTGCGCGGAGACGACAAAAACTAAACGGTCAGTCTGCCGCTTGCATATCGACAATTGTTACATCCGGTATTCTACCACCATCTTCCGTATCATGGAATCCCTCTACGACGCCCCATAGCTCGACTATATCGCCTTCCTCAAACGTCTCGCCGTCCCAAGCGCCAAAGATGTCGTTCGTCCATCCGCCGTTCTCACGCTCCGTCTGTACGAAGTACCTCGTCGTGTCCGCCGCCTGTACCTGCCTCACGTGACCGCGTTCAACGTGTATCCTGTCACCCTCGCTCATCTCATCGTAGGGAACGACCTCGGCTTCCGCTTTCACCGTCTCGGGGTCGTAGTCTCCGCCGAGGCATCCCGCAGCCGCAACCCCGCCCGCGACAGCGATGAACTCTCTACGTCTCATGTATCCCCGTTTGTCGACGTAGCATATCAATCCGACGGCGTCCCAGACGGTTTAGGTAATCTGTCCCTGGGAAAAGGACAAAATATTTATATACTGGCGTATTATGTCCTACTGCGAACGACACAAAAGGTGATAACCATGTCCGAAACAGAAACCACCGAGGAAACCGAGGAAGTCGAAGTAGAGGAAGAAGGCGGAGTCGAGGACCGCATAGAGGAGACGGTCGAGGAAGTCGAAGAAACCGTCGAGGAACAGCGCGAGAAGGTCGAAGAGCGCGTTGAGGAGACTGTCGAAGAGGTAGAGGAGACCGTCGAAGAGCAACGCGAAAAGGTCGAGGAAACCGTCGAGGAGACGGTCGAAGACGGTCTCGGAGCCGTAGACGACGCCGTCGTTGACGTTGTCTCTGCCGTTCTCGACACGAGCGCCCGCGCCGACGTTTACGTCGCACTACGGAAGCTCGGCGAAGCCGACGTTGACGAGGTTGTCGAGGAAACCGGTCTCTACCCCGACAAGGTTGAGGCTGTCCTCGCTGACCTCGAAGACGACGACGTCGTCGAAACTGCGACCGTCGGTGGGGACGAGGTTTACACCGCTGTCTCGCCCACTGACCTCGTCGTTGACCTCCCCTCGCGTCTCGCCG
Source organism: Euryarchaeota archaeon Ods01 (assembly GCA_028751095.1). Taxonomy (GTDB): domain Archaea; phylum Halobacteriota; class Halobacteria; order Halobacteriales; family Halorutilaceae; genus Halorutilus. Next base: position 10,640 of record JAQZCZ010000027.1, on the reverse strand, counting down.
ACCGCGTCCGCGGCGTCGTCGAGTCCGACGAGGACGGAACCCGCGTCTTCGACTCGCGTTTTTCGCCCTACCGTCTCGTCGTTGAACCCAAGGAAGACGAAGAAGGCGAAGAGATTCCGGTCGAAGCGTAAAGTACCCTCCCCAACGTACCACCCTTTCCCACCTCTGCGTTACACCCCGTTCATTACCTCCCGTAGCTCCTGCGCCCGCTTCTCGGAGCCGTTGACGTAGTTCTCAACGCGCCATCTCAGGTCCTCGCGTATCTCCTCGCGCGCATCCTCTGTCAGACAGTACTCGTTCGTCCGCTCGTCAAGCGCGTTTTTCTCGACGTAGCCGCAGTCAACGAGCTTGTCGAGGTTCGGGTAGAGGCGTCCGTGGTTCACCTCGTCTTCGTAGTACCTGTCAAGCTCACGTTTGACTGCCAGCCCGTACTTGCTGTCCCCCACCAGTACGTTGAGTATGTTCTTCTGGAACTCGGTCAGGTCGTCCATCGATAGTAAGTATCGGTTGCCTGACACTTATCGTTACTCCGTGGGAGTCTCCCGTTTCGTAGTCATCACATCGTGGCGTGGTCATCAAAACCGTCTTTAGCCGTCGCCGCGTAACGCCGTTAATGGTACTTGGTGACTTAGGCTCGTCTCTACAGGACGCGCTCGAAAAGGTTGCGGGTAGGTCGCGTATCGACGATGAGGCGGTCGAGGAGGTCGTGCGCGACATACAGCGCGCGCTCCTGCAGGCGGACGTAGACGTTTCGCTGGTCAACGAACTCAGTGACTCTATACGCGAAAGGGCGCTCAACGAGGAGCCGCCCGCGGGAACCTCGCCGCGTGAACACGTTCTCCATATAGTCCACGAGGAGATGATAGGCGTTGTCGGCGACGCCACCGAGTTCGACCTAGAGGAGCAGACGATTCTTCTCGCAGGTCTACAGGGTTCGGGTAAGACGACGACGAGCGCCAAGATGGCGCGGTGGTTCTCGCGCAAGGGTCTCCGTCCGGCGATAGTCCAGACCGACACGTTCCGTCCGGGCGCATACGAGCAGTCGAAGGAGATGGCGGAACGTGCCGAGGTTCCTTTCTACGGCGACCCCGACTCCGAGGACCCCGTCGAGATAGCCCGCGAAGGACTCGACGAGTTCGAGGAACGCGAGGTCGTAATCGTCGATACGGCGGGGCGGCATGCCCTCGAAGAGGAGCTTGTCGACGAAATCGAGGATATCGAGTCGGTCGTCGACCCCGATATGTCGCTTCTCGTCCTCGACGCCTCTATCGGTCAGAGCGCCGGCGAGCAGGCGGAGGCTTTCGACGAGGCGGTCGGCGTCGATGGCGTCGTAATCACCAAGCTTGACGGTACTGCGAAGGGCGGCGGCGCACTCACTGCGGTTGACCAGACCGACTCGTCGATTGCGTTCATCGGCACGGGCGAGGAGGTCCGCGATATCGAACGTTTCGACCCCGACGGATTCATCTCGCGCCTCCTCGGAATGGGCGATATACGCGCCCTCGTTGACCGCGTCGAGGAGGCGATGGAGGAGAGCGACGTTGAGGAGGACGAACTCGACCCCGAGAAGCTCCTTAGCGGTGACTTCACCCTCCGCGATGTCTACAAGCAGATGGACGCGATGGGAAGCATGGGCAGGCTCGACCAGGTGATGGATATGATTCCCGGAATGGGCGGCATGGGCGACATGAAGGACCAGCTCCCCGACGACTTCGCCGAGGTCACCGAGGAACGGATGGACAAGTACAAGGCTATCATGGACTCGATGACCGACGAGGAACTCGACAATCCGTCGCGTGTCGGGGCGAGCGAGGTACGCCGTATAGCCCGCGGCTCGGGAACAAGTGAGGAGGATGTCCGTGAACTCCTCGAATACTACAACACGATGGAACAGACGATGAATCAGCTTGGCGGCGGACGCGATATGGAACGTATGATGAAGAAGATGGGCGACATGGAAGGCATGGGCGGAATGGGCGGCGGCAACCTGCCGTTCTGATGTGGCGCGAAGCCGTCGAAAGTGACGATATTCCGGAGTCGGGCGGCGTATCGGTTTTCGTTGACGGCGAAGCTATAGCCCTTTTCCGCGACGGCGACGAGATACACGCCGTAAGCGACACCTGCACGCACGCCGGCGCGTCGCTCTCCGAGGGCGGCGTCCGTGACGGAACGGTGCGTTGCCCGCGCCACGGCGCGCCCTTCGACCTACGGACGGGCGAGGCTCTCGGCTATCCCGCTACCGAGGACGTACGTGTCTACGAGACGAAGACGGAGGGCGGCGTCGTCTACGTCCGCGTCAACGACGGATAACAAGCTCGTCGCCCGCCGAAACACCCGTCTCGTTGGCGTAGCCGCGTTCAGCCTCAACGACGTACTGAGCCGGTCCGTCGCTCGTGTAACGCGTGAGTTCGTGGTCGGGAGTCTCGGGTTCGGGTGAGGCGTGTTCGACGTTGACAACGCGTCTATCGCTGTCGACGAAGATAATATCGAGCGGGACGAGCGTGTCTTTCATCCAGAAGGAACGTACGTCGGCGTCTTCGTAGACGAACAGCATTCCGGTTCCGTCGGGTAGCGACTCGCGTTCCATCAGACCTTGGGCGCGCTCCGCCCGCGTCTCGGCTATCTCCACGTCGAGGTGCCCGCGTTCCTCGCCGTCGACTACGAAGGCGACCTCGGCGTCGTTGTACGGGGCGGGTGCGCCGATATCAAAGTCGTCGGATTCGCCATTGTCTCCGAGTCCTAGACATCCGGCTAAGACGGCAAGGGAGACGAGAGCTAGAAGAATTTTAGTTCCATTCATCAACTGGTCGGTTGTCAAGGGACGGGCTCGGCGGGATTCGAACCCGCGGTCTAGAGGTTAGGAACCTCTCGCCCTATCCACTAGGCCACGAGCCCCGACGGTGTTTGAGGCTCGCGCGCACTTAATCTTGCGTTATCCGTCGGTCGAAGCCGTCGTCGTTCCCTCGCCGCCCTCGTCGGCTTCCGGCTCCGCGGCTTCTTCCTCAAGCTCCTGCTCGAACTCCTGCACCTCTTTCTCAGCCTCCATCTTAGCCTTCTCGAACTCTTTCTTCGCGTCTCCGGCGCTACGGGCGAGCTTCGGTATCTTGTCGGCTCCGAAGAGAAGGACCAGGAGAATCAGGATTACGCCTATCTCCAGCGGTCCTAAACCCCCGACGAACAGGGGCGTAAGCGGGTCTACCATGTTCTGCGATACGCCGCGGAGTCTTATAGACCTTTCGAGAGCAGGATTAATGTACGGCGCGCACCCGTCTCCGGTATGCTCGACGACCTCCTCGGCAGGACCGAGCTGAAGCAACGTATCGAAGAGCTTCAGGACGAGATAGACGAACTCGAAGACGACCTTGAACGCGCCGAGAGGAAGAGGAAGAACGCAGTGACGGAGAAGCAGGAGTCAGACAGGCGCGTGAACGAACTCGAATCCAAGGTTGCTGAGTTACGCGACAGGCTCGAACGCGCCGAGTCGGACGAGGAGGAGTACGAGTTCCGTCTCGCTCGTACAGTGCGTGACGACGACCTCGTCCAAGTCCTCGACCTCCTCGAAACCGCGCGGTCCGGCTCCGAGGCGCTGACGACGGTACATGTCGCGCCCGACGACCGCGTACCCGACGAGTTCGGCACCGAGACGACCGCCCTCCTCCGCCGCGTCGAGTCGAAGACCGGCATGGTCGCATTCGGCGACGATATCGGTGTCCTCCGTGCCGCTCTCGTCCCGCCCGTTGCCGTTGACGAGACCTGCGTCGAACACGCCGGGCGGTTCGTCTTCGACCGCTCGTTGTTCGAGCTTTCCGAGACGCATGCGGTCGCAGTCGTGCGCTCCGACGAGTACGCAGGCGGCGTCTACGTCGACGGCGAACGCGTCGGCTTCTCGTCGCGGTCGACCGAGGTCAAGTCGAAGCATTCGAAGGGTGGCTACTCTCAGGGACGTTTCGAGAGGGCACGTGACGAGGAGGTCAAGAAACACGTCCGTGAAGCCGTCGAGGATTTCGAGTCGACGGTCAGGGGACGCGACCTCGAACGCGTCTTCGTCGCGGGCGAGTCACGTGTCGCCGACCGTTTCGTTGACGAGCTTTCCCTCCGCGTACCCGTTTCGAAGAGGACGACGGACGCGACGGGAAGCGGGGAAGACCTTCTCCGCGGAGGCTACGAGACGGTTCGGAGCGGGCGTCTCTACGTCGTCTGAGCAGAGAGCCAAACGGGGAGTCTTTTATGTCGAAGCCCTGAAGGTCGGCGCGATGCCAGCCGTTGACAACGACAACGACAACGACCGCACCGAGTTCTCCGAGCACGGCGCACCTGCGGTCGGTGCCGTCGTCCGCGACCGTTTCGAGACCGACGAGGTCTTCCAGCGGATAATTGCGGCGGCTGATGATGAGATAGACACCGGAAACCGCGAGCTGTTCTTCAGCGCACTTGCCGGCGGCTTCGCCATCACTCTGACGTTCCTCGTCTACGCCTCTATGACGGCGAAGTCGGAAAGTCCCGTCATAGCATCCCTCCTCTACCCCATCGGATTCATCTACATAATACTCGGCGGCTACCAGCTTTACACCGAAAACACGCTTCCGCCCGTCGCGCTCGTCCTTGAACGTCTCGCCAGCGGACCCGCGCTACTCCGCGTCTGGGCTGTCGTCGCAGTCGGTAACTTCGCGGGCGGTCTCTTCGGAGCCGTCCTTCTCGCTTACACGGGCGTCTTCGAACCTGCATCGGCGGAAGCCGCCGTCGATATAGCCGAGAAAGGCATCGAGACCGGATGGTGGGCGCTGTTCTACAAGGCTGCTTTTGCCGGTCTCATAGTTGCAGGCGTCGTCTGGCTCGACTTCGCCGCACGTGACACTATCTCGCGGTTCATGCTCGTCTACATAGCCTTTCTCATGATACCTCTCGCCGACCTTTTCCATGTCGTCGTCTCTTTCACCGAACTGATGTATCTCGTCTTCCTTGGTCATACCCCGTTCGTCTCCGGTATGGCCGGCTTCGTCCTCCCGGTCTTCCTCGGTAACACGATAGGCGGCGTCCTCCTCGTTACTGTCGTCAACTACTTCCAGACTACCGAGAGACGCGTCAAGACGGCACGTGAGGACGGCGTTGAACGCCAGCTTTCGTGGCGTGAGATGGTACTCGGAGGACGCGCAGGCAGGTCGTACGTCCCGTCTGTCCAGAAGAGACGGAAGGACGGAGAGGACGGAGAAAACGGAGAGGACGGCTAACGTACGACGGTTACGGGACATCCCGCGCGCCGGACGACGGATTCGGCGACGCTTCCGAGGAGGATGCGTTTCATGCCTTTCTTTCCGCGGCTTCCTATTACTATCTGGTCGGCGTCCGTATCGTCGGCGTACGAAACCAGCGCCTTCGAAACGTCGCCGTAGATGAGTTCTGTCTCTATCTCCCGTCCGTGCTTCTCTGCCGTCTCCGCGGCTTCTTTGAGTATACTCTTCCCGCGGCGCTCGGCTAGTTCGGTCCCGCTCTCCTTGGCGCGCAGGTCCTTACCGGTTGTTATCGGGACATGTACCGCGGTTATGTCGCCGTCGAACTGTTCGAGCGCGTACACAAGCGCTTCTTTCGAGCGTTCGGAGCCGTCCACGGCGACGATTACCCTGTCCATAAACGGTTCTTAGGAAGGGAGCCGAAAAAGTCTATCCCACGCTCAGATGTAGTCGATACCTTCGGAAAGCTCCTGCTTCATGCCCTTCCGCTCGCGTATCTCCATGATGACCTCGCGCTGGAGGTTGTCGGGAAGCGTCTGGAAGCCTGCGTTCTCGGCGTTCCAGGTCGCCTTGCCCTCGGTCGCGCTACGGATATCGCTGGAGAAGCCGAACAGTTCCGAGACGGGAGCCTGTCCGTGTATCTCGACGATTTCGCCCTCGTGGACCATGTCGTCGATACGTCCACGGCGTCCTTGGAGTTCGGACGAAGCCGGACCCATGTGTTTCTGCGGACATTCGATGTAAACGTCCTGTATGGGTTCGAGGAGACGCGCTTCGCCGTGTATCATACCGCGGTGTACGGCGTCGCGGACGGCGGGGATTATCTGTGCGGGTCCGCGGTGAATCGCGTCCTCGTGGAGCTTAACGTCAAGGAGACGGACGAGTACGCCCTCGGTGGGTTCGCCTGCGAGGACGCCTTCGTCGGTCGCCTCGTCGAAGCCCTCCTCGACGAGTTCCATCGTCTCGCGGAGGTGCTGGATACCCTTGGTGTCGTCGACGAGGATATTCGTCCCGTTCATGTGTTCGACGTTCTGAGCCGTCTCCTTGTCCATCCCCGCTTCCTTCAGCTCTTCGCGGCGCTGTTGCTCGGGCTGGTCCATGCTGACCTCACCGAGCTTAATCTTCTCGACGACCTCTTCGGGGACGGGTTCGAGTTCGATGTAGAACTTGTTATGGCGGTTGGGCGAGACGCCCTCGACCGTGTCGTCGACCGACTGCGTAATCGACTCGCGGTAGACGACGATGGGTTCGCTCGTCGTGACCGGTATGCCGCGGTTGTCCTCGATACGCTGGGTAACGACCTCAAGATGTAGTTCGCCCATTCCGCTGATTAGGTGCTCTCCGGTCTCCTCGTCTATCTCGACCTGTATCGTCGGGTCTTCCTTCGATATCTGCTGGAGTACTTCGATGAGCTTGGGCAGGTCGTCCATCTTCTTCGCCTCAAGCGCGACGGTGACGACTGGCTCCGAGATATGGTCGATGGACTCGAACGGCGTCATGTCGGTTGACGAGACGGTCGAGCCGGCGATAGCGTCCTTGAGTCCGGTGACAGCGGCGATATTTCCGGCGGGGACCTCCTCGACCTCCTCGCGTTCGTCGCCCATGTACAGACCGACGTTCTGTATCCGGTTGGTGCCTGCGACGCCGCTCACGTCGAGTTCCTGACCGCGTTCGAGCGTGCCGGAGAACAGGCGTCCCGTCGCAACCTCGCCCGCGTGAGGGTCCATGCCGATATCGGTCACCATGAATACGACCTCGCCGTCGGGATTTGACTGAATCATGTCCTCCGCAATCTGCGAATCAGGGTCTCCGCGCCAGATGGTCGGTATACGGCGTTCCTGCGCCTGAACGGGGTTCGGGAAATGGTCGACGACCATGTTGAGTACGACGCGGAACAGCGGCGACTCCTGTGCGAGTTCCTTGATGCCTTCCTCGCCCTCCTTGTTCATGTCGTAGACTTCCTCGAAGCCGATGCCGCTCTTCTCCATGTACGGCGCGCTTATCGCCCAGTTGTAGAGCGCGCTACCGAATGCGACGCTTCCGTCCTCGACCTTGACCCGCCAGCCGTCCTTGTACTTGTCCTCGTCAACCTGCCGAATCAGTTCGTTGACTTCCTCGATAACCTCGACGAGCCTCGACTGAAGCTCCTGCGGTCCTTCCTGTAGCTCGTTGATGAGACGGTCAACCTTGTTGATGAACAGGACGGGCTTGACGCCTTCGCGTATCGCCTGACGCAGGACGGTCTCCGTCTGAGGCATAGCACCCTCGACGGCGTCGACGACAACGACAGCGCCGTCGACCGCACGCATCGCACGCGTGACATCGCCGCCGAAGTCGACGTGCCCCGGGGTGTCGATAAGGTTGATGAGGAAGTCGTCACCCTCGTAGTCGTGGACCATCGAGACGTTCGCCGCGTCGATGGTAATTCCGCGCTCCTGCTCGTCCTCGGCGGTGTCCATGAAGAGCTGTTCGCCCGACAGCTCCTCTGAAATCATGCCTGCGCCCGCGAGAAGGTTGTCCGTGAGGGTCGTCTTACCGTGGTCAACATGCGCCACTATACCGATGTTTCGGATGAACTCGGGGTCGTCCATCAGGTCTGTACACTGCTCTACAATCTGCTCTCTGCGTCCCATGGTCTTATTGGACGCGAATAGGGGGAAACGGGGTAAAAGGATACTGGTTTGGACATCCTCAGGGGTAGGTTGAATAAGGACGGTAGCCTAACGTCCATATGGTAACGCCGGAGGTCTTCGAAGGCTCGCTGGACAGCCTCCCGATAAACATCGCGCTACTCGGTGACGACGGAACCGTTCTACACACGAACGAGGCTTGGCAGGAGTTCGGGAAACGTGAAGGTATATCGATAGCCCCCGACACCGTCGGCGTGAGCTACCTCGATGTCTGTGACCGCGCCGCCGAGGAGGGTGACGAAGACGCACGGAAAGCCGCCGAGGGCGTCCGGCGGCTCCTATCGGACGACGCCGAGGTGTTCAGCTTCGAGTATCCGTGTCACTCGCCGACGGTGAGGCGATGGTTCGTTATGCACGCCAACAGGTTTGAGGACGGCGGCGAACTCTACGTCAACGTCGCGCATATCGACGTAACGCGGCGGAAGCTCTCTGAGATGGAGACCGAGAGCCGTAACCGTTCCCTGTCGGAGTTTGCCCACGCCGTTAGCCATGACCTCCGTAATCCGCTCAACGTAGCCATGGGCAACCTCGAAATGGCACGCGAAGACAGCGACTCCGACGAACTCCGTAAGGTCGCCGACTCCCTCGAAAGGATGAACGAACTCATAGACGGAATCCTCGAACGCGCCGAGTCGGGTACTGCCGTCGGGGAGACCGCCGCGGTCGCCGTCGGCGAAGCCGCACGCGAAGCTTGGGGAAACGTATCGACCGCTGACGCCGAACTTACCGTCAACTGCGACGGACTGGTTCTTGACGCCGACGAGGGTCAGGTTCTACGTCTCTTTGAGAACCTGTTCCGTAACGCTGTCGAACACGGCGGAGAGGACGTTTCTGTAGCCGTCGGACGGCTCGGCGGCGGCTTCTATGTAGAGGACGACGGACCCGGGATACCCGAGGATGAGATACCTGAGGTCTTCGACAGGGGCATGGGTCTCAAGACCGTGCGCGAAGTTGCCGAGGCTCACGGCTGGACGCTCGCTATTGAGGAGAGCGCTGACGGAGGGGCGCGGTTCGTCTTCGATACCAGTCCCGTGGCGACCTACTAGGGGGAGTACGTTGCGTACGACGAACCCGTCTCCCAGAGACGGACCGCGACGACGGGATGTCCCTGTGACTCGGCGTACTCGTAGATTTCGCGGGCTATCGCCTCCGCCGTCGGGTTCTCGTCCATGACGTAGTAGGGTTCACCCGTCTCTTCGAGGTACTCGATTAACGGGTCGTCGTGCCGTACCAGCATCGCGTGGTCGAAGTTGTCGTCAATCCAGCCCTTCACGTCGTCCTTCAGGTCTCCGAAGTCGTAGACCATGCCGCGGTCGTCAAGCTCTTCGTCCCTGAGGTCGACCTCCGCAACCCCGTTGTGTCCGTGGATATGCTGGCACTTGCCGTCGTAGTTACGGAGGCGGTGTCCGTAACAGAACTCGATTTGCTTCGTTACCTTGTACGTCATACGTATCCGTCGTAGATTTCGTCTACCTTAGCCGCCATCACGAAGTCCGCCTCGTGTAGTCCGTCGATTTTGTGGGTCCAGAACTTGACCTCCGCCGCGCCGTATTCGAGGTAGATGTCGGGATGGTGCCCCTCCTCCTCGGCGAGTTCGCCGACATCGTACGTAAATTCGAGCGCATCGCGGAAGTCGTCGAACTCGAAACGGCGTTCTATGTGATGGTCGTCGACCGCTTCCCATCCGTCGTCAACGCGGTTGAGATACTCCTGAATCTCGTCGCCCTCCATCGGCGGCACGCCACCCTGACACGGTTCACATTCTTGTTCTGCGAGTGAGTCTGACATGACGCTCCCAATACGCGTGCGCGTTACTTAGGCATGGGGGGTTTAGGCGTAGGGGGTGTTGACCCCAGATATGTACGTCCATCTCCTAGGCCGGTTACGTCGTACGTTTCGACTCGGGGCTAGTCGGTTCAAGCGCCGGCGGAACGGATACCCTCTTCGGCGGAGATAACCACTCTCTGGTTAACTTCCACGTTTTGGTAGTCCTCAACCGAACCGTCAGGCCATTCCACCTTGACTTCATCCACCTGCTCGGCGTCCCCCAATCCGAAATGTAGAACCCGGGAGTCTTGAGACTGGTAATCCGACCGGGCGTTCTTGACACGTAGCTTTTCCATATCCCCGACGCGCACAGTTACCCTGCTTCCGACCGACGGCGTGTCCTCGGAGCCCTCTACCACTACCTGTAGGAAATCCCCTTCCTCCAGCCTGTTACCGTACAGACTGAATTTGTCTTCGTCCAGATTCCCGGTCGCTATGTCTAAGGTACCGTCCATGTCCTTGTCCAGCGATGCGGCTCCGAAGGAGGCTCTCCTCTCGAATCCAATCTCTCCGGCGTTCAGCCTTTCGAAGCCTTCCCCGGTGCCGTTGCCGAGCCAGAACGAGGGGTACGTTCCCATATCGTTATCGAGTACCGACTGATACAGGTCAACTGAACCCGTGTTGTCGAAGTCGGCGAGAAGTGCCGCCCATCCGAAACCCCCCGTTCTCATCACGCCGTACTCCTCGGCACCGTCCACGAACTCGCCGTTACCTTGGTTGAGGAGCAGATTGTTCCCCATCTCCCTTCCGAACCCCAGCTTCGAACCTTCTCTACCATCCTCGGAGGGATAGTAGATATTGCTGACGAAGATATCGAGGTAGCCGTTACCGGTGACGTCGGCGACCTCGGACGACATACCGTTACGGTTGGTGAAGTCGGGGAGTACGCGACGCT
>JAQZCZ010000132.1 GCA_028751095.1 Euryarchaeota archaeon Ods01 | reverse complement strand
GTGACTCTGCCGCGCCGTAGAGGTTGAAGACCTCCTCGCCGAGCGTCGTCTCGATATAGTCGCGGAGGTCGGGGGAGAGGGGTTCGCCGCCCGTTACGACGCGGAAAAGGTCGAGTTCAAGGTCGGCTTCGTTCACGATATCGCAGACGAGTTTGACCGCCGACGGATAGCCAACGAGGACGTTCGGGTCGAACTCGGCGAGTTCGTCGTGCCAGTCGTCGAGGGGTTGGTTGACGTCTATCCGAAGGAGGTCCGAACCGAAGTAGTCGGCGCTGCTTTCGACCGCTACGACGCCTCCGAAACGTCCACGTGTCGCCGCGACGTACGCGATACGGTATCCCGGTACGACGCTCTCGATTAGACGGCGTGCCCCGAAGTCGCCCTGCATAGCACGCGCCGCGCCCGCAAGGACGGTCCCCCATTCGTCCTCGTGGTAGACGAAGTAGGTCGGGTCGCCCGTCGTCCCCGAGGTATGGAGGGGGACGTACTCGTCCAAGAAACGGTCGCCGGTATCGGGGTTCGACTCGGCAAACTCCTCAACGGCGTCGTGCCTGAGACGGTCGTCCGTTGCCATACGGTCGAAGTTCTCGGTATACGTCTCCTTGTCTATCGAGGGGATTTCTTCGAACGGGATACTGTCGAGGTCGTCGCGTTCGATTCCGTGTTCGCGGTAGTACGAAGGGTAGAACTCCGTACGGTCCCACGCGTGGTGGAGGAGTTCGCGGAACTTCTCCTCACGTAACTCCTCGATTTGGTCGCGGTCGAGCGACGCGTTACGGTTGAGTCGCCAGAGTTTACGCAAGAAGCCGATGAAACGGGGCATCGCACGGCTTACGGACGCGCGTCGGATAAGTTATGGTGGCGGCGTCCGGTCGGCGGCATCGACAAGCTGTCGTAACGCGGCGTCGGCAAACTTACGTTTGAGTTCACGTCTGTCGCCGTCGAAGACGTACCGCTCCGCCTCGGCGTACGAGTCTCCCGTCCCCCAGTCTGCGGCGTAAGCCACGCCGACGTAGACGGTGCCGACGGGGTTTTCGTCGGTGCCGCCCGTC
>JAQZCZ010000040.1 GCA_028751095.1 Euryarchaeota archaeon Ods01 | reverse complement strand
CGGGGTCTACGTCGTCGTCGTAGACGTTCTTCCCGCGGAAACGGACCTCGCCCTCTACACGGCACGTGTCTATACGGTCGTTCATACGGTTGATACACCGCAGGAAGGTCGATTTGCCGCAGCCCGACGGACCGATTACCGCGGTGACACGGTTCTCGTCTATATCCATCGAAACGTCGCCCAGAGCCTGCTCTTCGCCGTAGTGGACATCGAGGCTCTCGACCTCGACAACCGCCTCCGCCGCACCTGTCCGTTCTGTCTCAGTAGCCTGTACCTCCGTCGTTATCAGCTCTTCCGAGCCTGTCTCATCTGCCTCTGACATAGTTTCTTTCTCCGTTGACATCTCACTCACCGAAATCCACCTCGTACCTGCGTCGTATGTAGACCGCGATACCCTGCATCGTGAACAGAACGCCGAGGAGAATCAGAATCCCGAAGCCCGCCATCGCTATGAACTGGCGTTCGGGCTGTGCCGCCCACGTGTATATCTCAGTAGGCATCGCGCCGAACCGGTCGAGAGGTCCGGGGGTGCGTGTCGTGATGAACAGCGCGCCGACCATGATGAGGGGCGCGGTTTCGCCGATGGCACGCGCAAGAGCAAGGATAGTTCCGGTGATGATACCTGGCATAGCGGCGGGGAGGACGACGTTACGTATCGTCTGCCACCGTGTCGCGCCCGCCGCCGCCGAACCCTGTCGGACGCCGTCGGGTACGGCGCGCAACGCCTCTATTGACGAGACTATGATTATGGGCATGATTAGAAGCGCGAGAGCGAGCGCGCCTGCGAGGAGTATCGGTCCCATGCCTGCACCGTTGACTATGACGCCAAGTACCAGCAGACCGTACACCACGGAGGGTACACCAGCGAGGTTTGCGAGGTTTGCCTCAAAGAGACGTGTCCATCGGTTGTCGGGCGCGTACTCCTCAAGGTACACTGCTGTGCCGACGCCCACGAAGAAAGCCATGACTGAGACGAGTACCATAAGCCACAGAGAGCCGATTATAGCCGAGTAGAATCCGGCATTCTCGGCTGTTCTCGAACTCGTCTGAGTCAGGAAATGGACAGGGTCAACGTTGAACTCAAAGACGGCTTGATGCGTCGTTGCGATGACGTCCCACAGAAGCAGGACGAGCATGGCGATGCCGAAGAAGGACGCGGCGATACATAGGGAAAGGAACAGCTTTCCGCGTACTTCCTCGTACGATACGCCTTCGTCGATTATGTCGCCGAGTTGGTCTTTCGTACTCACTGGTACTCCTCCCTGAACCTCTGTTTGAGCAGGTCGTTTAGAAGGTTCATCGCCAGCGTCATCAGGAACAGGACGAGACCGACGGCGAACAGACTCTGGTACTCGACGGTCCCTACAGCCGATTCACCGCGAGCCATCTGGACCATGTAGGCGGTCATCGTCATTATCTCGTCTGCGGGGTTGAGTGTGATGTTGGCGTTGAAGCCCGCGGCGAGCGCGACAGCCATCGTCTCACCTATGGCACGCGAGACAGCGAGTATGTACGAAGCGAAGATTCCCGACACCGCCGCCGGAAGCACGACCTTTGTCGATACGTCGAACTTGGTCGCGCCGAGCGCGTACGCGCCGTTGCGCAGGTCGTCGGGTACGGAGTTCATGGCGTCCTCGCTTATCGACGCCACCATAGGTATCGTCATCACTCCCACGACAAAAGCACCCGCCGCCATGCTCCTCCTTCCGAACGACAGACCGACGAGTTCGCCTATGGGAGCGAGTATGAACGGCGTGACCATCGAGATGGCGAAGTAGCCGTAAACGATGGTGGGGATACCTGCAAGTACCTCAAGCGAAGGCTTTAGCTTCCTACGCATACCGTCGCCCGCGTACTCACTGACGTAGAGAGCGGTCGCCGTCCCGATAGGTATCGAGATGAAAGCCGCACCCACCGTGACCGTGAGTGTCCCCCAGACGACGGGCAGAACGCCGTGGGCGGGCGTGGCGTGGTCAGGTGCCCACCGCGTACCCGTGAAGAACTCGGCGAATGTAATTATCTGTTCAACCGACGCGCCGAGTACCATCTCGTGTAGCCTGTACTCGAAAAAGTATCCCGACGCGTTGTCGAACAGAACGAGGAATATAGCCACGGTAGTGGCTACCGTTATCCCTGCACAGCCGAGGGATACGCGCTTTACCCGACGGTTCCGTTTCTGGTCCTCCTTCGATACATCACGCGTGATACCGGCTTCGTCAGCACCCGTTCCTGTGCTCATGGTAATATCTCTCGTTAGTAGTACTCAGCCTCGGTACTGACCTCGTCCTCAACGCCGAGGTCCTGTAAGACCTCCGTGAACCGGTCGTGGTTGGCGTTCTGCTCCTCGTCGGGTGCGGCAAAGAAGCCCGCGGCGTCGGCGAAGCTGTCCTGATTGTTGATGTAGTGACGGACGTACGAGCCGATGAGGTCGGGACTTTCCTGAAGGGTTGCGTGGTTGACAAAGAAGAACAGAGGACGCGCGAGCGGTGAGTAGAGACCGCTCTCGACGTTCTCCTCAGTCGGTAGGTAGAAATCACCGTCTTGGTCGCTCTCAACGGGTACGAGTTCGAGCGGCTGTCCGTCGTCTATGACAGCCTCTGCGTAGCCAAGTCCGCCCCAACCGAAGCCGTGTGTCTCGCTTGCCACGGCGTCCATTATCTCGTTGGTCTGGCTCGTCGCCGAGTAGTCGTCACGTATATCTCCGCGCTCTCCGACGACGTTCGCAGTGAAGTAGTCGAAGGTTCCCGACGCCGAGTCGCGTGCGTGGAGGGACATCTCCTCGTCAGGCCATTCGTCGCGCACGTCGCTCCACTGTGTCACCTCGTCCGTCGCCTCAAACTCCCAGATAGCCTGAAGTTCGTCGAGCGTTATGTTGTCCACCCAGTCGTTCTCAGCATTCTTGACTACGGCGAGACCGTCAAGACCGACCGTATACCGGCTGTACTCAACGTCGCTGGCGGCACAGTCTTCGATTTCGTCCTCGGTTATGTCCCTGCTCGCACTCTGTATATCCGACCTCCCTTGACAGAACTCGGAGAAGCCCGCGCCCGTCCCCTCGGGAGACACGTCCACGAGAGCGTCATCGTTTGTGTCTTGGTACGACTCCGCGGCTTCCTGCGTAATCGGCGCGACAGTGTTACTGCCTGTAGCTGTTATGGAACCTCCTCCGCCGAGACAGCCTGTCAATCCAACCACTCCAAACGCGCCCGCCGCCGCGAGGAAGTTTCTGCGCGATACACCTGTGTTGTCTTTCCCTGACATCAGGTAGGTATCCGCCGAGGGTACAAAAGTAGATTTGTAATAGGGGTACGTGACGAAACGGAGCCGAAAGTACGCGTATATAGAGATGGGTAACCGGCTCATGCTCCCGAGGACTCCGCACGGACGGAGATATATAGAATATGTCCATAAACATATATCTATAGCCTCAGATATATACCTAATAGCACGATACTTATGTTTCTCAAGCCTACCGTAGCCTAATGTCAGCCGAGGCACGCGGAGGAGACGTAAGTTGAGCAACGGAGAAGAGCCGGTGAAAAGGAAGGTACAGGTAACCGGTGGGTCAACCTATACGGTGTCGCTCCCGAAAGGCTGGGCGGGCGAGCAGGGTATAGAGGCGGGTTCGACCGTACATCTCTACTCGCGCGACGACCGTCTTCTCGTCTCTAAGGGCGAGTACGACGGCGAAAGGAGCGCCGTCACCGTCGAAGCGAACGGCAGGGAGCCGGAGGACCTTGCCCGGAGCGTCTCGGCGGCGTATATCGCGGGGTGCGAGGAGGTGCGTGTCGAAGGGGTTCTCAACAGCCGACAGAGGCGTGCGGTACGTGACGCGGTCACGGGACTGGTCGGTATCGAGGTACATGAGGAGAGCGAGAATCATATCGTCGCGCGAACGATGCTCGACGTTGGCGACCTTTCGCCGGAGCAGACGCTCGTGCAGATGAAGCTCACGGCGCTTTCGATGCACGAGAGTGCCGTTACGGCTGTGGTCGAAGGTGACGCGGATATGGGACGGCGCGTCGCGCGGCAGGACGACGACGTGGACCGGCTGTTCGGTCTCATCTGCCGCGAGTTCCAGAGGTCGCTCGTGAACGTCGGCGTTCCGATGAGGGACGACGGGCTGACCAAGTTCGAGTACTACACGGCGGCTCGTCAGCTGGAGCGTGTCGCCGACCACGCCGAAAAGATAGCAGGTGTCGCTGAGCGCGCCGGAGCCGCGCCGCCCGAGGAGGTCGGAGAGCGGTTTGAGGAACTCGGAGACAGGTCGCGCAATCTCGTAGGACGCGCGGTCGATGGTCTCGTAGAAGGCGACGAAGACCTCGGCTTGGTCGTCGTAGACTCCGAAGGACTCGTTGAGGATGCCGAGGCTCTTGACCGCGAACTCTACGGGAT
This sequence comes from Euryarchaeota archaeon Ods01, assembly GCA_028751095.1. Lineage (GTDB taxonomy): Archaea > Halobacteriota > Halobacteria > Halobacteriales > Halorutilaceae > Halorutilus. Next base: position 14,545 of record JAQZCZ010000040.1, on the reverse strand, counting down.
GGAAACCGACGACGGCTACCTGTTCGGCACGGTTCTCGACAGTATCGTACGTACCTCGGAGTACGGCGTCAACGTCGCCGAGGCGGGGATGCAGGCAGGTATGCGGAAAGGGTTCTGACGGAATGGCGCGGAGGGAGGTCAAGGGATACGACAGGCTACGTGTCTCGGGATACGGCGTGGTAGCCGGAGGTGTCTTACTCGCGGCTCTGTCGTTGTTCTTCGGATACGCCGTTTCGTGCGGGGTGGTCGTCGGAGGCGGCGTAGCCGTCTGGGTGAGGAACCGGGGGCAGGAAGGGGGCAGAGTAGGCACGGGAGCCGCCGTCGTCGGCGTGATAGGTCTGTTCGAGGCGTCGGGCTTGGGTATCGGATTCAGACCCGTCGCCCTTGGGGGTGCGGCTGTCGCCTTCGGACTCTTCGACGTGGCGGCGGGTTTGGCACTCGGGCGCCTCTCGGATAGGTAGGTCTACGTACCGCTATTAGAAACGCGTATACGTCGCACGTGCGTCGGAGAAAACGCGGTCAAGGCGCGGCGCTCCGTAACTCCTTTCCTGTCCATGCCCCGACGCCGCGCGCCGCGCTATCTATGAGCGAAGAACGCCACCAAAGGCCCGTCTTCCTCGACGCGCGCGAATCCGACGCGCTCGAACTGGACGACGTTACCGCGTTCGTGGCGTGCCGCGGCTTCGACGACGCCCGTTTCGTCGCCCTCGGGAGTCCGTAACGTCGCGTCAACCGTCTCGTCTTCGAGCGCCGATAACCAGTGGACGACATCGACGCCTTCGTCACGGACGAGCGACAGGTCGTCTCCGATGTATCGGACGACGGGCGTTCCGTCCGTAGAGACGACCTCGACGTTGTACAACGACTTGAGACGGAGACGTTCGCCCTCGTCCGGAACGTCGTCGGATTCGAGGTAGACGGCGTCCTCGACACGTATCTCGCGCTCGCCACGGTCGTCGTCGGGATGGAGCGGCGGACGTGCTACGGTTTCGGGCGCGTCCTCGACCTTGACGCGCACGGGGTCGCGGACGAAGAAGTAACGGTTTGCGGCGTCGTCTACGAGCGCCCGGTTGGCGGAGTAGACGTGTTCCATGCTGAACTCGATATCCGACTCGCTCACGCCGAGGTCAAGGAGTGCGTCGCGTAACGCCTCGCCGCGGATTCCGCGCCGTCGGAGGGCGCGGACGGTCGGGACACGCGGGTCGTCCCAGCCCTCGTACTCGCCCGCCTCTATAGCCTCTGCGAGCGAGGAGGTTGAGAGCGTGCCGTACTCCTCTATGCTGACACGCCCCCAGTGGAGAACCTCGGGGTAGTCCCAGCCGAAGGCGTCGTAGACGTAGCCCTGACGTTTCTCCGAGTCACGTAGGTCCTTGCCGCGTATGATATGCGTCGTACCGAGGAGATGGTCGTCTATCGCCGACTGGAAGTCAAGCATGGGCCAGACCTCCTGAGCGCCGACGACCGGATGCGGCTCCTTGACGATACGTGCCGCGACCCAGTCACGTATCGCGGGGTTCTTGTGCTGCATATCCGTCTTGACGCGCACGACGGCGTCGCCCTCGTCGTAGTCGCCGTCGAGCATCTCCATCCACCGTTCGAGGTTGTCCTTGACCGAGCGGTCGCGGTAGTCGCAGGAGACGCCCTCGCGTTTGAGTTCGCTGAACTCGTCCTGCGGCGTCTCACAGACGTAAGCCGCGCCTTCGCGTATGAGTTCCTCGATATGCTCGTAGTAGATGTCGAGGCGCTCGCTCGCCCTGTACGTCTCGTCGATACCGACGCCTAGCCATTCGGCGTCTCCCTCGTACCAGCCGTAGGCGTCGGGGTTCGGAGGCTTGTTGACGGGGTCGGTATCGTCGTAACGTAGGACGAGCGTCCCGTCGTACTCACGGACGTACTCGTCGTTTACGACCATTCCGCGGGCGCTTCCTATCGTCGGTGGTCCGTTGGGGTTGGGCGCGAACCGCATTACTATCTCGTCGTAGTCGTCGGCGTTCGGAAGCGGGGGCAGTCCCTCGTCCTCCTCTTCCTCCTCGTCCTCTTCGAGCATCTCGGGCGCTTCGTCCTCAAGCGTCGCGCGGCGCTCATCGGAGTCCATCGCGTTAACGGACGTGACGACCTCGGGCGCTTCGTCCGAAATCTCCTCGGCGTTCTCGCGGAGTTCGGGATGTTCGCCCATCAGCGTGCCTATCACCGCGCCGACATCCGCCTCTTCCTCGTGTCGCACCGCGTTCTGTAGAGCGTACAGCCTTACGAGTTCACGTGTTTCGTCGTCCATCAGTAGGTTCGTTGTATCAGGTAGTCAGCGATTTCGTCGAGCGCGTTGCGCGCCTCGCCATCGGGAAGGGCGTCTAGGTCGCGTTTGCCTTCCTCGACGAGTTCCTCGGCACGGCGTCGCGCGTAGTCGATACTTCCCGCGTCACGTATCTCCTCAACCTTCGCCTCTATCTCGTCCTCCGACGCGTCCTTTGGTAACGTCGGGTCAACGCCGTTCCTGCGTGCGTGCAGGGTGACGACCGTATTCTTACCCTCGACAAGGTCGCTCCCGCGCGTCTTACCGAGGTCGTCGCTCTCGGCGGTCAGGTCAAGTACGTCGTCGTATATCTGGAACGCCTTGCCGACCTTTAGACCGTACGAGTAGGCGTCGTCGTAGATACCGGCGTCGGAGACGAGAGCGCCTATTCCGGTCGAGGCGGCGAACAGGACGCCCGTCTTGAGTTCGACCATACGGAGGTACTCGTCCTCGGTAACGTCGTCGCTCTCGGCGAGTTCGACATCGAGAGCCTGTCCCTCACAGATGAGCGTGCAGGTCCGCGCTAATGTCTCCATCACGCGCCTCAGCGTCTCGTCCGAGGCGTCGGTTTCGAGTGCAACCTCGAACGCCTTCGAGTAGAGGTAGTCGCCCGTGAGTATCGCGGTCGGCACGTCCCAGCGCTCGTGGACGCTCGGCTCTCCGCGGCGTAACGGGTCGTCGTCCATCACGTCGTCGTGTATCAGCGTGAACGAATGCGTGATTTCGACGGCGAGAGCGGGTTCGACGGTTTTCTCGGGCGGGCGTCCGAGCGCGCCGGCGACGAGCATCAGAAGCGCGGGACGGAGACGTTTGCCGCCCGCCGTGAGCAGATGCTCGGCGGCGTCGTGTATACGCATCTCGCCAAGGGGGACGCGTTCCTCAAGTGCCTCGTCGACGATACGCGCGTTTTCGCTCACGACGCCGGGGATGTCGGACAAGGCTTACTCCGTCAGCGTAATGTTGTCTCCGTTACGGAGGAGATGGGCGTCGCGCCCCATCTTGTAGCCAAGTTCCTCCGCCATGTCGATATGCTTGCTACGCACCGATGCCGTCTGGTGAGCGGGGATGAGATGCGAGGGTTCGAGCCAGTCGATGAGGTCGTAGTGTTCGTCGCCGCCCATATGTCCCGAAACGTGGATATCAGGGTAGACGCGCGCCCCTTGCATACGTAGGAGCTGTTCAGCCTGATGGCGCTGTCCTTCGTTGATTGGCGACGGTATGATACGGGCGCTGTAGACGACCTTGTCACCCTCCTCGATTTCGTAGGGCGTGTCGTCGCGCGCCATACGCGTCAGCATAGCGCGAGGTTCGCCCTGATGACCGGTGACGATAGGCAGGTAGTTCTCCTTGCCCTCGTCCATGACGCGTTTCATCGCGCGCTCTATGCTCCGGCGGTGCCCGTACATACCGACATCGGGGAACTCGACCAAGTCCATGCGCTCGGCGATACCCGAGTACTTCTCCATGCTTCTGCCGAGAAGTATGGGGCGGCGGTCGATTTCCTGCGCAAACTGGAGAAGACTCTTGATACGTGCTATATGCGACGCGAACGTCGTGGCGACGATGCCGCCGTCGTAGTCCTCAAACGAATGGAGTAGGTCACGGAGCATCTCCTTTGCGACCTTTTCGCTCGGCGTCCGTCCGTCCTCTCCGACGTTGACGCTCTCGGCGATGAGAGCGAGAACGCCTTCGTCCTCACGTCCGATTTCCTTGAGACGTTCGACGTCGATAGGGTCTCCGATGACCGGCGTGTGGTCTATCTTCATATCGAGACCGTAGACGACAGCGCCCTCGGGCGTATGCACGACGGGAACGATAGCGCCCGGTATCGAGTGCTGTACGTTGACGAACTCGATGGTGACCTTCGAATTTATCTGTATGACCTCGCCCGCCTCCATCTTCCGTATCGGATTGTCGAAGCCGAACTTCTTCTCGCCCTGAACCTGCTTCTTGACGAGTTCGGCGGTGAACGGCGTCGCCACGATAGGCGCGTCGTACCTGTGCGCTAGCTTCGGAATAGCGCCGATATGGTCGAGGTGTCCGTGCGTCGGGATTATCGCCTTCACGTCACCTTCGATATCGCTCATTACCCTGTCGTCAGGGATACCACCCATCTCGATAAGGTCGAGCGAATGCATCGACTCCGTCTCTACGTTCTCGTGTAGCAGTATCTTCGAAAGGTCGATACCCATGTCGAAGATTATGACATCTTCTCCCAGCCGAACCGCAGTCATCTGTTTACCGACCTCTTCGAATCCTCCAACCGCTGTGATTTCAATCTCCATCTTGTGTATTTCTCCGTTAAGTTTGATGTTTGTAGTTTGAAATTTAACCGCAGTTTAACGAGCCTGTTGAAGGTACTCGCGTGTTCTACCGGTTACAACAGAACGGGCTTTACTAAGTTCACCGATATCTTCTGAGCCTGTGACGAACATCGCGGTCCGTAGCTCGGCGACAATATCCTCAACGGCTTCGAGCGCCTCGTCGCGTCCCTGTGCCGCGGGTTTGAGGAACGGCTTGGCGAGTCCGCCCGCCTTAGCGCCGAGCGCAATCGACTTCGCCACGTCGATTCCTGAACGGACGCCACCCGACGCGACGACGCAGGGATGTTCGTCCGAGGCAAGGGCGGTACTCGCCGCCGTGGGGACGCCCCATGTACGGAACAGCGTCCCGAGCTTCTCGCCGCGCCTGTCGTCGTGTGCGGCGGCGCGGTACGCCTCTACGCCCGACCACGTCGTGCCGCCCTTCCCTGCGACATCGACGCAGTCAACGCCGGCTTCTGCGAGTTCGCTTGCTGTTTCGTCCGAGATACCGTTACCCGTTTCCTTCACAATTACAGGAACGCTCGCCTCGTCTGCTATACGGTCGATAGCGTCGAGACAGCCGCGCGCGTCGATATCGCCCGCAGGCTGGACCGCTTCCTGAAGAAAGTTCAGGTGGACCGCCATAGCGTCGGCGTCTATCATATCGACGCATTCCTCGACGCCTTCGACGCCGTACTCGTCTAACTGCGCCGCACCGATATTTCCGTAGACGAAGGCGTCGGGACCGGCGTCGGAGTCGCGCACGACCTCGAAAGAGCCGCGGAGGTCGTCGTCTTCAAGCGCGGCGCGCTGGCTCCCGACGCCCATCGCTATCCCCGCTTCGTCGGCGGCGTACGCGAGGGCACGGTTAATCTTGGTCGCGTTGGGGTGTCCGCCCGTCATACTCTCGATAAAGACGGGTGCGTCTAGGGTCGCTCCGAGAAGCTCCGTCGACGTGTCGACGTGTTCGAGATGCGTCTCCGGAAGAGCTTCGTGAACCAACGATACGTCGCTGAATCCCGTTCCCGCCTCCTCAACGTCTTCTTCCTTTACTATACGTATATGGTCGTCTTTCCTCTCTGATGTTCCTGGCATACTACCTCCTTACGAGCGTGCCGACCGGCTCTCCGGCGAAAAACGCGTCGAGCTGGTCGGCACCGAAGACGCGTCCGCCCGACGGAAGCGACAGGAGTCGTTCGACCTTGCCGTGTATCCCGCCGGTTACGTCGGTCGTACCGTCGCCTACCCGGGTGACTTCTTCGACCGAACTGATGCGCTCCACCGTGTTACCTTCTTCGTCGAGGACGCCTCCCGCCGACGTACACATACCTACCGTCTCGTCCTCGGACGCAAGTTCGACCGCTATCCTGTCCCCTGAGAGTACTGACACGCCGTCGCCGTCAGCGACCACGTCGCCGTGTAAAACAGGTAGGAAGCCGCTACGTAGACCGTGAACCGCTCCGTCTTCAAAATACAGGTCGCCGTCCCTCCACGCGAGGGAAGACGGATGGACGGGGAAAGCGTCGGCACCGTGTTGCCGAAGGGTTCCGACAACGCGCCGGTTGAGACGCGCGACTGCGTCGTGTGTCTCGTACGCGCCCTCGCACCCGCCGTCGTCGAGTCGGTGGCGCGCCGCATGGGGATGTCCGAACGAACCCGCGCCGTGTACCAGAACAAGGTCTTCGGGTGCCGAGCAGGCGACCGAGGCGAGGACATCGTCGAATCCTTCTGCGACCGTCTCCTCGTCGTCCTTGTCGGTCAGAACGCTTCCGCCTATCTTGAGAATCACTCAGGACGCACCCCCTCAGCGGGTGAGACGGCGAATGTCTCCTCTGCTTCGGAGGCGACGGCTTCACGTACCCCGTCTTTCGCGGGATAAGCGACGACACATCCCGCACCACCCGCGCCCGTCAGCTTAGCGTTTCCGCCCGCGTCGCGCGCCGCCCACACCATACGCGATAGTGACGACGACGAGACGCCGAGTGCGTCGAGCAAGCCGTGGTTCATATCCATGAGGTCGCCGAGTGAGTCGAAGTCTCCCGTCTCGGCGCGTTCGACGCCGCGGCGCGACAGGTCGCCTATCGACCCGACGATATCGGCGGCGACGGGGTTGTCTTCGACCAGACGCGCGACGCCTTCAACCATCTCACCCGTCGAGGCGCTTCCGCCGTCGTATCCGACGACGAACTCGGTCGGCGGAGCGTCTACCCTCCGTTTCCCGTTACCGACGAGCGTGAAGCCACCGACGGCGCTCGTGTACGTGTCGGCGGGCGACGCCGCGCCCTGCACCGCGCGCTCGACCTCGTGCGCCTCGTCGGCGACGCGTTCGGACCCCATCGTTTCTCCGAGTTCGCGTGCCGCGGCGTGTAGCGTCGCAACGGAAACCGCGGCACTCGAACCGAGTCCCGCGCCGACAGGGATAGAAGACGAAACCTCGACTGCGAGAGGCGTGTCTTCGTCGGCATGCTCGCGCGCACGGTCGATAGCCTCGCGCACGTACGGCGAGTCGGGTAAGTCGTCCTCAGAGGAGGCTTCGACAGTAGCCGTCGCCCTTCTGTCGACGGCGAAGAGGAGAGCGGGTTCGTCGTATACGACGGCGTGTTCGCCGAGGAGAAACGCCGCCCCTGGTGCGCTCGACCGGGACGGAGACACTCGGTCAAACCTCCGGCTCGAAGTCTTCCAGCGTGTAGTCGGTGTCGGCTTCGCGCGCTTCGAGAATCTCCTGCGCGAGAAGACCGTATACGACGGCGAGCGCCTTACGTCCCTTGTTGTTCGTCGGAACGACGAGGTCGACGTTGTTCGTCGCGTTGTTGGTGTCGCACATCGCTATTACGGGAATGCCGACGGTAACGGCTTCCTTGACCGCCTGAGCGTCACCTATCGGGTCGGTGACGACGAGAACGTCAGGCTCAATATAGCCGTCGTAGTCGGGGTTAGTGAGCGTCCCCGGGATGAAACGTCCCGAACGTACGCGCGCTCCCGTCGCCTCTGCAAACGTCTCAGCGGGGTGCTGTCCGTACCTGCGCGAGGAGGTGACGAGTATGCTCGAAGGCTCGTAGTTTTCGAGGAAGTTCGCCGCCGTCCGTATCCTGTCGTCGGTCTTTGCTACATCGATGACGTAGAGACCGTCCTCGCGGACACGGTGGATGAACCTCTCCATATGCCCCGTCTTCTGCTGTGTTCCTATATGTACGCCGGACGTGAGGTAGTCGTCAACGGGGATGAGAAGGTCGTCCTCTCCCTCAAACGACTCCGTCGGCTCAGGCTCAGGTTCCTCTTCCACCTCCTCGGCTTCCTCTGCCTCGGTTTCTTCGGCATCCATCTCTTCTGCTTCTGTCGCGGCTTCCTCGGCTTCTTCCGGCTCCTCGTCTGTGTCTGGCTGTTCCTGTGACATTATTTATCGCTCCATGTCTTTCTGTATTCTTATAACTTCGTTTAGCTTGGCTGTACGCTCTCCTCCGACGGCACCCGTCTTGATGAAACGCGTTCCGAAGGCGACCGAGAGAGACGCTATAGTCGCGTCTTCGGTCTCACCGCTCCTGTGCGACATGACCGTCTCGTATCCCGCGGCGCGTGCGGCGCTGACCGCCTCGTAGGTGTCGGTGACTGTTCCAACCTGATTGGGCTTGATGAGTATCGAGTTCGCCGCACCCTCGGCAATACCACGTTCAAGGCGTCCGACGTTGGTGACGAACAGGTCGTCTCCACAGACGAGCGCGTCGGTGTCGGCGAGACGTTCGGTGAGGCGTGCGAACGCCTCAAAGTCGTCCTCGTGTAACGGGTCCTCGACGTAGATGAGGTCGTGACTGCGAACGAGTTCCTCGATGTACTCGACCTGTTCGTCGGTCGTCCGTGTCGTGTCGTCGTAGACGTAGACGCCTTCGTCGTCGTCCCAGAGTTCACTCGCGGCGACATCGAGACCGAGACGTGTTTCGACATCTGCGGCGCGTTCGACCGCCTGCGCTACCACGTCGAGAGCCTCGTCGTCGTCAAGCGAGGGTGCCCATGCCCCTTCGTCGCCCTTGCCTGCACCTACGCCTCGCTCGTCGAGTACCTCCTTCACCTCAGCGTGTACGGCGGCGTTGGTGAAGGCGGCTTCCCCGAAACCGGATGCGCCGGTGGGCGCGACGAGGAACTCCTGTATATCGGTGGCATCGTCGGCGTGTTCGCCTCCCCCGACGACGTTTCCGAGAGGAACGGGCATCGATTCGGCGAAAGAGCCGCCGAGGTGTCGGTGTAACGGAACGTCAAGGGCGTCGGCGGCGGATTTCGCGGACGCCATCGAAACCGCAACGGCGGCGTTAGCCCCTATACGCGAGAAGTCGTCGGTCCCGTCTTTGTCACGTAACGTCGCATCAACGGCGCGCTGGTCCGACGCATCGACGCCTACGAGCGCCTCCGCGGCTTCCTCTCCGCGCTCAACGGCTTCGGAGGCGGGTATCTCGACCGCCTCGTACTCGCCCGTCGATGCACCCGAAGGCGCGGCGGCACGTCCGAATCCGCCGGTGGTGTGTACGTCCGCCTCAACCGTCGCGTTGCCGCGCGAGTCGAGTATACGGCGAAGGACTACGTTCTGTATCTCCGTCCCGCTCATCCGCGCCTCACCGTAATCGGTAGCACGCCTTCTTCGAGTTCGTGACGCGCTATCTGTACGGGGTCGTTCGTCTCCATCTGGACGAGGGGCGGCGCGCCCATCGATATCTGAAGAGCGCGTGCCCCAATGATACGTGCCCTTTCGTAACGTGTGTACCTGCTCATGTTTACTGGTACGGTGCTACGGTGTCGACGAGGTCTTTATGCGTCACGAGCATCCGCCTACAGCAGTAACGCTTTACGCCGAGGTCGTCGAGTACCTCCTCAGCGTCCTCGCCCGCGGCGGTACGCTCCTTGTACTCCTCGTAGTGTTCGCCGACTGTGCTACCGCACGTGAAACAGCGGACAGGCACCATCATGGTATCACCTGTACGACTTCTGGTACCGAGCGCGCGCGCCCGGTCCGCCGAACTTCTTCGCCTCCTTGCGGCGCGGGTCGTCAACGAGGAGCGACCTGTCGAACTCCATGTACGCCTCGCGGAGTTCGGCGTCGCTCGTCCAGTCAACCAAGCCGCGTGCGATGGCGGTACGGACGGCGTCAGCCTGTCCGGCGTAGCCGCCGCCTTCGACATCAATCTCTATGTCGACCTCAGAACGTAGGTCCTTATCGACGACGCGGAACGGCTCAGTCATCTTGAGACGTGCGCTCTCGGGTTCGACGAACTCGACGGGCTTTGAGTTTATCCGTATACGTCCTTCCCCCTCCTTTACCGTCGCTCGCGCCACAGCCGTCTTCTTCTTACCAGAGGTGTTGACTGCTTCTACCATGTTACGTTAGCTCCTATCTTTTCGCTTATCTCGCCGAGCGTGACGTATCCGCCGCGTCCGATGTCGTCAACGACCTTGTCGGGTTCCTCGAACTCCTCGTCCTCGTACTCGGCAGGGACACCGACGTAGAAACGGATACGTCCGAGCGCATCCTTCCCGCGTTGCTTCTTGTACGGGAGCATGCCGCGGACGGCGCGCTTCGCAACGCCTTCGGGACGACGCGGATGGAAGGGTCCGCGGTCAACGCTCCGTTCGACCTTGCCGCGGTACTTTTCGACTACTTCGCTCTTCTCTCCCGAAATAACGACGTTCTCGGTGTTGACGACGACAATCTTCTCGCCGTCCAGCGACTCGGACGCGAGAGTGCTTGCGAGACGACCGAGGACCGCACCCTCGCCGTCTATCAGCGTCGCCTCGTCAGCGTCGAACTCTGCTTCGCCCTTCATCGTACCACCCTGACTCCGGAGCTGTCGCCGTCCTCAACGAAGTCGTCGAGTGAGACAGGTTCGCCTCCGGCATCGGCTATCTTGTCGCGCGCCGACGACGAGAAGTCGAAGGCGGCAACGTCTACGCTCTTCGACAGAACGCCGCCCCCGAGTACCTTACCCGGCACGACGACCGTCTCGTCCTCGCTCGCGTATCTCTCTATCTTGCTCACGTTAACCTCCGCGCGGCTACGCGACGGACTGTCGAGGCGCGACGCGAGTTCGCTCCAGACGTCGCCCTCGTCCGACGCGCGTTCGCGCAGTCGTTCGATGAGGCTTACTAACCTCGGATTCTGTTTCGGCATCTTTCGTTTTCCTCTTGTTTTAGTGCCCGCGCCGAACCCCGATTCGTCGAGAAGCATGCGGAGCATACTTCCCGCGGGTCCAGCGAGCGAGCGGTGGATGCGTGGGACCGGATTTGAACCGGCGAACGTCTACACGACGGCGCCCTGAACGCCGCGCCGTTGGCCTGGCTTGGCTACCCACGCACATCCTGTGTTTCTGTTGTCTCTATGTCGATACCTTGTCACCTAGCTCCGCGGCACGTTGCGACAACGTCTCGGTCGCACGTAGGACGAGTTCGGACGGTTCGAGCGAACCGTCCGACTCGACGTGGAAGACGAAGGCGTCCTCAACCTCCTCGACGCCGTATTCCTCGTACTCGCCGACTCCGCGTTCGTCCGAAACGTCAACGAGTTCGCCGTCGGGCGTCTCAACGACACCACGGACAGCATCGCGTTCCTCACCGCCTTCTTCGACGAGACGGTGAAGGTGCTTGTAGCCGACGGCGACGCCGCCTTGGTGCTTGGCGTGGTCGCGTCCACGCCCGAGACGCGCGACACATTCGGCTACGACCGCCTGTCCCGGCTTGAGCTTGATGAGCGGTATGTTCTCGTCGGCGGGTTGGACGGCGGGGTCCTCAGATTCGAAGTCGGACGGATAGACGGTGCGTTCCTCGTCCTCCGCCTCAACGTCGATAGTCAGCGTGACCTCGTTCGCGGGGTCGTACTCCTCGTCATCGGTGTCCTCGTCAGGGAGTTCGTACGAGTCAAGGTCAGTCGTGAGGGGGACGAGTCCAAGACGGAGCGCGAGGACCTCGTCGAACATGACCGACGTGTTCTCGTAGAAGTCGACGGTGTCGATGGACAGCGTCGGCACATCGCCGATGATGGCGCGTCGGACACCGTTGGCGAAAGCGGCGGAAACGTCTCTAACGACGAACTCCGTCTCGCGTTCACCGAGTTCGACGAGTTCTACGTCCATTAGTTTCCGCGTCCTCGGCGTCCCTTGGGACCCTTACAGCCGTCGTGCGGTATCGGCGTCACGTCCTCGATACGTCCGATTTCGAGTCCGGCGCGTGCAAGCGCACGTATCGCCGCCTGCGCACCGGGTCCGGGGTTGGTGTTCATGTTTCCGCCCGGCGCACGGATACGGACATGAACGGTCGAGATACCGCGTTCCTGTGCCGCCTCGGCGACCTCCTCAGCCATCTGCATCGCGGCGTAAGGCGTCGACTCGTTACGGCTCTGCTTGACGACCGAACCGCCGCTGCTCTTGGCGAGTGTCTCCGCGCCGGTCAGGTCGGTGAGCGTGATTATCGTGTTGTTGAGGCTGGCATGGATATGAGCGACACCGACACGGTCGGCGTCCTCGGGCTGTTCCGCGCTACTCATTCTTGACCCTCCCCTGCACGCTCGGGATGGAGTTCTTCGGCGAGCGGCGAGCCGTCGTCAAAGTCGACGGTCGCCTCCTCGTCGCGTTCGACGGTGTAGCTCGGCACGCGGACACGCCGCCTGCCGACCTTGACGTGTCCGTGCGTGATGAACTGACGGGCTTGGTCGGTGGTGCTCGCAAGCCCCTTACGGTAGACGACGGTCTGGAGACGGCGCTCCAGAAGGTCGGTCACGTCGAGCGTAAGCACGTCGTCAAGGGTCGACTCCTCGCCGAGAACGCCGATACGGCGGAGGCGTCCGAGGAGCTGTTCGGTCTCGTCGGCGACAGCTTCCTCGGGTTCGCCGAGAAGGTTACGTGCCTCGCGCCGATACCGTCGTAGCTCGGAGCGAACGCTCCAAAGCTCCTCTTTGTTCTTCAGACCGTACTCGTCGACGAGCTGGTGTTCGTCCTGTATCCGTCCGCCCTGGAACGGATGGTTGGGTGTCTCGTACTGTTTGACGTTCTTGCCTGGGTATCCCATCTATTCTTCCTCCTCTTCGGCTTCTGCCTGTAGCTCCGATACCTTGACAGCGACCTCGCCGCCTGTGCGTCCCGTGGACTTTGTACGCTGACCGCGTACCTTCTTGCCCTTTCGGTGGCGGATGCCCTTGTACGAGCTTATCTTCTGCATCCGGTTGATATCCTCCTCCTGGGTAATTTCGAGGTCCTTTCCGACGATATGGAGGTCCTCTCCCGTGTAACGGTCTTTCTCGCGGTTGACCATCCACGACGGACCTATTTCGTCGAACTCCTGTGCTGCTTCCTTGACGGCTTCTATCTTGTCTTCGTCAAGCCGACCGAGCGTCGAGCGCGGGTCAACACCCGCCTCGGACGAAACCGCCTTAGCGACGCGTCTTCCGACGCCGTCGAGGTCGAGAAGAGCGGTCTCGACGCTCTCAGTACCGTCAAGGTCGGTGGTTCCGACCCTGACGAAGTACTTGATGTCTTCTTCCTCTTCCGGTTCTGGTTCTTCTTGACTCATGTTGTGTGTGTCTTTCCACGTCGGGAGTGGGATTCGAACCCACGCGGCGCGAACGCCACAGGATTAGCAATCCTGCGCCTTAACCACTCGGCCATCCCGACTCGGAACCTTGTTTCTTTTCGCCCTCTCGGACTCGGGACGTACGCCCCTGCAGTCAACCGTACGACCGTACCCGCGACGGAGATATAAACCCAACGGTTACGCGTGCGTATGAGAAGGTGTGGCAGGGAAGACTAACAAGACGTTACAGCCAGCCCTCAGTCAGGTGAAACGCGGTGTCGTGCTCAACTATCTCGGCTTGGCTGACGTGGATGTTGATGGCGTCGATGATGTTCGCTGTCTCGAACGGCGGCGTTCTGTCGTCGGGCTGATACAGCACACCCACTCTGCTCAGCATACCGCGGTCAAGGAGGAAGTCGTCGTCGTAGGTGACCACGAGCCGGTCGTGTTCCTCTGCGTACTCAGCTATCGCTCCGTCGTCGGTGCCGCGACCGAGGGCATCTACCTCAACTACACGTTCGACATCGTGCCCGAGCTTCGTGCAGTAGTCGGCAAGCCCCGCCTCCGTCATCTCGTCAAGCAAGAGCCGGAACGGCATCCGTATCAGAGGTCCTCGGGACTGGCGACACCGCCCTCGTCGAGCGATTCTTGGGTGCGCCTTCCGCGCCTCTCCTCTACTTCGTGCATCTCTCCCGGATGGTCGTGGTAGTAAGCTAAGGCTCGGTAAACGTCGGCGATGTCCAAGCCGAGCTTGTCGGCGACGGACTGCGGCTCCAGCCCGCGTTCCTCCACCATACCGTGAATACGCCGGACGGATACACGGTGACCTTCGAGATGGGGTTCGTCCATTATCTCTTGTACTACCCGACCTGTCTTCTGTGACATCGTGTGAGTAGATTGTTGTCGTTGGTTTATTAACTCTCGGCTCCGAATACCCACGCAGTTTTAGTCAGTCAATCCGCAAATATTTCTTACTTCATGTTGTCCCTATCCTCTTTTACTAATTCCTCTATCTTCAGTAAGTCTTGTAGAAATTGACCTTTTTGATTTTCGCCTTCGTAGATGTCCCATATTGCCTGTCTTTGTACTGTGTTTTCCATCCTATCACTTGCGGAGGCTACTCTATTAACCACTCTATCAAGACGAGCCATGTCCTTATCTCTATATACTTCCCCTTCATCCGTGCGTTTTGGCTCGTGCCCACCCCTCTCTTTCAGAAATCGGGTCAACATTAGCTTTCTATACCAGTATGCCTTTTTTGTTCTATCTACGCCCCCCTGGAAAAACCTCGGTAGCGTAGTATTCAGCTATTTCGTCATCCGTCAATTCTTCCCGTTCTGACCGAGTTAGCCGATTTATTACACCCATATCTCAGCACCACGGATTCTACGTACTTGAATATTACTCTGGT
>JAQZCZ010000005.1 GCA_028751095.1 Euryarchaeota archaeon Ods01 | reverse complement strand
CTTTCAGAAAACGTTTTAGACGTGCCGCGGAAACGTCGGGTATGGACGAGGACGAGTACCGCCTTGACTTCTTCGAGGAGAACGGATTCGTCCGGAAGAACTGCCCCGACTGCGGACGTTACTTCTGGACGCGCGACGCCTCGAAGGAGACGTGCGGTGAACCCCCTTGTGACGAGTATTCGTTTATCGGAAACCCGCCTTTCGACGACGAATACACGCTTGAGGAGATGCGCGAGGAGTTTCTGTCTTTCTTCGAGAACCGCGACCACACACGCGTCGACCCGTACCCCGTCGACGCCTCACGGTGGCGTGACGACGTTCTTCTGACCCAAGCCTCCATCTACGACTTCCAGCCTCTGGTGACGAGCGGCGAAACCCCGCCGCCCGCCAATCCGCTCACGATTTCGCAGCCGTGTATCCGTATGCAGGATATCGACAACGTCGGAAAGACGGGACGCCATACGCTTGCCTTCGAGATGATGGCGCACCATGCCTTCAACTCACGCGGCGACGGAGGCGCGTACGCGGGCGAGGTTTACTGGAAGGAAGATACTGTCCGTCACTGCGACGAGTTCCTCGGTTCGTTGGGCGCGCCCCTTGACGAGGTTACCTACGTCGAGTCGCCTTGGGTCGGCGGAGGAAACGCCGGTCCCGCCTTCGAGGTCATACTGCGTGGTGCTGAGGTTGCGACGCTCGTCTTCATGGACCTCGAACAGGACCCCGACGGCGAGTACGAGATGAAGGACGGGAAGACGTACTCCAAGATGGACAACTACATCGTCGACACGGGCTACGGCTTGGAGCGGTTTACGTGGCTGAGCCAAGGAACGCCCACGGTCTACGAGGCTGTCTACCCTGAGATGGTTGACGAGATTCTCGACGCCGCGGGAATCGAGCGTGCCGACGACGAGATACTCGCTGACATAGCGCGTCTCGCGGGTAAGATGGACGCTGACGAGGTTGACGACCTGCGCGCCGTCCGCGAACAGGTCGCCGAGGATGTCGGCTTGACGCTCGAAGAACTCGACGAAATCCTTTCGCCCGTCGAGAACGCCTTCGCGGTCGCCGACCACACACGCGTACTCGCCTACATGCTCGGCGACGGCATCGTTCCCTCGAACGTCGGCACGGGCTACCTTGCGCGTCTCGTGCTACGCCGCACCGTACGCCTCGCCGACGAAATCGGTCTCGACGTTCCGCTCGAAGACCTCGTCGACGAACAGGCAAAACGTCTCGGATACAGAAACCGTGACGTAATCGAGGATGTCGTCCGTAAGGAGGTCGAAAAGTACGATGAGACGCTCGAACGTGGTAAGCGACTCGTTCGTCGGAAGGCGGAGGAGTACGCCGACGAAGGGGCGATACCCGACGACGAACTCGTTGAGATGTACGATTCGCACGGTCTCCAGCCTGACACGGTCGCCGAGATAGCCGAGGAAGAAGGCGTCGAGGTCGACGTTCCCGACGACTTCTACGCACAGGTCGCCGACAGGCACGAGGAACGCGCGAGCGTCGAGGAAGCCGGTGACGAGAAGGAGGTCGATGACGACCTACCCGAAACCGACCTCCTGTTCTACGACGACGCCGACCGGACCGAGTTCGAGGCTGTCGTCCTCAATACCTACTACGACGAGGATGACGATTCCTACGAACTCGTCCTTGACCAGACGCGTTTCTACCCCGAGGGCGGTGGACAGCCCGCCGACACGGGCGTTCTCGAAAACGGCGACGTGGCGCACGTCGAGGACGTACAGAAACGTGACGGCGTCGTCTTCCACCGGACCGACAAGCCGCTGAGCAAGGGCGACGTAGTCCGCGGACAGGTCGACGTAGACCGCCGCCGCGCCCTGATGCGTAACCATACGGCGACGCATATCGTCATAGACGCCGCGCGGCGTGTCCTCGGCGACCACGTCCGTCAGGCGGGTGCGCAGAAGGGCGTCGAGTCGTCCCGTATCGATATCACGCACCACCGCCGTCTCTCAGAGGACGAGGTACGCGAGATAGAGCGTGAGGCGAACAGGACCGTCCGTGAGAACGTCCGTGTCAAGGACGAATGGTTCGACAGACACGAGGCGGAGGAGGAGTACGGCTTCGACCTGTATCAGGGTGGCATACCGGCGGGCGAGGAGATACGCGTCGTCGAGGTTGACGAGGACGTGCAGGCGTGCGGCGGTACGCACGTCGGACGGACGGGCGAGGTCGGCTTCATCAAGATACGTAACACCGAGCGGATACAGGACGGCGTCGAACGTCTCGTCTTCTCCGCCGGAACCGCGGCGGTAGAGGCGGCGCAGGAGGCGGACCGCGTCGTCTCCGAAACCGCCGAAGTCTTCGGCGTTCCGCGCGACGACCTTGTCGAGACGGCGGAACGTTTCTTCGAGGAATGGAAGGAACGCGGCAAGGAGATAGAGGAGTTGCGCGAGGAACTCGCCGAGCTACGTACCGAAGCCGCCGAGGAGGAGGTTGTCGACGGCGTCCCCGTTGTCGTACAACGTATGGACGCCGACATCGACGAACTCCGAGCCGCGGCTAACTCTGTCGTAGAGGAAGGAAAGGTCGCCGTCTTCGCGGGTAAGAATGGAAGCGCAGGCGTCGTCGTCGGCGTCCCCGAAGGCGTCGAGCTACACGCGGGGAGTGTCGCAGGCGAACTCGCGTCGCTACTCGGAGGCGACGGCGGCGGCTCTCCGGAGTTCGGTCAGGGCGGCGGTCCGGACGCCGAACGTATAGACGAGACTCTGGAGAAGTCCACGGGAATCATTGAGGAAGAGCTATGACATGGCTACAGTGCATCGAATGCGGGGAGAGGTACAGCAGCAACGAACCGCGCTACACGTGCGACTGCGGAGGTCTGCTTGAGGTACGTTACGAGGAGATACCCTCGCGGTCCGACTTCACAGGACCGCTCGGCGTCTGGCGTTACTCGTCGGTCCTTCCGCTCGAAACCGCCGACAGCGTCACGTTACACGAGGGCGGAACGCCGCTCTACGACGCATCGAAGCTTTCGGACGAGATAGGTGTCGAGATGCATGTCAAGCACGAGGGAATGAACCCGACCGGCTCGTTCAAGGACCGCGGTATGACGGTCGGCGTTTCGAAAGCAATCGAACTCGGTATCGAACGCGTCGCGTGCGCCTCGACGGGCAACACGAGCGCGGCGCTCGCCGCCTACGGTGCCGCCGCCGACATACCCGCCGTCGTCCTCCTGCCGCAGGACAAGGTGGCGATGGGTAAGGTCGCGCAGGCGTTGATGCACGGCGCGCACCTCATCGAACTCGACGGCAACTTCGACGAATGCCTCCGTATTGTCCGTGACCTTGCCGACGAGGGCTTCTTCTACGTCCTAAACTCCATCAACCCGTACAGGCTTGAGGGGCAGAAGACGATAGCGTTCGAGGTTCTCGAACAGCTAAACTGGGAGATACCTGACCGCGTCGTTCTTCCCATCGGAAACGCCGGAAACATCAGCGCTATCTACAAGGGATTCCGCGAGTTCTACCACGCCGGAATCATAGATGAGATGCCGATGATGACGGGCGTGCAGGCGGAGGGAGCGTCGCCTCTCGTCGGCGCTCTCCAGAAGAGCGGACCTCTCGAACCGTTCGAGTCGCCCGAGACGAAGGCGACCGCGATACGTATCGGTGACCCCGTCAACGCACCCAAGGCGCGCGAGGCTATCGACGAAACCGACGGCACGGCGACGAGCGTCACCGACGAGGAGCTGATGGACGCTCAGGTCAAGCTAGCGCGGATGGAGGGAATCGGTGCGGAGCCGGCGAGCGCCACAAGCGTCGCAGGCGTCAAGAAGCTCTACCGCGAAGGCGTTATCGACGACTCCGAGAAGGTAGTCTGTGTCACGACCGGACATCTTCTCAAGGACCCCGATGCGGCTCTCGAAGCCGCCGGCGACACGACGAAGGCGGACGCTACCGCCGAGGCGGTCCGCGAGGTTCTCGACTAAGACTCCTGTTTCTTCGCCGTTGTCTTGAGGACCTTGCCGACCACGAGAAGGAGGACGGCGGCGACGCTGAAGATTACGAACCAGAAGACCAGCTGTATCACTCCGTCGACGTTTCCCTGTGCGACGTTTCCGATGCTGAAGCCGCCCGCCTCGAACAGGGCGTCCCCGCCTATCGTCACGTCGCTTGCCTCCACGTCCTCGGCGAACAGACGGACATCCTCGCCGCGTATCACGATGTCGGGGAGGTAGAGCGCGAAAGGCGTGAACAGGAGGATGACGGCGGAGATGTAAGACGCCGCTCCGGCGACCGCGGCGGGCGGCTCCTTCTGCGACAGGTAGTATCCCGAACCCCCCGCGGCGACCACGAAAGCCCCTGCCATAGCCACGGTGTTGACGTTGCTCGCGGCGTAAGCCGCAATCGCCCCTACGACGACGGCGCAGACAGCCGCTGTCGCCAGCACAGCCGGCGGCGTCTCATCGTCACTGTTGTCTTCTCCGCTCTTGCCTCCGTCTCCGTCCCCTGATTCGACTGTTTGCACCGAGATATATCTCACCCGATGGGTGGTTTAGGTTTCTGATATATCAACCTTTCGAGCCGTGGAGCGGATTCGGACGGTTCAAGGCGTTCCGTGGCGCGCTCCTCCCCGAACCCACGGCACCGTAACGCCGCGGTTTAATACGTCCGACGCGTTCCTCGGGTAGATGTTCGACGACCTACGGAACGCACGTCAGAAAGCAGAGAGCCTGACAGAAGCCGCGATAAACGCCGACGAGACGCTCAGAAACGTAGAGGAGACGCTCGAAGATGTCGACGACCGTATGGACCGCGTCGAAAACCTAGAGCGCGGACTGATTGCCACGGTCAACCGTAAGTTCGAGGACCTGACGCTCAAGATGCTCGTAATTGAACTCAAGCTGTACGGGCTGGTCTTCTTCGTGAGCGTCGCCGCCGGCGTCTACCTCACGACGCAGGGTAACGTCCTTCTCGGACAGGCGGCGTTCGGTCTCGCGGGCTTGGTCGTTCTGTCGACGCTACTGACGACCTACCGTTACCTCGGCAGGGACTTCGTCGTCGACCTCATACGTATAGCCAATCCGTTCATGGAGAATCCGAGACTCGAAAAGAACTACCGCGTAGGCGACGACTGACCCGCTCTACCCGAACCCTGAAACGTGCCGCGCTTCTTCTTGACCCATGAGACCGGAGTATCCGTACTTCCTCATCAACTTCAAGATTTACGACGGGACCGCGGGGGACGACGGACTCGCGCTCGTCAAGACCATCGAAGAAGTAGCCGAGGAGACCGGGGCGTCGTTCGCCGTCGCTCCCCAGACTCCCGACCTCGCCCGTGTCGCGGAGGGAACGGCGCTCCCCGTCTTCGCCCAGTCGGTCGACGCCTCGTGCGAGGGACGTGGAAACGGCGCTGTCGCCCTTCCGACCCTCGCAGATGCGGGCGTGGGAGGCGTTCTAATCAACCATCCCGAGAGCCGCGACGGATTCGACGACGTAGCCGAGAAGGTCTCGGCTTGTGGCAACTACGGTCTGGAGTCGGTCGTCTGCGTCGACACCGTCGAAAAGGCGTGCGCCGCTCTGGCGTTCGACCCTGACTGCCTCCTTTTCGAGAATCCCGACGACATAGGTACGGGACGCTCCGTCGTCGACGCCCGCCCCGAACTCGTCGAGAGGTTCGTTGCGGCTGTCGAGGACGCCAACCCACGGACGCGCGTCCTTGTCGGGGGCGGAATCAGCGACGCAACCGACGTAGAGGGCGCACTCGAACTCGGCGCAGACGCGGCGGGCGCGGCGTCGGCGTTCGTCGAATCCGACGACCGGCGTGCGTGGCTCTCGGAGATAGCTGACGCGTTAAACGGAGAGAAGATTAGTTAGTTTACTACCTTGGAAGACCGCTTTATCATCGGGACGAAAGCCGCTTCGGTACGGAGTGCGTCCGTCTCTTCCTTGAGGGCGTTCTTCGTGGGTTCGCGGCACTCGACGGTCTCGTTCCGGCGTCTTGCGGGAGGAACCATCGGTGCTTGGTGGTCTTCCATCATGTTCTATCTACACATATGCCAATAACTCCATCCCACTTAAAGGTTTCTCATCATTTTACATGTTAAATATATAAACGTGCAGGCGGGAAATCTGGACTTCTGTTTATCGAAGCGCTGTCAAAGCTGACGTTCACGGTCTTCTGATACAGGCGGGGCTGTCCGCCGTCGTCACAAAAGAAACGAAAACTGCTTGACCGAGTTATACCCTTTCGAGGTTCTCCGCCCTAGGACCCTTTTCCGACTGTCCTATATCGAAACGGACCTCTTCCCCTTCTTCGAGGTCGGGTCCGCTAACGTCTTCCATGTGGAAGAAAACGTCGTCGTCGTCATCCGTATCGTTGCGCTCTATGAAACCGTAGCCCTTCCTATCATGGAAGAAGCCAACCGTACCTTCTGTCATGCTGCAGTCTACCTACCGCGCCCATACGTATAGTCGTTGGGTTATCGCTCTCGAAGACGAAAACCTACGTGTGGAATAGATTGAACGCGTCAACTACCTTCTCTGACAGTCGCAAGCCATAACCTGTCCGGTGAGTTACTACCGGTGGATGGGCGAGATAGGCGGACGCATAAACGCGTTCCTGATAGCTGTCTCGGTTGTCTCCGTGGTCGGTGCCGCGGGGGTTACCGTCTACTACCAGACACAGATGGACGGCGTGGGCAACGCCGTTGACGAAAGGAACGAACGTATCGCGGAACTTGAAGAGGAGCTGGACGAGACGGAGCAGGAGCTACGCGATGCGAGGCTCGAACTCGACGAGTTGCGGGGGATAGAGCAGAGGGTCGAAGGACTCGAATCGAGGAACGAGGACCTCCGGCGGCTGTTGACCCAGGGCGACGACGCTGTAACCGACGACTACGACGAACTCTACACGAGATGTGACCATGCCGACGGTTGTTCGGTCGAAGGCGTCGGCGAGCCTGTGAACCGTACGGGCGACTGAGTCGGCGGACGGTACCGTGAGCCTATTCCGGCGCGGATCCGAAGACCGACCATGAAACTGGGAGTAATCGGTGCCGGCGCAGGTGCCGCCGCCGCGGCTTACGTCGTCGATAACGCCACCGACGCCGACATGACGGTCTTCGAGAAGTCCGGAGGTGTCTGTGGACGTGCCGCCGCGCGCCGACGTGACGGAACCGTCTACGACTACGGTGCCAACTACATCAAGGACACGGACGAACGTGTCAACGAACTAATCGGGAGGTTTGACGACGGACTCGTTGAGGTTGACGGAGCCGTATGGACCTTCGACGGCGACGGAAACGTCTCTGAGGGACGCGACGAAGACGAGACCAAATGGAGCTACGAAGACGGTATAACGCGGCTGGCGAAACACCTGTTCGGGGCGACCGACGCGACCGTCGAACGCCGGACGCGAGTCGAAGACGTGCGCCACGAAGACGGCTGGCGACTCACCGCCGGCGGGGACGAACGCGGTCCCTTCGACGCCCTCGTCGTCAACCCTCCCGCGCCACAGACCGCCGAACTCCTGTCGGAGACGGGCGTCGCCGCAGTTGACCGTCTAGGCGAAGCCGCGGCTGAGGTTCCGTACAGGACTGTATGGACCGCCGTCCTCGGATACGGCTTCGAGGTCGATGTCCCTTACTACGCGCTGATAAACACCGACGACCGGCACGACGTTGGCTGGATATCCCGCGAGGACTGCAAGCCCGAGCATGTTCCCGACGGCGAGTCCGTCTTGGTCGTTCAAGCCGCGCCCGACTGGTCGACCGAGATGTACGACGCGCCGCCCGACGAAAACGTCGCCGAACTCGCCCAACTCACCGCCGATATCATGGACGACGACCGTCTCGCCCAACCCGACTGGACCGACCACCAAGGCTGGAGGTACGCGCTCGCAGACGGACGCGTGGGGCGCGGCGTGGTCGACTCCGCCGCCGACGAAGGAGTCTACGTCACGGGCGACTGGGTCGTCGGCGAGGCGCGTGTCCACGCCGCCGTCAGGAACGGTCTGGAGACGGGCGAATCGGTCGCCTACTCGTCGGATTAACGACGCGTTGATGTTGTCGCGCCCCGTCGTTTCCCACGATGACGCGCGACTGGGATGAAGCCGACGTTCGGGAGCTACACAACGACCTCGTTTCGTTACACGGCGAGGTCGACAGCCGCGAGGGACACGGTTCGGAAGACGTTGACCCGGGCGAAGGCGTCCGACAGCTCGTTACGACGATACTCTCGCAGAACGTTGCCGACGAGAACACGCGCCGCGCCGCCGAAAGCCTGTTCGACGAGTACGACGGATTCGCCGAGATAGCGGAGGCGGACCACGACGAACTCGCCGACGTGATACGTGTCGCAGGACTCCCCGACCAGAAGGCGGCACGTATACAGCGCGCCCTCGCCGCCGTACACGAGGAGTCGGGCGCGTACTCGCTCGCGTTTCTCGACGCCCTCCCAACCGACGACGCAAAGGACTGGCTCACCGACATCAAGGGCGTAGGACCCAAGACGGCAAGCGTCGTCCTGAGCTTCCATTTCGGCAAGCCGACGATGGCGGTCGATACACACGTCGAACGCGTATCGAAGAGGTTCGGGCTCGTCCCCGAGTCGGCGACAAACAGCCGTGCCCACGACGTTCTCGATGCTGTCGTTCCCGACGACCTCGCCTATCCGCTCCATGTTCTCCTCATACGTCACGGGCGCGAGTACTGTACTGCAAGGAACCCCGACTGCGGCAACCCCGTCTGCAACGTCTACTGCGCCTGTGAGGGCTGTTAGCTATCCGTCGACGCCTGCCGCCTCGACAGCTTCGTCGACGCCTCCGAAGACCTCGGCGTACCGGCGTGGCGATGACATCCAGTCCTCCCGCCTAACGTCTTCTTCGGTCGGCGGTTCGCCCCTCCGGAGGTAGTACCTCTTGACCTCGCTCACGAGTTCGTCGTCGACACCCTCATCTTCGCGCGCGTCCCCGTCGTCGAGTTCGCCGACCGCCTCCTCGACGCCTCCGAAGATACGCCGGTAGTCTTCGGGCGCGCTCATCCATCCGGTCTCGGAAACGTCCTCCTCCGTCGGCGGTTCGCCGCGCAGGCTGACGTAACGCTCGATATCGTCGAGGAGCCGTTCGGCTTCGTCGGGTGTGCGTCGCTCGTTTCTTGACCCCTCGACGTACTCCGTTTTGACGCCGAGCGACCGCAGGAAAGCCTTCCAAGAGCC
The DNA here is from genome assembly GCA_028751095.1 of Euryarchaeota archaeon Ods01. Lineage (GTDB taxonomy): Archaea > Halobacteriota > Halobacteria > Halobacteriales > Halorutilaceae > Halorutilus. The sequence continues at coordinate 37,935 of JAQZCZ010000005.1, read as the reverse complement.
GTGTTCCTCGACAGCTTCGTTGACCGAGTAGCCGCGCTCCCTGAGGTCGTCCGGTGAGGGCGCGCCCTTGACCTGTGACGCCGTCCTGACGACGGCGGCTTCGAACCCGTCAAGGTCGTCGCCGTCGTCTTCGTCCTCTTTCTCGTTGACCTTGTCGTCTCCGATGTCTTTCTCGGAGACTGTGACGCCGTCGCTCGGTCTCTCCGGACTACCGTCTATGCCTGCGGCTTTGAGGGCTTCCTCCCAAGAGCCGAACTTCTCGGCGTAGAGCGCAGGGCTGAACCTGCCGTACCTCCCTGCGTCAACCGTCCGAGGCGGAACGCCGAGTTCGTCGTGCAGGCGCTGGAGTTCCTCGACGAGAGCCTCGTCTACGTCATCTCTTCCGTCTTTCATCGGTCGTCTGAATCCGCTCGTCGGTCTTCACTCCTTCGGGAACTTGTAGGTCACGCAAGGAACGCCGTACAGCTTCTTTCCGATGTAGTTCGAGACGAACGTCATCGTCAGTATCGACCACGTTCCGAACAGGAAGCCTGCTGTGTAGACGGGGAACGGCGATGCCACCGTGGGCGCGAGCCTGTTTACTATCACGTCCATGCCGACGACAAAGAGAACTCCGGTACCTACTAGCGCTACCACACCGAGCAACATACGTCTGCCGACGCCGACTTCTGTGTTTTCAGACATCTTTCACCTCGTTATCTCCCTATGTACCGCGCTACGACGGTTCCTTCACCCGTGTCGGGGTTGATATGGACTATACGGACCTCGTCACCTGAACCCACTCCTTCGGCGACGATGGCGCTGTCGCCTACGCGGATGTCGTCGTTGTCAAAGTCAGTCTCGGTCGCGCTTATACGCGTCGTTCCCCCCGCGACGGGCGTCTCACCTAGGGCGACCGCGGTAGGTGCTTCGCCGTCGTCTGTCACGACTATCTCTACCCTCTCAACCGCGAGAGGCTGACCGCCGTCGTGTGTCGCCTGCAGTCCGTCGGTCGTGTTCTGGAACGCGAAGTTGACCTGCGGCGGTCTGTCACCTAACTGCTGTCCACCTACGTCGAAGACATAGACGGCGAGGACCGACGCAAGTATCAGCGTAATGACAACGAGCAAGATAGCACCGATTATCTCGCTCTGAGCCTTGTCTTGACGTTGTCTCCGTTTTCTCATAGGTGTCAGAAGCGCCGCACGGGTAAAAGGATTCCTACGGTCAAGACATGCTGACAAAGTACAGACCCGTCCGACCGTCTTCGAATGTGAGACGCATTACGAAGAAGTCGTTCTGGTGCGGACGCACGTCGAACCGCAACGAGATATCTGTCTGCGAATCTCCTTCGAAGACGACGGGCGGCGTCACCTCGACCGCGGGGTTGAGTATCACGAGGTTCGCCCTGAAGTTCGTCGGCGGTGTCGGCGAGTCGTACAGGTCTGCCTCCGTAATATCGGCGCGTGCAGGCTGAGGCGACTGGTAGTAGAAGGCTATACGTGCTTCCGTAACCGTCGCGTCCTCGTCGGCGTTGTTCTCGAACGTTAGACGTACGTCGTGCGAAGCCTGCTGTCCAGGCGGTCCTCCTCCAGGTCCGAGTATCTCGCCGCCGACGAAAGAGACGCTTCCAGGTCCGGCGGGGTTAACGTCGCCGTCGCCGGCATCCCCGCGCCCTCCACCAGGCGGTGCGCCGCGTGTCCCTACGACGCCGCAAGAGACCGTATGGACGCCGTCGAGTTCGACCGTCAGTTCTCCGTCGGTCACGTCCACGTCACCGGCGTCAACCTCTCCGTCGAGGAGTCCCTCCCAGTCGTCCTCGCCGAGTTCTGTCGGAACAGTCACCGTCGGACTGTTGACGCGTCTTTCCACGATACCGCCCGGACGAGGCTCGAAGGAGGCGACTCCGGTACCCGTCTCCGAGAACTCGGGCTGAAGCACGACGAGGTTGACTGTCCTGCCTTCGACGAGCTTCTGCTCCGACAAGAGGCGCGTCGCCTCGTCGTAGTCGGCGTACGCTACCGTGTTCTCATACCTCATCGTCGGACCGTCTCGGTACTCGTTGTACGCCGCCTCGTACTCTAACATACGCGTCTGGTCGGTGACTGGACAGGCGTCTACGAGGCTGTTGGCTTGGTCACGGACCTCGATGGTGCCGTTGTCGGTCGTCTCGACGGTCCCGGTCGGAGGCGGCGGATTGATGCCGAACAGGCGCGTCGGATACTGAGGGGCAAGACGGACCGACGCCGACGTTCCGCGTCCCGTCCGTTTCGCGTCGAGGACGGCGTTACGGGCGTCGAGGAAGTCGCCGCGCACGTCCTGACTGTGTTTGAACTCGGTTTCGCGGTTCTCGCTCGGGACTCCGTAGACCTGATACAGCGACAGGAGAACGAGGAGAATGACGAGTATCAGGACCGCGCCGACCACCGTAGAGACGCCGCTGTCTTCGCCCTCTTGGTACACGGATGCCCTAAGCGAGGACGCAAGTAAGCGTTTGGGGTCAGAGAGCCACGAACGCGGCGGTGACGCCGACGACGAAGACGACGCTGTAGACGAGTCCTGCGCGCATACGACCGTCACGTAGCTTGCCGATGAACAGACCGTTGACAGCCGCCTGAACCAGCGTCGCGTGGAAAAGGACGGTCGTGTATCCCTCGGGGGGTATCGGCGGCGCGGTCAGGAAGCCTGCCTCCGTCGCGCCCGCTACCTCCGAGAGACGAGGCAGGAAGAAGAGTTCGAGGAAGACGGCGGTTGCGACAAACGTTCCGAGACCGAGAACCACGACGACGGCGTAAAGCTCCATCGACCTACGGCGTTCCGCACGAAGCTTCGCCCGCGAGCCGGCGGCTTCGGAGAGCGACCGGAGCGTCTTTTCGAGGTCGTTGGTCGCGCGCGTCGCCTCCGCCGCCGTCTTGACCGTCAGACCGTACTCGGCTATCCCGACGCGGCGCGCCGAAGCCAGCAGAGCCGAGAAGACATCGTTCGTCAGTATAGCCTCGTCGTGAACACGTCTCATCTCGTCGGCAACGCCGCCCTTGACGTTCTCCGAGACGACGCGTGCCGCCTCGACCGGCGTCATACCGACCGACGAAGCTTCGGCGAGACGTTCACAGAGGTCGGGGATACGGTCGACGAAAGCCTCACGACGTGCGTGACGGAGCCTGTACAGAAACGCTGTCGGGGTGACGACGACCGCCGCGGCGAACACCCCTGCCGCCGTGGCTTCCACGGGACTTTCGGCGTAGAATTCAGCGGGACCGACGCCCGTTTCGTAGACGGCTAACGCCGCGACGACGGAGACGACCGGCACGGTCACGACGAGCGCGAGCGACGGACGGCGACGGACGGCGGCGAAAGGACGGAGTCTTACGAGACGACGCTTCAGCTTCGCCCGCCGGTACCTTCTGTACGTCTCGTCGTCGGGCGGCTTTGCTTCTCTCTCGGCGTCGTCCTTTCCGGCTGACGGAACGCTCACGCCCGCCTCCATCGCGTCGAGAGCCGCGACGGCTAAGACGACGCCGACCACGGGATAGACGTACGCGGTCACGTAGACGACGGGCATCGTATCAGCCCCGCTGAACGACAGGAGTATCAGAAGGACGAGGGCGAAGACGGGACCGACGAAGACGAGTATGACGTAAATCTGAGCGAAGGAGGCGAGACGACTCACGAAGGCTTCCTGAGTCTCCTCCGCCTTCTCCTGCTGTTTCCGGTACCCGCTCTCGGCGAACTCGGAGAAGCCTGTCTTAGACGCCATGACGGTCGATAGGTCGTCAAGGAAGCCGGCGAACTCGTCGCTCGGCGTAGTTCTCTCGGCGTTTTCGAGCGCGGTGAGCAGGTCCTCGCCGTAGTAGGTTACGTCGCGCCGTATACGTCCGAACTCGACCGAAATCTCGCCGTAGAACTCCTCTGACTCGGCGAAGACCTTGGCTATATCGGGGAACGACATACCTGCCTTCGACAGTACGTAGATGGCTGTCATCGCGTAGGGGAGCGACGCCTCTATCTCGCGCCCTCGTTTCTTCGCCCGAACCGACGGATAGACGAGGAAGACGCCGAGTACAGAGCCGCCGACGAGGAGTCCGCCGACGCCCGCCGCCGCGGCGTACACCGTCCATCCGAGGTAGGCAAGGGCGACTCCTGCTAACGCGCCGGCGACGACCGGTAGGAACGAGAGACGGACGGCGCGGGCGAGATACCTGTCGAACGTCGTCGTCATGCCTGCCTGAGCCAGCGACAGACGGAGGTCCTCGAAACGTCCGCGTCTGTCGCGTAGGAACCGCCTCAGCAAGCCGTCCTCCTTGAGCTTGGCTCAGTCATAGTAGTTAATCTTTATCTCGGACGGCTTGAACGTCCCTTCGTCTATCGCGCTGACGACACCTTCGCGGTCACGTCTGTAGGCGAAAAGAGCCGCCCAGATGTCTTGGTAGTCGGAGATGCCGTTACGGACGAGATACCGGAGGAAGCTCTTACGGCGCGAAACCTCCTCGACAAGTTCCGCTTCGTTCCATCCGAACTCGTCTCCGATATCCGTAACCGTCTCCGAACTCATGTAGTCCTGCGGAACGTGCTGGTCCGTCTCTGCGTCACGGTTGAACAGGTCGTTTATCTTTACGGTGCCCCCGTCGTCCTGTCCGAGTTCGGATATACGCGCACACCGACGGACGCGCCTGTCGCCGAGACGTACCTGCCTCTGTATCGAGACGAGGTCAAGCGACGCTATCATCGCCTCGGGAAGACTGAACGGCTCCGCGCGGAAACGGTTCACCGTCTCCTCTACATCGGTTGCGTGGAAGGTAGTCGAACCCGCGTGTCCGGTGAAGACCGACTGGAGGAAGGTCCAGAGAACGTCGGGCTGTGTCCGTATCTCGCCGACGAGTATGTATTCGGGACGCTGGTGGAGCGCCGCACCGAGTAGGTCGTTCATCGTGACGCTCGTCTCGTCGTCGCGCCCGCCTCCGTCGCGCGTCACGCCCGCGACCCAGTTGTCATGGGGCATCGACAGCTCGCGCGTCTGCTCTATCGTGACGACCTTCGAGTACGGCTCGATAAACAGGGAGACGGCGTTCATGCTCGTCGTCTTCCCGCTCGCGGTCGGTCCGACGAACAGTATCGACTTCCTGTGTTCGACGGCTAGCCAGAGGAAAGCCATCTGTTCGAGCGAGAACGTGTTCGACCGTATCAGGTCTACGGGCGTGAACGGGACTGAGTTGAACAGACGGATGGTGAAGTTAGCTCCCCGCGGCGCTATGTCGCTACCGAGCGTCAGATGTACGCGGTGGTTGTCGGGGAGTGTCGAACTCACGACGGGGTCCGAGAAAGATATCATCTCTCCGGCGCGCTGTGCGAGCCGCCGGACCTGCCCGCTTATCTCACCTTCGTCGAGGACGACGTTCGTCGGCAGGTCACGGTAGTCGGTGTGGTAGACGAATACAGGCACGTCGGAGCCGTCGGCGGAGATATCCTCGATACGTCCGTCGCGGAGGAGCGCGTCTATCTCGCCGTACCCGCGGAAGTCGCGCATCAGGTAGTAGGCGAGCTTGTGGACCGTACCGGCGTCGAAGACGTTCGTGTAGTCGGCGAGAACCTCGACGACAGCCTCGTCGAACTCGTCCCATTCCCCTTCTTCGAAGCTCCTTCCCGCAAGCTCCTCCTTGACAACGGGCTTCATGTCGCGCCTGACGTACTCCTCGGTTTCGTTGAGCTTAGGCTCGGTGACGTTGTAGTACCTCGTCTTAGACTCGTCGTCGTACAGAACCGTCGTGTACGCGTAGGGCGGGTTCAGCCAGTAACGTTCGACCGTCTCGTCTTCGAGGTATCCGAAGTCGAAGAAACGCTCAGCGACGAAGCCGCGGTCGGGGGTTTCGTCGAACGGTGACGACTTCCCGAGGGACTCCATCGTCTCGTCGACTACTTCGTCCTTCGTATCCTGCACCCCTTCTGACGGCTCTTTCTCCTCCACACCAGCCACGCCGTCCGTCCTCGGCTGGGGAACGCCGTCGGTAGTACGACCCTCCTCCTCGGCTTCGTGCGCCGCGTCCCGACCGCCGTTCTCCTCCATTCTGAACTATCTTTAGCCCGCACGCTCAAATACCTTTGAGGTCGCCGGTAGGTATATGTCGCCTCAGTCGTTTACTTCACCCATCGAATGACACACGAAATAGGGGAGGTCAGCCTGCTCTATGTCACGGCGGACGAGGAGCGTGCCCAAGAAGCCGTCCGTCACCTCCCCGAACACGCCGCCGCCGAAGTTGTGACGGCGCGCACCGTCGCCGACGCTGTCGAACTCCTCGACGACGGCTTCGACTGCGTGGTTAGCGACGCCGACCTGCCCGACGTTTCGGGCGTCGTTCTCCTTGAAGCCCTCCGTGTCCGCCGTCCCGACATGCCGTTCTTGCTTCTCACCGACGAGGAAGACGACGAATCCGTCTCGCGTGCAGTCTCGGCACGCGTTACTGACTGTCTCTCGGTGGACTCTGCCGACCGCTGGAAACGCCTCGGAAGACTCGTAGAAAGTGCCGTTTCTCTCGGTCGGACTAGCACCGTCGGGACGAGCGCCGAAGCCGTACTCGACGCCATGCTCGACCCCGTCGTCGTACTGCGTGAAGGAAACGTCGTCTACGCCAACCCTGCCGCCGTAGACAGCCTTGGCTTCGAGAGCGCCGACTCCGCGACGGGTGCGCAGTTCGCCGCGTGTTTCGAGGAGACGGACGGTGTCGACGAACTCGTCTCGTCTGTCGAGGCGGGCGACGGTTACGCCGAGAGAGCCGAGGAAAGGGTGACCGTCGGAGGCTCTTCGTTTCCCGTCGAACTCAACGCCGTCCGCGTCGTCTGGAACGGCGAGCCTTCGACCGTCGTCGTTCTCCGCCGTATCTCCAGACGTATCTCCGTCGAGGAGCGTCTCCACGAACTCGCGCGCGTCAACGATGTCTTCCGGCGTGTCAACCGCGCGGTAATCAACGCCTCGACGGTCGAGGAACTCGAACGGAACGTCTGCGAGACGCTTGCCGACTCCGAACCGTACCTTCTCGCTTGGATAGGCGGAGCGGACGAAGACGGAAACGTCGTTTCGCGCGCCTCCGGGGGCTACGAGGACGACTATCTCGACGAGGTCGAGATAACCGTCGACGAGGAGTCGACCGGACAGGGACCTACCGGACGCGCGTTCAGGACGCGGGAGACACAGGTTATGCAGAACATACCCGAGGACCCGAAGTACGAGCCTTGGCGCGACGCCGCACTCGAACGCGGATACCGGTCGAGCGCCGCCGTACCTCTCATACACGACGGCGAACTGTACGGCGTCCTCAACCTGTACGCCGACAGGTCACACGCCTTCGATGCCGATGAGAAAGAACTCGTCGAGGAACTCGCCGACGACATCGCTTTTGCCGAGCGCGCACTCAGGGAACGTGACGAACTCGAAAATACGAAACGGAGGTACGACGCCGTCTTCGAGGACCCTAACACGCTCACAGGTCTTCTCGACCCCGACGGACGGCTGATAGACGTTAACCAGAAGGCGATGGAGTATATCCACGTCGACTCCGACGAGTTTATCGGCGAACCTTTCTGGGAAACCCCTTGGTCGACCGGAGTCGAGGACGAGGTGAAGGGGAAGATACTCCGCGCCGCCGAGGGCGATTACGTTGATTTCGAGATGGAACTGGAACGCACCGGCGGAGAAACTGAGAAGTACGTCAGTAGCGGCGTCATCTATCCCGTTGAGGACGGTACTGGCGAGGTCGAATCGCTCTTCGTCCTAGCCCATGACGTGACCGAAAGGCGGGAACGGGAGCGCGAACTCAGGCGGTATGAGGCTTACGTCAACAGCACGACCGACATAATTACGCATCTCGGCGAGGATGGTACGATACTCTACCACAGTCCCTCGATCGAGGACGTTCTCGGGGTTGACCAAGAGGCTTGGATAGGCGACAACGTCTTCGACTATGTCCATCCCGACGATATGGACACCGCTTTGGAGAGGTTCAACAGCCTTGTCGAGGGAGGGGACGATGAACTCGACGGCATAGAGCTAAGGATGAGACGCGCCGACGGCTCACCTGTCTGGGTCGAGGTGGTCGGGAGACACGAGCCGACCGACGAACTAGACGGCGTCCTTCTGACATCGCGCGACATCACCGACCGCAAGGAGCGCGAACAGGAGCTTCGTCGGTCCCGCGACGAGTACGAGGAGCTAATCGACGGCATGAACGATATGGTATTCGTGATTGGTCTCGACGAAAACAGGTTCCTGTCGGTCAACGACGCCGTCGTCGAGACGCTCGGCTATCCGCGGGACCAACTCCTCTCTATGACGCCGTACGATATCGATACGGGTCTCGAAGACGACAAAGTAAGCTCCCTCATCGAAAACATGCCCGAAGACGGGATACAGAACTTCGAGACCGCTCACGAAACCGCCGACGGCGAACGTATCCCCGTCGAGATTAGCTCCAGCCTGATAACCTACCGCGACGAGACGGCGGTTCTGAGCATAGGGCGCGATATAACCGACCGCAAGGAGCGCGAGCGTGAACTTCACCGGCGCGTCCGAGCTATCGAGGAGGCTCCCGTCGGCATCAGCATATCTGAACCCGGAAGCGGCGACAACCCGCTCGTCTACGTGAACAAGTATTTCGAGAAAGTAACAGGATACGCCGAGGACGAGGTTCTCGGACGTGACTGCCGCTTCCTTCAGGGCGAGAAGACCGACCCTGAACCCGTCCGAAGGATGCGTGAGGCGATAGATGCCGAGGATACCGTCGAGGTCGAACTCCTCAACTACCGCAAGGACGGCTCCGAGTTCTGGAACCGTGTCGCTATCTCCCCTGTCTTCGACGACTCGGGCGAGGTCATCAACTACGTCGGATACCAGCAGGACGTGACCGAAAGGAAGGAGCGCGAACAGCATATGCGCGTAATCGACCGTGTCCTACGCCATAACCTCCGGAACGACCTCAACGTAGTACGTGGGTACGCACAGACGCTTGCGGAGACCAACGGCGAAGCCGTTGAGAGGTACACCGACGGAATCGTCGAGAGATGTGACGACCTGCTCGAAAAAGCAGACAAGGAGCGCCGTATAATCGAGATACTCACGCAGTCGCCGACCTACGAGGAGGTTGACGTTTCCGCCGTCGCCCGTCGTGTCGTTGACTCGGCACTCCATGACCATCCCGACACCGATATACGAGCTGAGGTCGGCGAGACGCAGACGTTACGCGTCTCCAGCCGTTTTGAGAGGGCGCTCGCTGGACTCGTCGAGAACGCCGTTGTCCACAACGACGCCGAGACTCCTGAGGTCGTTGTCTCGGCTGAGGTTGTCGACGACAGGACTGAGGTCCGTGTCGCGGACAACGGACCGCGTATTCCACAGATGGAGGTCGACGTACTGACAGCTGAGGCAGAAGGTCCTCTCTACCACGGAAGCGGACTCGGACTGTGGTTCGTACACTGGGTTGTCCGGCGTTCAGGCGGCACGCTGTCGTTTGAGGAAAACGAGCCGCGCGGCAACGTCGTAACTGTCTCGCTGGGCAACTCGCACAACGGAGGTAAGACATGGTAATACAGAAGGAAGACCTAACAGCCGACGACGTTCTCGAACGCGTTTCGGACGGCTTCTACGCGCTTGACGACGACTGGCGTTTCACGTACGTCAACAGCAGAGGCGAGGAGATACTAGGTACACCGAGGGACGAACTCCTTGAGGAGACCATATGGGACGCATTCCCTGAGTTAGCCGGAACTAAGTTCGAACGGAGGTTCCGTGACGCCAAGTCGTCCGACGAATCCGACGAGTTCCATTACTACCACGAACCCCTTGACAGATGGTTCTGTGTCTGCGTCCATCCGTCCGAAGACGGTACCTCCGTCTACGTCCGTGACATAACCGGCACCGTCGAGGCACAGAGACAGCTCGAACGGACGAAGGAACAGCTCGTTCTGGTCAACCGTATCATGAGACACGACATACGTAACGATATGAACGTCGTTCTCGGATGGGCGGAGGAGCTACGCAACCACGTTGACGACGAGGGCGACGAGATACTCGAACGTATACTCAAGACAACGAAACACACTGTCAACCTGACATCGACAGCCCGCGACTTCGTCGAAGCTGTGACCGATGAGGGAACCGACGACCTCGAAACCGTCCCTCTAGACGAGGTCGTCGCTGAGGAGGTCGAACGTTGCCGTAACGTCCACGGTATAGACGATGTCACTGTCGGCGACATGCCGTCGGTCAAGGTGCGCGCGAACACCCTTCTCTCGTCGGTTCTCAGCAACATCTTCGACAACGCCGTCGAACACTGCGGCGAAGATGTGCGTATAGAGGTTACTGCCGAAGCTGACGACGAAGCCGTCCGTCTCCGTATAGCCGACAACGGACCCGGGATTCCTCCCGAGAAACGCGACGCCGTCTTCGGGAGGAGCGCCGAGGGACTCGAACATCCCGCCGCGGGATTCGGTCTACATCTCGTCGACACCGTGGTACGTGGCTACGGCGGCGACGTATGGATAGAGGAAAGCGAAGCCGGAGGAGCCGCCTTCGTAATAGAGCTACCCCTCGCGGGAGGTGACGCCGGTGACTGACGCCGTCGTTCTCGTCGTCGAGGACGAGGAGGACCTCGCCGACCTCTACGCCGCTTGGCTAAGCGAAGAGTACGAGGTTCGGACCGCCTACGACGGTGAGGAAGCACTCGAAAAGATGGACGACACGGTTGACGCCGTCCTTCTCGACAGACGCCTTCCCGGGATGTCGGGCGACGAGTTTCTCGACGAGATACGTGCCGACGGCTACGGATGTCCCGTTGCCATGGTCTCGGCTGTCGAACCCGACTTCGACATACTCGAAATGGGGTTCAACGACTACGTCGTCAAGCCCGTCTCGAAGGGCGACCTCCACGACACCGTTGAGCGGATGCTGACGATAGAGGAAGCCGGTCCCGAGACGCAGGAGTACTTCTCCCTTCTGTCGAAGAAGGAGGCTCTTGAAGAGGAGAAGACCGACCCCGAACTCGCCGAGAGCGACGAGTATGCCCGGATACTCGAATCCTTAGATGAGTTCCGGAACCACGTCGTATCTCTCGCCGAACAGGTCATTGAATCCCCGAACAACGACGGCGTCGGCGAAACGGCGGTCTACCGCGAGACACTCGAACGCTGGGAGGAACGTCTCGAAGGGCTCGACGAGGATGACCCGCTTTACGACGCCGCGAAGAAGAACATAGAGAAGTACAGTAACCTGCTCGAAGACCAAGAGCCGTCGGAGAGCGCCGCCGAGCGCGAGTTTCTCGAAGCAGTCGCTGATAGCTTCGTCGCCGAGGGATTCTGGCTAGACTCGCGCGTCCTCCGCGCTCTCAACACCGTCTTCTACGACAAGTTCGACGATACCTTCGTGATAGAACGCCAGCCCCTGACCGAGGAAACCGAACTCGACAGCGGAACCGAGTACGAGGTCTCTCGCGCGGTCCGCGAGAAGGCGAGGGAAGAACTCGAAGGCTAACGGACGACGGTGACGGGTGTAGGAGAGCGCCGAGTAACGTTTTCGGCGACGCTTCCGAACAGGACGCGTGTAGCGCCGGTCCTTCCGTGGCTACCCATCACGACATGGTCAACGTCGTTCTCCTCTGCATACCCGACTATCTCACGCGACGGCTCGCCGCCCTCGTAGACGCGGGTCACGTCGTAGCCGCGTTTGCGTGCCTTCTCGACGTGTTCATCGAGGAACTCCTCGGCGCTTTCGCCGCCTGGCATGCCTTCGAACTCTTCGAGGCTTTCGGCGACGTGGAGCAAGGTCAGCCGGTCTTCTTCTCCCACGAAGTCGTGGAGAGCGACCTCGAAGGCGCGTTCGGACGGGTCCGAAACGTCGAGGGGTACGAGGACGTGTTTGCTCATGAACCTGCTACTTCCGCGCGACGCATAACCGTATCGGACGCTCTCAGAGGCTGGGAAACGCGTCGTCAAGAGCTTCGGGGTCGTCAACTTCGTACCTCACCGTACCGTCGCGGAAGGACGAGACGGTGCCCGCGCGCTCCATGTGTTCGAGATGGGCGTACGACTCCCCGGGACCGTGGAGTATATGGATTCCCGACAGGTCTCCGAAAAGACGAGCGCCTACCTCCCACGCGTCGAGCGGTCCGTCCTTGCGGAGAACATCGACGACCCGTCGTGCGCGGTCGCGGTGGTGTTCGAGTATCTCGACCGCGCGCCGACTCGGCTCCTCTATCGGATTCCTGTGCCCGGGATACGCGCGTCCGAAGCCTCTTCCGGCGAGACGGACGAGGCTGTCGAGGTAGCTCGCCAACGGCTTCTCGACACGTACGTCCGCGCCGCCGACGTTGGGCGTATAGACGGGAAGGAGCGCGTCGCCCGTGAATACCTCGTTGGCGACGCCGTAACACGTCAGACCCGCCGTATGTCCGGGCGCGGCGACCGCCTCAAGCTCCGTCCCCGCCCCCTCGAAGACAGCGCCGTCTCCGAACTCCTTGACCTCCGGCGGCTTGCCGTACACGTCCGAGGTCGATTCGATGAAGCCGAGGAGTTCGTCGCGCGGTCCATCAGGAACACCCCAGTCGTCAAGGAGACGGCGCTGGCGGTCGTCCATCGCCTTCCATGCCGCGTCGTCTCCGGCGACCAGCGCGGCGTCGTCCTCGTGGACGTACACCGGCGCGCCGCTCTCCTCCTGAACGAAGCCCGCGAGTCCCGAGTGGTCGGCGTGCCAGTGCGTCAGGAAGACGGCGTCGACCTCGCTGACGGAGACTCCGACGCCTTCGAGTCCCGAGACGAAGCCGTCGCGCGTCTCTGGCGTCGAAACACCCGTGTCGATTAGGACGGTTTCGCCCTCCCCGCGGAGGACGTACGACGAGTTGTTACCTTCGAACTCCTCGTTTCCGAGGCTGAGACGGTCGACCGTCGTCATATCACGTCGTCGGGACCGTGTTCCTCAGCCATCCGCTGTGCCTCCGACGCGTACCTCTTGCGCGTCTCGCCGTCGCGGACTTCGGCGACCGAGTCATTGTCGACATCGACCGCCGCCGTCGTCTCGCGCTCGTCGTCAAAGGACGTTAGGGCGCGCTCCTTACGCAGGTATCTATCGCCGTCGGTCGTAGCGTAGGTCAGTATAATCAGGTTCTGCTCGTCGTCCGAGTAAGTTCTCTCGACGAGCCAGAGACGGACCTCGTCGTTCATACAGGAGGTTCGCCGTCGGCGTGCAAGTAGCTACCGACATATACGACCGTGTTTAGACGCCACACCGTATAAGTAAGACCGTCACGAACGTCCGTCACGGTGACAAAGTTGGGAAGCAGGGCAAGAGCCGTACACCGACTCGTAGCCGTGCTTTACTACCTCGCACCCCTGCTTCTCGCCTACGCACGCGACAGACGACGTTACCTGTTCTTCGGGAAGGGTCGCGTCGTTACACCCGAGGAACGCGAGCGACGCGCCGAACGTCTACTCGAAATCTTCGTCGCCCTTGGACCGACTTTCATCAAGCTCGGACAGGTTCTTTCGACACGCGCCGACGCACTCCCGCGCGAGTACACCGAGACGTTGTCAAAGTTACAGGACGACGTGCCCCCCGCCGACTGGGAGGGGGCGCGGCGCGTCTTGGAGGACGACATCGGAAGCCTCGAACGTTTCGACAGGTTCGACGACGAACCCGTAAGTGCGGCGTCTCTCGGACAGGTACATGTCGCGGCTCTTGACGGAAGACGTCTCGCCGTCAAGATACTGCGCCCGGGCGTACGCGAGACGGTAGAGACCGACCTGAACCTTCTCAGGAACCTTCTGCCCTATGTCACGCGTTTCGCCGACGAGAATACGGCGCGGTCTGTCGGAAATATCGTCGACCAGTTCGCCTCGTCGGTTCGGCGTGAGACCGACTACGGACGCGAGGCGGAGACGATGCGGACCTTCCGGCGTAACTTCGCCGACGACCCTGACGTTGTCATCCCTGAGGTCGTCGACGAACTCTCGGGCGACCGCGTCATTACGATGGAGTACGTCGAATCCGTCAAGATAGACGACGCCGAGGCTCTCGAATCGATGGGTGTCGACCGCGGCGATGTCGTCGAAAAGCTTCAGCGAACCTACGCTGAGATGGTCCTCGAAGACGGTCTTTTCCACGCCGACCCGCATCCCGGAAACCTCGGCGTTGACTCCGCCGGACGCCTTGTATTCTACGACTTCGGTCTCGTCGGAAGCCTCTCGGAGGAGACACGCGACTCTCTGTTCGAGTTCTACGAGGCGGTCAAGGACGAGGACATAGAGGCGATGACCGACGTCTTCGACCGTATCGGCGTCCTCCCGCCCGACTACGACCCCGACGAGGTCGAGGTCATGTTCCGGCGTATGGTGGACGACCTAAAGGACGAGACAGTCGACAGTTCGGCGCGGAACTTCGTGACCGACATACAGGACTCTATGTACGGCTTCCCCGTACACGTCACCCGTGAACTCGCCCTCCTGTTCCGCGCTATCACCGTCTTGGAAGGCGTCTGTCAGAGCCTCGACGAGGAGTTCGACTTCACCCGTGAAGCCTATCTGTTCGTTATCAGAGAGGAGTACGGATACGGCGCGGTCGCCGACGCCGTTGAGATGGTACCCGAACCTGTCATGGAACGTGTCGGCGTCGAGAACCTCCGTTGGATGAAGGAACGTATAGGTCCTTTCGCCGAGTTCATACGCGGTCTCCGTACCGAAACCTAAAGCTTCCCGTTGAGTACCTTCGCGGCGACGAGAACGGGGTCCCAGACAGGGCTGAACGGCGGCGCGTAGCCGAGGTCGAGCCTCTCGACTTCGTCGACCGTCATACCTGATTCGAGAGCGGTCGCTACGGTGTTGATACGGACGGCGGCGCGGTCTTCGCCCACGATGCTCCCGCCTAACAGACGCCCCGTTCCGCGGTCGGCAACGAGACGGACCGTCGTCTCCGCCGCCCCCGGATAGTAGCCCGACCGCGAGCGCGTATCGACCGTTACGGTCACAGGTTCGAAGCCCGCCTCGCGCGCCTCCTCCTCGTTGACCAGACCTGTCCTTCCGCATTCGAGGTCGAAAGCCTTGACGACCGCCGTACCCGCGACTCCGCCGACAGGCGTATGCTCTCCCGCGACTGTCGCGCCTATAGCGCGTCCTGCGCGGTTCGCCGTCAGACCCAGCGGGACCCACGCGCTCTCTCCCGTCACGACGTGGCGCGCCTCGGCGCAGTCACCCGCGGCGTAGACGTTCTCCGCGGATGTGCGTCCGTACCTGTCGACAGCCACAGCGCCCGACCTGCCGAGTTCGACCTCGTTCTCGACCGGTCCGACGTTGGGGCGCACCCCGACCCCGACGAGCGCGGCGTCGACCGACACCGAGCCGCCGGAGGTCACGACCTCCTCGACCGCGCCGTCTCCAGAAAGCTTCTCGACCTCGGTTCCGATGTGTACCTCGACGCCTTCTTCGGCGAGCGTCTCCTCGACCCTTTCGCCCACCGACCCGCCGAACTCAGGCAGGAGGCTGTCGGGGCGCTGGAACAGATGTACGTCGAGGTCCCACGCGTCGAACGCCTCGCACATCTCGACGCCGACGTATCCGCCGCCTACGACAGCGACCGTCTCGGGCGGCGTGCGGTCGCCGTACCGCACCACATCTTCGTCGACGTATCCGCCGCCCCCGAGCGACTCGACTGTGAACTCCGACGGCTCTTCGAGGAGCGCGCGTATCCGTGCCGCGGAGTCGAGACCGTGGAGGGTGAAGACGTTGTCGAGGTCGCCGCCCTCGATAGGCTCCGCGGCGCGTGCGCCTGTCGCCAGAAGCAGGTCGCCGTACCGCTGTTCGAACTCGCCGTCGGGTCCGCGGACCGTCACCGTCTTTTCGTCGGTCGAAACGTCGACAGCTTCGTGTTCGCGCCTCAGGTCGATACCGCGTTCCTCGATTTCGTCGGACGACAGCGACGTAAGGTCGACGAGGCTCTCGACCTCGCCCTTGACGAAGTACGGCGTCCCGCAGTGGGCGTACGAAACCCACCGACCCTTCTCGAAGACGACGACCTCGCGGTCGGGGTCTTCGCGCTTGAGCTTGCTCGCGGCGCTGAGTCCGGCGGCATCGCCGCCGATGACAACGAAAGGATTCATATATCCGTATTACTCCGAAGCTAACTTGTAGTTACGGTCTCATGACCGTATACCGTGTACCGTGCGCGGCGACGTACCGAGGGTTCTTAGTACACCCCGTACGACGCTAACCTAACGCACGAAGCCGCGTGTCACAGGGGACACTAGATGCTGACAGAAAGCCTGTCTACCGGACTCCTGTCTGCTGTCGTCGGGAGCTTACCGCTTCTAGACCTACTTGTGTCTCTCCCCACCGACGCCGAAACGGTCGCTGAGGTCGTGCCGTCCGGTCTCGCGGGTCTCGACTGGCGTCTCGCCCTTATTCCGCCTATCACCGGTATTATCGGGTACATGACCAACTGGGTGGCTATCCGTCTGATGTTCTACCCGGTCGACTTCCGCGGCGTTACCGTACCCGGGATGAAACAGATTTCGGGCTTCCTCCCGAGAAAGATACAGCAGATTCCCGGGGTGTTGGAAGGAAAGTTCGGCTGGCAGGGCATCGTTCCGTCGAGAGGCGCTAAGATGGGTAGTATTGCGTACGACAACAGCGTCGACAAGGTTGCTACACAGCACGAGTTCTACCAACAGCTTGACCCCGACGCAGTCGCGGCGCGGGTCGTCGAGTCGTCGCGCGACGACATACACGCGCTCGTTGACGACATACTCCGGCGCGAGTACCCCGAACTCTGGGACGAAGCACCCGAGCCTGTCAAGCAGATGATTCACCGGCGCGTCGAGGAACGTCTGCCCGAGGTCTCCGAAAACCTGTTCCACAAGACGGGTGAGAACATCGACGAGCTGATGAACGTCAAGATGATGATAATCAACCATCTCGAAGCCAACCCGCGTCTCCTCAACCGGATGTTCCTTGAAGTGGGCGACCGAGAACTCAAGTTCCTCGTAAACTCGGGCTTCATCTTCGGAACCCTTCTCGGATGTTTCTCCGTCCCCTTGTTCCTCTACATCGACGAATGGTGGGTTCTCCCCCTTTCGGGCGCGGCTGTCGGATATATGACCAACTTCATCGCCATCAAGGCTATCTTCAACCCCGTCAACGAGTACAAGGTCGGACCGTTCAGGATACAGGGGCTTTTCGTCAAAAGACAGAACGACAGCGTCGACACCTACGCCGAGATAGTCGCCGACAAGATTCTTACCGTCGAGAACATCGCCCGCCATCTCCTCTACGGTCCAAAGTCCGACCGGACGCGTAAGATGGTCAGGGACGCACTGCGTACCGAGGTCGACCGGTCGGTTGGAATCGCCCAGCCCCTCGTACGCGCCGCGACCGGCGACCAGCAGTACGAGTCGATACGTGAGTCGCTCGCCACCGAGCCGCTCGACTACGCCTACGAAATACTAAAGGACCCACAGCTTAACCGTGAAAGAAGCGAACGTATGCAGGAACTCGTCGCCAAAGAGATGAAGAAGCTCCCGCCTGAAGAGTACGTAAAGACCCTCCGACCTGCGTTCGAACAGGACGAATGGCTCCTCATCGCCGTCGGAGCCGTTCTCGGCTTCGTCGCGGGCTGGATACAGCTACTCGTGGTGACTACGATATGACTGAGAAAGAACACGTCTTCGAGTTCCCTGAGAGGGATGCTCCTATAGCCGGACCCGGGCGCAGACCCGACGAGATGCCGTCATCGACCGACGACCCCGAATCCGTCGTCTCGGAACTCGTTGAGGAGTTCGACGACCCCGAGGACCTCGACGCAGAGTCACGACAGCGTCTCTCCGCCCTCGGGACCGCGGCTGTCTGTCTCTACCTCCCTGACGGCGACGGTCCCCACGACCCGTTGTCGGCTCTCGAACTTGCTCTCGCGGCGAACCGGCGCGGCGTAGAACCCGTCTTCCCCGAGCCGAACTCGGCGTTCAAGGACGCCTTCTGGGTCCTCCGTATAGCGACGACTGCGACCCGACGCGCCGCCGGATACTCGCTCTGGTCAGGATTCCGGACCGGTCTGCGTATGCTCAGAGCCGTAGGGACGGCTCGGTCTTTCGAGGACTTCCTAGAGGAGTATGAACGGATAGCCTTCGACGAGATGGACCGTCTCGGACTCGACGTGAACGGGAACGGAGCCGAGAGGAGACGACGTAAGACCGAGGAGGAGCGCGAGAAGGCGCTTGCTGAACTCAGGGAGCGCGGCACCGCCCTCCTCGAAAGGTCCGCCGATATCGACAACGACGAGGACCTACATCCTGCCTTCCCGCACGTACTCGACCAGATAGCTCCTGACGAGGCGCGTATACTCCGTTTCCTCGCAACCGACGGTCCTCAGCCTGCGGTCAACGTCCGCGACGCCGGATGGCTACCGATAACCTCCGAACTCGTCGCCGCGGGTCTCTCGATGGTCGGCACCGAGGCGGGCGTCCGTTACGAGGACCGAACGCAGGCGTACCTCGGGAACCTCAACCGCCTCGGACTCGTCTGGTTCTGTGACGAAGCTGTCGAAGACGTAAAACGGTACCAGCTCGTCGAAGCCCAGCCCGACGTTAAGGAAGCGATAGAGAGCTGTACCCGCGCAAAGGTCATCCGCCGGAGCGTCCATCTCACACCGTTCGGCGTCGAGTTCTGCCGCGTCTGCCTCTCGATGGAAACTATATCCGAAGACGCTTCGGGCGTCTATCAGACCCCCGAGGACAGGACGCGCCGTGCCGGACGTGGCGTAGCCCCGACGGACGGTGGCTTTGACGGTGGACGTGTCCGACCGCGGGGGCGCGCCGTCACCAACGGGGGCACCCCGATGGGCGACAAAGACGGCGTTATCAATCCGCACGTCCACAACCACTGGGAGAACGAGACGTAACGCACCCTTCTTAACCCGCGCCCGACGACGACACGTATGGAACGCACAGTAATCGTGACCGGCGCGGCGTCGGGTATTGGCGAGGCTACCGCGCGCCGTTTCGAATCGAACGGCTGGCACGTCTACGCTACCGATATTGACGACGGAAACCTCTCCGTCGGCGACGAACGCCTTCATCTCGACGTGACCGACAGCGACGAGGTCGACGAGGTCGTCGGGACCGTCGTCGATGAGACCGGACGTATCGACTGCGTGGTCAACAACGCCGGTAATCCTCTTGCTGGCGCAGTTGAGGAGACGAGCGTTGAGGACGCGCGCGTACAGTTCGACGTCAACCTACACGGACCGCATAGACTCGCTCGTGCGGCGTTACCGTATATGCGCGAACAGGGTGATGGCACCGTAATCAACATGTCGAGCGTCCTCGGGCGTGTCTCGCTTCCTGGCGTCGGCACCTACTGCGCGTCGAAACACTCACTCGAAGCCCTGACCGACGCCCTCCGTGTCGAGGTAGCGCCCCACGGGGTCGATGTTGTCCTCGTTGAACCTGGCGGGGTAGAGACGGGTTTCGAGGAAGGCGTCGCCGAGAGTCTCGACTTCGACGGACCGTACGGCGAACTGTACCGGAGCCTCGAAAGACGTGTCGAGAACCTGATGACCGGTCTTCTCGCCTCCTCTCCCGACGACGTAGCCGAGAAGGTCGTCGCCGCGGCGGAGACGGACGACCCTAAGCCCCGTTACACAGTCGGTCCGGTGTCTAAGCCGCTCGTGGCTTCGGGCTATCTGCCGTCTAAGGTACAGGACTTCGGAAGACGCCTTCTGTTCTAGCCGAAATATAGAGGGGCAACCGGCATATGTCCGCGGTTCTATCTAACGACGAGGTGTACAAGATGGACGACAGATACGCGGTTGTAGACGGCGACGAGGTGGTTGAGATAGCTCCCGACGCAGACGAGGCGGCGGAGGAACGCGACCGTCTCGCCTCGCAGAACGGCTTCGAACCGTCAGTCTACCGCGTCTCGTTCCACGAAGCCGCCTTCGGTGACGGTGGCTCGGACGAGGGCGCGGTCGCCGCACGGTTTCCGTTGGACAGCACGCCGGACAACAGGCTCGTCGATGTCGTCGAATCGTTGCCGCACGCCGACCCCGATACGCTCGAACAGAGCGCCGAAGGCGACGGGCATTTTGTGATGGAGTGTGACGAGGAGGAGGTAGACGATGAAGCCGTCTTGACCGCCCTCGAAGACGCCGGATACACGCGACGTGATGTCTTCGCGGTACCGAACCGTGTCAAACAGAAGTTCGAACCACTCTAACCGTCGAGTCTGGCTTCGAGCAACCGCGCGTCGACGTTCTGCATCCTTCCGGTGTCGTCTAAGTACGAGTAAAGGTCTTCGTAAAGCTCGCCGCAGTTAGAGCCGCGTAAACTGTACCAGTCGCCCACGATTCCGCAGAAACGCCGCGCGCGCGTCATGGCGACGTTGAGACGACGGGGTCCGTCCTCGGGGCGTCCGAGGAAGCCCACGTCTCCCTCGTCGTTGCTTCTCACCATAGAGATGACGACGGCTTCACGTTCGCTCCCTTGGAAGGAGTCGACGGTGTCAACGGTCACGCCGCCGATATCCCTGCCGAGAGCCTCGGCGAGCCTTTCGCGGACGACGTTCGCCTGCGCACTGTAGGGCGTCACAACGGCGGCTTCTTCGGGCGCGACCCCCGCGTCGAAAAGACGCCTGAGAACGACCGCGACTACGTCCGCCTCGTTCCGGTTGTAGTACGAACTTCCCGAGACGCCTACGTCGCCGCCGACATCGTAGCCGACGACCGCCTCGAAGCCGTCGATTGGTTCGACCGTTCTTCCGCACCGGAGCGACCGTCCGTAGAAACGCCTGTTCGGGAAACGCATCACGTCGCGGTGCATACGGTACTGGGTCTTCAGCTGGACCCCCACGTCCTCGTACACGCCGCCTTCGGCGTACAGGTGTTCGAAGAGCGAACCACCGAAACGCGACCCGTTCGGTCCTTCGGAGGCGCTGTAAGGCGGTAGCTGGCGGTGGTCGCCCGCGAGGACGAAGCCGTCCGCCTTCGAAACGGGTATACAGGTCGACGGTACCGTAGCCTGCGTAGCTTCGTCCACAAGGGCGAGGTCGAAGTTGCTCGGAAGGTCCGCGGCGCTGTTGTTGGTCGATACGACGACATCCGCGCCTCCCGCTCCGTCGGCGTAACTGTCGCGGACGAGTTCGTCGCGTGAGTTCGTCGCGTTGAGACGGCGCACGACGAACTCGTCGGCACCGTGCTGTCCGTAGGCGTGTAGCGACCCCTCGTCCGGCTCTCCCTCGGTACTCGAACCCACGAGGAGGTTGTCGGCGGCTTGGTTCGAGTCGGCACAGACGAGGACGCGCTCGCCCGAGTTCGCGGCGCGCCGCACCACCTCGACGAGGGTCCGCGTCTTCCCCGTTCCCGGCGGTCCGTGGAGACAGAAGAAGTCGTCCGCCAGAAGAGCGAGTTCTGCCGCTGTCCGTTGTTCTTGGTTGAGTTCGTCGTCGTATCCCTCAACATCGAGCGCGTCGGCGTCACCGAAGGTTAGCTCGCGTTCGCCGACGAGGACCTCGCGCTTGTCGTCGTCCTCCCGAACCGACTTTACCGCGTTTGCCTCCCTCTGGTGCGGCAGGTCGTTGAGGAGGAGCGATATCTCGAAGCTCCTTCCGTCGCCGCCTAGTATACGTCCGGCGTGCGTAACGTCGCCGACTCCGTCGAAGTCGACCTTGAGCGAGAGCCTTGTTCCGTCTATTTCCTCAACCACAGCCTCGACGGCTGTTTCGCCGGAACGGACCGTCACCTCGTTTCCCTCGTGTATACCGTGTTCGTTCTGCACGTGTCTGTATCCGGCTTCGTCGGGGTTCTCGACCGCGAAGCCAAAGACATCGCCTCCCTCGCGTCCCGTCGCCGTGACCGTCATGGCGTCGTCTCGTCGCGCACGCCTCCGGTTCTCCTCGCGTGCCGCCTCCCTCTCCGCCTCGACGTACTCCTCCAAGCCGTCGAAGAAGCCGTCGGCGTCGACGGTCTTCCGCGGCTTCTCGCGCGGAGCAACGGGAGCGTCGTAGTAGTCGGGGAAAGTGTCAGGGGCGTAGTCGGAGTGCCAGAAACGGACGCGGCGCGCGAGAGCCGTCTTGCCGAACGACTCGACGCCGTACGTCTCTACGTCGGTCGGTCCGCCTCCCGCTTCACGTACGAGGAAGATACGTCCGCGCACGTCGTGGTCAAGGTAACAGACGTACTCGCCCGAAAGCTCCGGTCCGTCGGGTTCGTGCAACGGTACGGCGGTCCAGTCGTCGCGGTCGGGATGTGCCGTTCCCCGTCTCGCCGCGAACTCGGCGACGGGACCGACGGGGACGGAGCCGTCGCTCTCGGACAGGTCGACGTCGGATGAGTCGATGAAGACGGCTTCCTCGGCGTCGAACTTATCAGCCGCCTCGTCGAACAGTATCGACATGCAACCGAGCCGAGGAGCGCGCCGCTTATCTAACTACCGCCGTCAGCAGTCGGCGTTTATTCCGCGGTCGCGTAGCTCCTCTCCGCGCTCGGTTTCGACGGTCAGCGACGGAACAGGGACGGGCTTACCGTCCTCGTCGACGGCGACGAAGACGAAACACGAGTCCGCCGTCCGCTCGCGTTCGCCTGTCAACGGGTCTTCCTTGTCGACCTCCAGACGGACGTGTACACTCGTCCTTCCGGTGTCGTAGACCCATGACTCAACGACCGCGATAGAGCCGCGCGGAACGGGCTTGACGAAGTCTATGTCCTCGACGTGGGCGGTTACGCACGTTTCTCCTGCGAGCCTCATCGCGCACATCGCCCCGACCTCGTCCATGAGACGCATTACAACGCCACCGTGCGCTGTATCGTGGTTGTTAGTCTGGTTCGGCTGTATTATCTCCCGGTTCTCGATGTAGGTGTCTACGACGGTCGGCATGGTCGGTGTACGCGCCCTTGCGTTATAGAACCCCGTAAAAACAGCCGCATCTGGACGGCGATACGGATTTATCCCAACGGCTCGTCGTATGTGTAGTGGTAACATGAGCCAAGCATTCCCTGACTGCTGTTCGAACTGCGAGTACCGGATGACCGACTGCGAACACGAACTCCGTGACGACCTCGCGGTCTACTTCTCGCGCAACCCCGACGCTTCGTGTCCGTGCCGTTAGAGAAGGTTTCTGAGCCGTCTTGTGTACGGTGTCCGGCGTTCGGTCTCCCGTATACGTACCTTTCCGTATCCGAGGAGACCGACGACGAGTCCGGCGACGCCTGTCAGGAGAACGCCGTTAACCGCGGCGAGCGCGAGTACCGGAGCGGTTGAGTGGAGACTCTCGACGAAAGACGCGGGAAGCAGGAGGAAGTAACGGTACTCGTGTATCCTATCGGTTCTCTCGACATTCTGCTCGGGTGCGGGCGTTGTCGCGGTTACCGTCGCCGTCTCACCTGCGGGTAGCTCGACGACCCTCTGGCTTACCTCGGCTCCGTCTCTCGGTTCGAGAACGACGAGCATAGCGACAAATCCGTCGTTTCTCACCGTAACCTCACGGTCCACGGTTTCGCCCGTCTCTTCTCCTTCGACGGCTCCGGTCGTCGTCAGCTCCTGAACGCCGGTTCCGCCGACCATGACGATGTTTGCGGGGAGAAGGACGAGTGCGACGAGGGCGATGAGAACGAGACGTGCGTCCATGACAGACTCGCGTTTGCGTGACCTGTTCCTGCTTCTTTCCTTAGCCCCTCTCCTACTGTCGAGGGACGCGGCGACGAGCAGGACGACACCGAAGACGAACAGAACGACGCCGCTTATCTGCGTACCTGCCGCCGTACCTATTCCGACGAACGCTAACAGACCTGCGACAGCCCCACGAACCGTTTCGACCGCCATTCCGAGACGCGGGACCGTCACCACGTTACCGCCGACTGCCAACGCCTCCGACAGGACCGCGTCCTCGGTTACGTAAGGCTCTCCGCCGTCTTGGTCGGTGAACGGATTCGCGTCGCCCTTGGTTACGTAGCCCTCGTCGGTTTCCCCCACGATACGGTGGGTAACCAGCCCGCCGTCCTGCACCTCCTCGGCTTCGAACACGACGACATCGCCGACCGAGGGCGAGCCTGTTAGGAACGAAGGAACGGCGATAAAGCCGTCGCCCGCCTCCATTTCGGGCGACATGCTCCCCGTCTCAACGAATCCGAGGAGGACGGGATATCCGAGCGCCTGACCGGCTACGAGAGCCGCGACTCCCGCTAGGAGAAGGACGGTCAGGACGGTCTCCGCCGTTCGCATATCTTACCTACGCACTCGGACGTTATATCGGCACGGTTTACTCGTTCTCCTCACGTCTCCGTCTCAACATCAGGAAGACGGCGACCAGAGGCGCGAGTAGCGCGACGGCGGCGAACGGTAGCAGGTCAGGGCTGGCGTCGGTCACCGACACCGTAACCGGCTCTGACTCGCCGACAGCGACCTCGTACTGCCCGGGCTGGTCGAAGCCCACGACGAACGAGATGTTGGTCGCCTCGTCGGGACCGAGTTCGACATCGCGCGTGTCGATGGCGCGTCCGTTAACGCGTAGTGCCGCCGCGGTCGTTCCCGACGCCGTGCCGGTGTTACGTATCTCGGACTCGACCACCACCGTCTCCTCAGTTTCGGGGGCGTCGTCGTCGATAACCGTGGCTACCTGTCCGGCAACTCCCGTCTGTCTCACGCCTATCTCGCTCTCCGAAACCGAGGTTTCGAAGGCAAACTCGGGCTGTCTGAAGCCGACGCTTATCTCACCCACATCGACGGAGACGCGCGTCCTGTCGTCGTCGGTCGCCGTTTCGGTCTCCGTCTCGACCAGACCTTCGCCCGCACCTCCTGTTTCGGGTGTCTCGAACTCGAAGCCCTCCTCGTCCGGCAGAAGGGCGACGAGCGTCACCTCGTCGAGAAGAACGTCCGCCGAGCCTGTCTCGACCGACATTCCTACCGACGCCGTCTCGTCGCCCGATAGGAAGAGCCGTTCGTCAGGTCCGCCGTCTTCGATTGGCGACGCCGCTCCGTAGAAAGTCACCGCGTCGGAGCCGTGTTCGACCCAGACCTCAGCGGTCCCGTCTCCGTCGTAGCCCACGACGAACAGGTCGTCGACGACGGTCTCCGCCTGCGCGTTGAGTCGGTCGACGACGAGGCTTATCTCGCCGTCTTCGACGGTCGCGTAGGCGTCGCCGTTAGGTCCTTCCTGCGGCGAGAAGTAGACCGAGCCGGACGTGTCGACTCCGGTAAGCTCGTCTCCCGACGTGAACGCTCCCGTGCCTACAGCTAGAGCTAAGGCTAGGGTGAGGATACCGACGGCGGCGAGTCTGTGGTTCAAGTTCCTTGCTTATTTCGGAGGATTCGAAGCCTTTGGTTAGGCTTGCGTTTCTATTCTTCGCCCGCGTCGGCGGTTATCGTGAGGGTTACGTCGTTATCTCCTAAGTCGTTGGGTAGGGTTCCCTCAAGCTCAGTGCCAGCTGTGTCGGCGTCTCCGGTCGCAACTTGGAGGTCGGCATTTGTCGAGCCTCCGCTGCCCAGCGTTTCTTCTTCGAAGACGAGCGTGACACCTTCGTCGCTGTTGTTTTCTACCTCAACCTCAACACTCAGGTCAACTTCTTGACCACCTTGGTTCTCTACCGTGAGCGCATCCGCTATTTCAGTATATGCGTCGAGGTTCACACCATCTCCTCCCTCTTCGCTACTTCTGAGGTCAACTCCCACTACACCGTCTTCGTCTTCTTCAACGAACTCTGTGGCTCCTGGAATAAGCGCGAGGAATGCCACTGAGTCGTCCGCGACGTCAATCTCTACGTCCCTTTCTGCCTCAACCTGCGTGAACGCTCCCGTACCGAAGACTACGCCTGTTCCCGCCGCCGCTGCTCCAAGACCGACCAGTACTTTTCTGCGGTTCATGTCCATGCTTCACCCTCACGTTATAGCCACACTCCCTTTGTTATGTGCCGCCTGAAAACGGTTAGGCTCGTCCTACTTTTCGTAAAAGGTAGACATACTCGGACTAAGCGCGGATTAAAACGGCAGAAGGCGACGAACCTCAGTCTGGGATACATTCGACATCCACCTCGCGCTCAATCTCAACTTCAACTCCGCCGCTCGTCTGCACATCTACTGTAACTACCTCCTCCCTGCTATCTTGACCCCCTTGCCCGAGGAAACTTCCACTCGACGGACAGCGGAAGTCACCCACAACCTCGCGTAGTTCGGTGGAAGGCTCGTCCCTGACCCCGTCCCCTCCGGTGATATCATCGTTGTTGACTTCCGTCTCAATGCTATCAACCGTCAGTCCCCCTGAGTTGTCGGTGAGAACTACCACAGTTACACCGTCGTACTCAAAATCAGCGCAAGCGAAGAAAACACACCCCCCTCCTCCGGTCGCGTCGCTTGACTCCAGCTCGACAGGCTCCTCTCCAGGGTATTCGACACCGAAAAGGCTTCCTCGTCCTCCGCGGTCTCGATAGCCATCCCTCTGCTGGCTTCGTTCGCGTCGAAGGCACTGCTTCCGGTCACCGCTAAGAATGCACCTACGAACACCAGTCCGATGCCTAACGGTCTGAGGAGTTCCATTCCACGTGGGGGGTCGTTGGTGGCTACGTATACCGGTTGTGTCCCACGCCGACCCATCTCTTGCGTAGTTGTATGCCCCAACCGTTGATAGGTTTCGGTGTGTCAGGAATATACGCCAATTCATGTCTGTCTATGGTCTATTCGGCACATATCGAAAAACACTTCCTTGCGAGTCTATCCTGCAGTTCACTCCTCCGTTGCCGTCTGGTTAAGCTTGCCTTACAAGGTCTGTCAGACTCCATAACTCTTTCATTTGAGGCTTATGACCATGAAGGATAATCATCTATCTCATAATTAAGACGAAGCTCTTATGAGTAACTATTCACCTATATGTACCAAGATGGGGACACAGAACATGGGGGTGGCGACAGACCGAGACGAAGTTTTCTCGCTACTCAGCAACCGCCGTCGTCGGTACGCCCTACACGCCTGCGAAGCTGGGCAGGACGCGCTCGATGTCTCCGAACTTGCCGAAAAGGTCGCCGCTTGGGAGTACGGCAAAGACCCTGACGCGTTAAGCTCCGACGAGCGGAAACGCGTCTACACCGCGATGAAACAGAGCCATCTGCCTGCGATGGAGGACGCGGGCGTTGTAGACTACGACGGCAGAACCGTTTCCCTCACGGAACGCGGCGAGGATATCGAGGTCTACATGGAGGTTGTCTCCGGCGACTCCATCCCTTGGAGCAAGTACTACGTCGGTCTCTCGCTTATCTCGGCTCTCGTCGTCGTTGCGGCGTGGTCCGGTATCTACCCCGACCTCTCGGGACTCGTCTGGGCGGCGCTCATCGTCGTCGTCTTCGGCGTTTCGTCGGCTTATCATGCGCACAGGAGCTGTAAGAACCGTCTCGGAGCCACCGAGGAGCCGCCTGAGGTATAATGGACAGGAAGAAAGTCACGCGCCGAACCGCTCTCGGCATGATTACAGGGGGAGCTATCATGACGGCAACCGGAACCGTCGCATTCAGCGATATCTCCGGTAGCCGGACCGCCTCGGTCAACGTCGCCGACGACCCGAACGCGTACCTCGCAATCGAAAACGCCGATATAGCTGACGAAACTTCTGTCTTTACCAACCTAACCAACGTTGAGATGGAGGTAACTCTCGACAGCGACGACCTTGACTACGGCGGCGCTACGCCGGAAGAGTTCACCCTCGGCGCGGGCGAGTCTCAGGAGGTTGAGATAGACGGGACGGACAGTCCGGTCTCCGTTCAGGTAGACGCAGTTCTACAGGACGGCGGCAGTATACTCGGTAACATCGAACTTGAAAGGGAGTTTGCCGTTCCGCAGGTGGCGGCTATCGAAGACGTTGAAGGAACGGTTAACTCTCGGGGTAGCGGCGCGTACGAGTTTACACTCACGAACCCCTCGGATGTCCCCGTTGAGCTAGTCGGAGTAGGTGTCGACTGGACTAACAACCCGGACGCGTATCAGGTCGGTGGTCACAATCCCGACGGGATACTCCTGTTCGAAGATAACTCAGTGGTCGATAGTACCATAGTTGTCGGTGGGGATGTTCAGGACTTAACTCAGACAGTTACGCTTGAGCCAGGTGAGGAGTACGTCTTTGAGTTCGATAGGTTCCGAGAAGAAGGCGGCGGCGGAGGCAGCCAAGCTCCCGTGCAGGACGCAGATGTGGTATTAGAAGGCGACGAGGGGCAGACTACGGTGGAGCTAAGGGCGTAACAACCCCTCAAATTTTATACACAGACGTCTGATACTTAGACAGAATGGAGGACGAAGATGACCGGCGCTCGGACGACGACACAGCTCTCGACACCCTCGCCGCTCTTTTCGACGAACGCGTCTCCGACCGCAGTAAGTACCTCCTTGACCGCCGCTACCCCGTCATCGTCGTCGTCCTTGCTCTCGTCGCTCTCGGCGGCTTCTACGTCGGCTACACGGCGCACACGACGACCGAGACGGTGGCTGACCAGCGCGTGACAGCGACATGGACCACCTCGTCGTCGTTCGAACACGGCGCGGCGGTTGAGCGCGATGCGGTCGTCTTCGACGAGGGCGTTGTCCTCGAAGACCGGACCCTCTACTTCACGCGCGTTTCGCCCGTCCTGAACGGTACCTACCGTCTCAACCACTCGGGAGACGCCGAGCCTGCGACCGCGCGCGCCGAGATAACCGTCATACTCCGCGCCGCCGACGAGGTCGACGACGAGACGGTCGAGTACTGGCGAACCGTCGAGGGCAACGAGTCCGCCGAGGTTGACGCCCTCCCGCCCGACGAACCGCTCACCGTCGATTTCTCCACCAACATCTCGCGTGTTCTCGAACGTATCGAGGAGATAGAGGACGACCTCGAAGCCTCTCCCGGACAGACTGAGGTCGTCGTTCTCGCCGACGCGGCTATCGAGACCGAGGTTGACGGCGAGGAGTTCACCGACACACGTAACGACCGTCTCGTAATCGAGCCTGACGTTGGCACGTATACCGTCCGGTCGGAGGCAGAGGGCGACCGCGAGCAGGACGCTACCGAGACCGTTGTCACCGAAATCGAGCCGTCGTTCCTCGAAGCTTACGCCTCCGTCTTAGCCGTCCTCGTCGCCGCGTTCGGCGCGGGCGCTACCGTCTGGGCGCGTCGCCGTGGACTGTTCGACCTGCCGTCCGAAACCGTCGAACGTATCGAGTTTGAGCGCGCACGCGACGAGTTCGACGAATGGATTTCGCGTGGCTCCGCCTCGACCGTCTACGCCGAAGGCGAGGTCCGTCTCGACAGCCTCGAAGACCTCGTAGACGTAGCTATCGACAGCAACCGGCGTGTCACCGAACTTGACGACGGTAGCTTCGTCGTCTACGTTGACGGCGTTGTCTACGTCTACGAAACCGACGCCTGAGCCGATAAGTCGAAGAAAAGCTTATGCCTCTCCTCCGTTCTTTAGTAGTATGGTCGATATAAACCTTCGTCAAAACACCGGCTCTATTCTGAGACGTATAGGCAAAAAGCTACCTTCGTCCGTCGATATCTACGAGAGTCCTGACGAGTTTCTCCTTCTTGTCAACCTCCCGGGATTCGACGAGGACGGTATAGATGTCCGTTTCGTTGACGGCGAAATCAAGATACACGCCGAACGCGAATCCGGGCGTGAGGGATACGAAGCCATCAGCGAGAGCCGTCCAACGAGCGTCAACGAATCCGTGCCGGTCCCTTCCGAAGACCGGATAGACGTTGATGACGCCGAGACGGGATACGAGAACGGAGTCCTGAGCATCCGGCTTCCGAAGGTCGAAGAGACGGAAGAAGAACAGGCTGAGGAAGAGACCGAGACGGAGGAAGAGGAGACCGAAGAATCCGACGAGGAGGAGACTGAGGCAGACGAAGAAGAGGAGGACGGAGGAGACGACGAGGGCGTCGAGCATCCCACGAGCCTTGACGAACTTGAGGAGATGTCCTACAGGGACCTTCAGAAGGTCGCCATGGACCTCGATATCAAGGCGAACCAGAAGACGGAGAAGCTCATCGACGAAATCTCCGACGAACTCGACCTCTGAGAACAATCTTGAAATACATCCGGCGGTAACTCCGAACGTGGAACTTCCGCTGGAGGGGACGCTCGTCAGGCGCGTCACCAACGAATGGGGCGAGATAACCGACGAGTCGTCCGAGATACGGACCCGCGTCGTGCTGGACGGCGGACATCTCTTAGACGTACATATCGACAGCGTCGGTCTCCGTTACGACGCCTCGATGAACGGGGTGCGCGTCGCAAGGTCTGACAAGAAGGGCGTCTCCCTCAACCGGCGGAACACGACTATACATCTCTCTGCGCGTATCCACCGGTCGCGTCTCCTCGACTGGTGGAAGACGCACGTCAACAACGGCGAGAAGACGCGTCTTGTCATCCGTCCACATCTCACCGTCGACCTGCCGTCTCTCGACCTGTCGGCTATCGACTTCGCGGGCGTCCTGCCGCGGCGCAATCCGTCCGTAGACTCCATCTCGGTTGAGACGCCGAACTACACGAGCCGGTTCTCGACGAATATACTCGACTCAATACGGACACGGAACCCGATGTCGGTCAGAGCCTTGGGAAAGAAGCTTTTCGAGGTCCGTGAGGTTGACGCCTCGTGGGGGAAAGCCGACGACACCGAGACGCCCGTTGACCTGTCAGTTACGGTCGAGAACCCTAACTTCTTCTCCGTCGGGTTCGAGGACCTCGGATACGCGGTTGAGATGAACGGTGTACGTGTCGGCGGCGGCGACGTAGGCGACTTCGTGCTTCCCGCGCGCGACACCGCAACCGTTGAGACGCGCGCTGTCCTTCGTAACGAGAAGATAGCCGACTGGTGGACAACCCATCTCCGACGCGGTGAACGTACACAGACCGAGATAACCTTCGACGGCACCGTACGTGTTCTCCGTTTCGGACGCCGTGTCGGCGGACGTAGCTACACCGACAGCTTCCGGACCAACCTCTTCGCCGGCGGTCTTCCTCGCCACCGTTGACCTCTCGTCTAGCTCTCGTAGCCCGTGTCTCGCCGACAGCGACGCCGTGGCGGTCAGCTGTCCGGAGTGGGTGGACGGTTACCTTGGATTATTGCCACTTTGTCAAGTTATATTGGTCAATTGATTTAGAGCTTTCAGAAGCTTTATGTAGGTGGGTGGATTATGGGAACCAAGACGAGGTGTAAAGATGAGGCTAAGAGAAGTCAGAGACGAGATAGACGACTGCGTTGACTGTCCTGCCGACCGAAGCACAGTCCTCGACCGAATCGGTAACGAGAAGCTAGAAGCGCCCGGCGGCGACCCCGAGACTGTCGCTCAGGTACTCGGACGCGACAGCACCGAAACCTACTACTCGACCGCCGAGGTATACGAGTCGATACTGTGCAACCTCAGCGAGGCGTACGTCGGCAGGAAGAACTACGACGACCGCGGACCTAATCCCGTAGAAGAACCCGTCTCGTTCTGACCCACGCGTCGCTACGCGGTTAGCTCTGAAAAATGTCTCCGCTAACGAAGAGCGTCTATATGCGCTCTAGGTTCGTCGCGCGGGGACCCTTGTCTGCTTCCTCGACCTCGAAACGGACTTCCTGACCCTCTTCTAGGTCAGGACCTTCTATGTCTTCCATGTGGAAGAAAACGTCCTCGGAGTCGTCATCGTCGTTTCGCTCTATGAAACCGTAGCCCTTCCTATCATGGAAGAAGCCAACCGTGCCTTCTGTCATGTGGCAGTCTACCTTTCGCGGGGAGACGTAAAGCCCTTGTGTTAACGACCCACCGTGTGTCACCTTCTCACCCTTAGACTCAACTTGTGCGCCTTCATATGCCTCCGTATGACGACCGAATGCAGTTGCTGCGGGGGCGATGTCTACCGACACGACCCGGTTTTCACCCTCGAAGAACGCGAGTTTAGGCGGGTGGAGACGGGCGCGTTCTGCAACTACGCCTGTCTGTCCGCCCATATAGACGAGGAATGCCTCGCCGACGGCGACGCGTGCGAAATCGACTATGACTGATGAGAAGGTACGTCTCGGTCTGGCGCTCGTCCGTAGCATTGATGACGACGGCGTCGCCCTTCCCGAACTCATGGACAGAATCGAGGAGGCGGTCGGTGACGCGCCCGCCGTAACCCGCGAGGTTATCGACCGCGCCGAAAGCGAAGGCGTTCTGAGCCGCGACGACGGCGAGGGCGAGGCGCGGTTCTCCGTTGACGGTACCGGCGTCAGCTTCGAGGACGAGGTCGTGACCAAGGAGGGCGACTTCGACTGCGCGCGGTGCGGACGTTCGCTCTCGACGGGCTACTTCGTCCGTTTCGACGACGGCGACGTAGGACCGTACGGCTCGACCTGTATACGGAAGACGCTCGGACGCGAATGATACTTCAACCCACCCAACCTACACGGTGTATGCGCGAACAGGAGATACGGCTCGTACACGAGGCGGGCGTCTGGGTTGCCGTAGACGTAGACACGGGAGTCTCGGCGCACGGCGGGACGCGTCAGGAGGCGTTAACCAGCCTTGACGCCGAACTCGCGGCTTACGACGACGACGGCGAGGGAATCGAGGACACAGAAGACCTGCGGCGCGAACTCGGCGTCGAAGCTGACGGGATAGGGACCGACGCCGACGACGGATGACGCCCGACCCCGACGAGATGCCGACGACCGTCGACGTACTCCGGTACGGCGACGATGAACCGACGTACGTGGCTGTCCCCGGGGACGACGGCACTAAGGTTGTCGGCGCTCATGCACGCGAGGCGGCACGTCTCAGGAGGCGTAGACTGCTCGCGGGAGCCGTCTTCACGGGCGCTCTCGCCGCCGGAGGCGTCTATCTGAGCGGCGTAGCCGTCGGCGCTCTCGTCGCCGCGGTGCTTCTAGGTATTCTCGCCGCCTCCGAGTACGTCCGCTATGACGGTATTCCGGAGGTCGTCGGACAGAGTATACACGCGGAAGAAGCCGTCGAAGGCTACGAGCTAAAGAGATACGTCGACGAGCCTTTCGTGCGCTCGGAGTAGCCGGCTACTTTTCTTTCATCTTACGGACGGTCGTCCGCATCACGTCTTCGACTATCTCCTCCGAATGCGCCTCGACGAGACGTTCGACGACCACGTCGCCGGCGTCGCCTATCATCTCCTCGGTCTGGTCCCCGAACACCTCGCGCACGCTGACGCGTATGCTTCTCTGTACGACCGTTGACCTTCCGAGGACCGGAAGGTTCCCTATAATCGCTCCTTCGAGGTCGCTAAGAAGCTTCTCTTGGTTCTTCTCCTGTAGTCTCTCGACGGTACGCTCGCCAACCTCATCGACTATCTCCGCCTTCTGTTCCTCGTCCAAGCTGTCGAGCATGTTCCCGACGGGGTCGAACGCCGCGTTGAGGTCTTCGTCCCCGTGGTCTTTGTCAGTCTTGGTCATTCTTGTCGCTCCCGAACAGTCGGTAAGTACCGCGTCCTACCGCCACCTCTACGTTCTCCTTGCTATTTTGTTCTTCGATTCTGACCCTCGAAACGCCGACTGTTCCGCCGACGCGCATCACCTCGGCTTCCGCAACAACGTCGTCGGTAGCTGACGACAGGTAGTCAACGTTGAGGCTGACCGTCGCAACGCCGTCACGAAACGGGTCGTCGAGATGGGGGCGGAGCGCAAGCCCTCCTGCCGAGTCGACGAGCGTAGCTAACGCGCCCCCGTGAAGCGACCTTCGCTCGGTCGAGTTGGCGACACCCCTTCTGTAATCCAGACGTAACGTCGTCTTCTCGCGCGTGAGTTCGGTTATCTCCGCGCCCATCTCCGAAAGAAAGCCGTCGGACTCATCGAGGTACTTCTGGAGTATCTCCGCCGCGTCGTCGGGAAAGGTTGCCGACACGTTAGGAGTAGGCGGACATTCCGAGCATCTCGTTACCGACGATGAGCTTCTGTACCTCCGTCGTCCCGTCCGGGATGGTCATGACACGTGCGTCACGGTGGTAACGTTCGAGCGGATACTCCTCCGACAGACCCATCGCTCCGTGAATCTGTATCCCCTCGTACGTTACCTCGTTGCATTTCTCACACGCGTATCCCTTGGCGAGCGACGACATCAGGCGCGCGTCGGGGTCCGCTTCGCTCAGGAGGTCGATGGCGTGGTAGGCGAGACGCCGCGACGCCTCAGTCTGCGCCTTCATGTTGTATAGCTTCTCCTGTATCAGCTGATGCTCGCCTATCTTCTTGCCGAACGACTCGCGCTCCTGCGCGTACTCGACCGAGTCTTCGAGAGCCGCCTGCGAGATACCCGTCGCCATCAGCGCCATGCCCGTACGCATGAATGCGAAGATGGCGTTCAGCGGCTTGAGTTCGAAGAACAGGTCAACGACGCTGTCGGGGTACGGAAGCATCTCGCCGAGGTTGTTGCCCTCCTTGACGGCGTTCGAAATCATCACCGACAGGTTGTTGTCGCGCGGAACGCGCACGTCGTCAAGGTAGACCTCGCCCGTTGGAGATGCCTTCCAGCCTATCTTTTCGAGCTTGCTCGTCTCGAAGGGCGAGTTTTCCTGGTCAACGAGGAACATCTCGCGCGCGTCCGTCTCCGAGTTGTGCGCCGCAACGAGCATTACGTCCGCAATAGGCGCGTTCGAGACCCACGTCTTCTGCCCGTTCAGGACGTACTCGTCGCCGTCGGGTTCCGCCGTCGTTCCGAGATGGACCGTATCCGTCCCGCTCTTAGGTTCGCTCACGGCGAGTCCGCCGATTATCTCAGCGGATTCGAGCTTCCCCATCATCGCGTCCTTCGTCTCGTCGGAGGCGTACTCGACGAACATCGCGGGGAACGACATGTTTAGCGTGACGTTGAGCGAGGGCCAGACGCGCGAAATCTCCTCGGAGCCGATACCGTAGAATGCGAGGTCACCCCAGTAATCCTCGGCTACGTCGGGCGAGAATCCGATGCCGAGTTGCTCCTTCATCGTCGTCTGGTAGTCGATGACCTCCTCCTTCGACAGCGCCTCTTGGTCCTTTTCCTCAACGTCGGGCGCTATCTCCTCCTCAAGGAACTCGCGGAGGCTGTCACGGAAGAAACGGCGCTCGTCGTTTAGCTTCATCCTATGCGGCGTCTCCTCCGAGTTCGTCGTAGACGGGTTCGAGGACCGACGCTAGCTCCATGCCTGTATCAACGTCGCCGTCCATCTCGAACTCGCCCGCCATGAATCCCTGCACAAGGTCGGTCGAGCCGGTCAGCATACCGACGAGCGTGTTCGAGTCGCCCGAGATATGAAGGTCGGCTCCGTCGACCTGTCCGGGTCCGCCGTCGAGGGTCTGTTCTTCGTCGTCAACGTAGAGATGCCCCTCCATCGGCGAGTCGCTTGCGGTGAAGTTGACCGTCGCTCCCTGCGTGATATTCTCGCGCAGGTCTTCGTTCGCGGCTATGAAGCTCTCGGTCAGGTCCCAGAGGAAGTCTTGGAACCTGTCGGCAAGCTCCGGCTCCTCCTCGGCGAACTCTGCGGCGTCTGTCTCGTCGAGCTTCTCCATCAGACGCGGAAGGTCGTCGGGTCGCTCCTCGACGAGCGTCTCTACCTGTCCTTCTATGTCTTCTAGGAGGTTGTCGAGTTCGTCGCGTAGCTCTTCGGCTTCCATCTCGAAGTAACGGTCTATGTCTTGCAGTGACATACACGTCTATAGACGGATTATCGGGAAGTGGCTTGCTCCCTCTATAACAGGCTGTTTATCTGTCGACCGTCCGCGGCATGACCTTCGCCTCCGCCTTACGGAGATGCTCTCCTGCTGTACTCGCCGTGCAGTCGAGGCGTTCCGCAACGTCTTCGTGGGTCGCCTGCCGTGGGTTGTCGTAGTAGCCAACCGCGACAGCCGCCTCCACGACCTCCCGCTGTCTCTCGGTTAGTGCGCGTTCGAGGTCGCTTTCCTCAGGAGCGTACCTCCCGACTTGGTTCAGGACCGTCTCGGCTTCCTCGGTCAGCCGCATGAAGTCAGGGAGCGACTCCTGTACGCGTTCGTTCTTTCCGACCACGGTCATCTCGATACCTCCGTCCTTGAACTCGAACGGGGTGTCGATTATCAGTCCGTTCTCGTCGGCGAGTTCGAGAAGGTCGGTTACCGGACTTCCTGGCTTGAAACGGACGTAAAGGTTGAAGTCGTCGCCGTTTTGGGTATTGAATATCTCGCTTTCGACTATCTCAGACTGCTCGTCTAGCCGTTCTTGAAGCTCGTCGTGGGCACCTCTACATCTGTACACGACGACACCGTCACGGTCTGACAGTAACGAGACGTGCAGGATAGCCTCTCTCTCGGCGTCTATCCCATCAAGGATATCCTCCTCCGACGGATGGAAGTAACCTCCAGGGGGTCTGAGGACGTACTGGTAGTACCGCATATGCGCCAGATGAACTCCAGCAATAAAAGCCTTCTATACACGGCAGAACTCACTATCGATACAACCGTCTCTTACGTATCGATGAACGTTCCTTGGAACTCTGTGTACGAAGACTACGGAATAAGCCACAGCCTCGACTACCCCGATGAAGCCGTCCATCACCTTCTACGCGAAGCTGCCGACGAGTATCCCGAGATGGGGTTGGTACAGGACGGCGAAGAGACGACATACGGAGAGACGTGGGACGCCGCGCGGCGTCTAGCGGGCGCTCTATACGAACGCGGAGTCGGACGCGACGACGCGGTAGTCTCGGTTCTACCGACCTCGGTCGAGTTCGTCGTAACGAGCTATGCCGCCTCGGTTGCGGGCGCTACGAACGTCCCCGTCTCGCCCCTCGAAAACACTGAGACGCTCGTCAAGAACCTGAGCAAGCTTGAGCCAGAAGCTATCGTCGCCGCCGAGAAGTACGCCGACCTCGCCGCCGAGCTTGAGGATGCGCTCGACACCGGAGCGGTCGTCTGTGTCGGCGGTGATACCGGCGAATCCTTCTGGGACGCCGTTGACGAAGCCGAACCCCTCGAACCACGCGACGTTGACCCGACCGAGGACGTTCATACGGTCCTGTTCACGGGCGGCACGACCGGAACGCCCAAGGGCTGTATGTTGACGCACAGGAACGTAGCCGCGAACGCGATGCAGGTCGAGGCTTCGATGTCGCGCGCCGCGTCTGTCATGCGGGGTAACGCCGAGATACTGAACGCCCTTCCGCTCTACCACGCATACGGTCATTCGATGGCGCACGCCTTCGTCAGCATGGGCGTGTCACAGTTACTCGTCTCCGACCCGCGCGATACCGAGGGCGCGGTCGAGACGGTACACGAACGTGACCCGACCGCCGTCATCGGCGTGCCAACACAGTTCATGGAGATGGATGCCGAGATGGATGTGGTCGGTATCTCGGGTTCCGCGCCGCTCGCCTCCGAGACACGCGACGACTTCGAGGAACGCGCGCGGGGGATGACGCAGGGATACGGACTGTCCGAGATGTCGCCCGTCACGCATTTCGATATCGAAGGACTCGTCGAGTCGATAGCCGGAACGTCGAAACGCGAACTCGGCTACGACCATCCTACCGTCGGCGTTCCCGTACCCGATACCCGCGTCCGTCTACGTGACCCAGAGACAGGCGACGACGTGCCGCTCGACCAAGCGGCAGGCGGCGACGTTGCCGCCGAGATGCTCCTTGACGGACCACAGCGGATGAAGGGTTACGTCGATGGCGACGAACAGTTCGACGACGGCTTTGTGCGTACGGGCGACCTCGTCCGTCTCGACGAGGACGGACGTTTCTACGTCGTGGACCGCGTCAAGAACATGATAAACGTCTCGGGTCTCAAGGTCTACACCGAGGAGGTTGACGAGGAACTGCACGCCCATCCCGACGTGGCGCGCGGTGCAACGGTCGGCGTCCCTGACCCCGACCGCCCGGGAAGCGAACGCGTCAAGGTATTCGTCGAAACGGAGGATGGC
Organism: Euryarchaeota archaeon Ods01; assembly: GCA_028751095.1. GTDB lineage: Archaea > Halobacteriota > Halobacteria > Halobacteriales > Halorutilaceae > Halorutilus. The sequence goes on along the minus strand of JAQZCZ010000005.1, from coordinate 72 downwards.
GTTTCTGTCGACGAAGAGGATATCGTCGGTTTCCTCGCCGACCGCGTTGCCAAACACGCCGTGCCTTCCGAG
>JAQZCZ010000064.1 GCA_028751095.1 Euryarchaeota archaeon Ods01 | reverse complement strand
TAGAGGAAGTCTGGCGCGAGTACCGTGAGGAGCCTGCCGACGAGATGTCCTCGCTCACCTACGTCGGAGATGTTTCGTGTATGCGTCACGAGGACTCCGAGTCGCGTCTGTTCTTCAGCTAGCCCTAATTACTCTATTTAGAGTATGTTTTGTAAACCTGAAGGCAGTCTAATTACCAGACTGCGTTAGGAAATCTTTTTAGTAGTCGGTATCCAGCAACCATATGCGCAAAGAGGTAAACAAATGTATAGGAAATCAGCCTTGGACGTGGCGGTACCGACTACGGAACGACTTATCGATGGAGAAACTGCGAGGAAAGCATGAAAGGCATGGACAGACGCGACTTCGTCAAGGCGACGGGCGTAGCGGGTGCCGCGGGACTAGCCGGCTGTATAGGCGGCGACGATGTCGGAGACGACGGACCGACCGTCGGCATAATCGAAGACAGGTCGGGTAACTTTGGTCTGGTCGGCACTCCCAAATGGGCGTCGACCCGTCTCGCAATCGAGGAGATAAACGAGGACGGCGGTATTCTGGGCGAGGAGATAGATATCTTCGACCCCGACCCGCAGTCCGACAACACGCGTTACCAAGAACTCGTCGAGCAGGCGATACAGGAGTACGACGTTGACGCCCTCTGGGCTGGCTACTCGTCGGCAACGCGTGAGGCAATCCGCCCCATCATCAACCGGAACGACCAGCTATACTTCTACACGACCCAGTACGAGGGCGGTGTCTGTGACCAGAGCATCTTCGCCGTCGGCGCTACCGCCCGCCAGCAACTCGGTGTTGTCATCCCGTACATGATAGACGAGTACGGTCCCGACGCCTACACCATATACGCCGACTACAACTTCGGTCAGCTTTCGGAGGAATGGACACGTATCATACTCGACGAGAACGGCGGCAACCTGCTCGGCGAGGAGGCGATACCCCTCGAAGAAACCGACTTCGGCTCAACCATCAACCGGATACAGGAGGAGGACCCCGACTTTATCGTCTCGATGCTCGTGGGTGCCGAACACGAGGCTTTCTACGACCAGCGTCTCTCGGCGGGTATCACCGACATACCCATTGCTACGTCGACAAATATGGCACAGGGTTACGGACACCGCCGTCTTGAGGCTCCCTCGATGGAGAACGTCCACTGCGGAGTCAACTACGTCGAGGAGGTTGACACGCCCGCGAGCAACGAGTACGTCGATGCGATGTACGACAGGTTCGACGACCTTGAGTACGTCAATCAGGAGGGTCAGAACAACTACTTCAGCGTCTACATGTGGAAGGAAGCCGTCGAGGAGGCGGGAACCTTCGACGAGGACGCCGTTAAGGAGGTACTCCAAGAGGGCATGGAGGTTGACGCGCCCGAAGGGACGATAGAACTCAACGGCGCGACGCACCACATGACGCACAACATGCGTATCATGCGTGCTGACGAGAACCACGAGATAGACTTCCCCGGTGAGCCGGAGATAATAGAGCCGACGTTCCTTGAAGAGGATATCGGCTGTAACCTTCCCGAGAACCCCGAAGAGAGACAGTACGAGCCTTTCGGACCCGATAGCCCGTACGAGGACCCGTTCCCGGACGTGTAAACCATGGACATGACAGAGGTACCGGCGTTCGTAGATATCTTCAGCCTCGTCAACCTCCTGCTTCAGTTCCTCGACAGCTTCGCCTTCCTCGTTCTCGCGGCTGTCGGTCTGGTCGTCATATTCGGGATGATGGGAATCATCAACCTCGCACACGGCGAGTTCATTCTCGTCGGCGCGTACTCGACGACTCTGGCGGCTGTGGCGGGCGCTCCTTTCGTAGTTGCGGTCGTAATCGGCACGCTCACGACCGCCGTCTTCGGAATTCTGCTCGAGAGGAGTATACTGAAGAGGTTCTACGACCGCCCCCTTGACTCGATGGTTGCGACGTGGGCAATAAGCCTGATGATGATACAGGGAACGCGTATCTACTTCGGCAACTCCATAACTCAGGCGAGTACCCCGTTCGGCTCGATAAACTACGGACCTTACTCGTACTCAGCCTACCGCGTCGCACTCGCCGGCGTGAGCGTCGCCGTTCTCATCGGCATATACCTCGTCTTCACGCGTACCGAGTTCGGTCTCAAGGCGCGTGCGACGATACAGGATGCCGACACGGCGCGTGCGATGGGCGTCAATACCGAACGTATCTACATACTCACCTTCGGCTTCGGCTCGGCGCTCGCGGGGCTGACGGGCGCTCTGTACGCCCCCACGCTCTCGATGTCGCCCGAGGTCGGACAGAACTTCCTCGTCGAGGCTTTCGTCGCCGTCGTCGTCGGCGGCTCATCGGTCGTGATGGGTACGTCGCTTGCGGGGATACTCCTCGGCGCGATAAACGCGTTCTTCTCGAACGTCTACAGTACGTTCTGGGGACGTATAGCGCTCCTCGCGGCGGCGATACTGGCGATACGTCTGATGCCGTACGGTATCACGGGCGTCATCGAGAACATCCGCGACCGTCGCCGCGCCGGTATGTCTCTCAGGGAGTCGCTCAAGATACCCGCCGTAACCGTACTACTCGGAGGTGGAAGCAATGACTGAAGCCGTAGAGAAGCTAAGGTCCGCGTTCAGTGCGCTCAACGGTCCGAACACGTACGGAAACGGACGCGCCTTCTGGACGGCGTTCGCCGTAGGTCTCGTCGCCGTATTCGCGTACCCGATGTTCGTAGGCTCGTACAGCGCAGGTCAGGCGACGCTATACCTCCTGTACGGCTTCCTCGGACTGAGCCTATGCTTCATCTGGGGATACTGCGGCGTCCTGAGCTTCGGACAGGTAGCGTTCTTCGGCGTCGCCGGATACGCCTTCGGCGTCGTTACGCTCAACTTCGGCGCTGAAGCTACGGTACCCGCCGCTCTCGCCGGCGTCGTCATAGCCACCGTCGTCGCCGCGGCGCTCGGATACTTCATGTTCTACGGGGGCGTGCGCGATGTCTACGTCGCAATAGTCACGCTCGCATTCACGCTCGTCATGTACACCTTCATGGCACAGACCGCGGGGCGCGAGTGGGCGATAGGCGACGCGCGTCTCGGCGGATTCAACGGAATGCCCGGGATACCTAACATAACCCTCGGCGGTACGTCGTTCTCCGGAGCGACCTTCTACTACCTCGTCGCCGTCCTCCTGCTGGTCACCTACCTCGGTCTACGCGTCTTGGTCAACAGCAGATACGGACGCGTCATGGTCGCCGTGCGTGAGGACGAGGACCGCGCCGAGATGCTGGGCTACAACGTTAAGCTCGTGAAGTTCGTCGTCTTCACCTTCGGCGGTACGCTCGCCGGCTTCAGCGGCGTCCTGTACGCCTCGTGGGGTAACTTCATAGACCCGAGCGTCTTCGCGCTCTCGTTCGCCGCCCTCCCCATCGTCTGGGTCAGCGTCGGCGGACGCGAATCTCTCATAGGTGCAGTCGCCGCGACTTTCGGCGTACAGCGTCTCGACCAGGAACTCGCCGCGACGGGTAGCGAATGGGCGCTCGTCATAATCGGCGCTCTCCTCCTGTTCGTGATAATGTTCATGCCAAAGGGTGCCGTCCCGTACCTCGACAGGTACGCGAAAGCCGGACTCGGTTGGCTACGCGAAAAACGCGGAGCCGGTTCCGACAGGGAGGTGAAAGCCGTTGACAGCGACTGAAGGAGACACGGAGAACCCGCGCGTAGCGGCGTCGGACCGTACCGGCGTCCGTAGCCCCGATATACTCGCTACCGACGGTCTGACGAAGAAGTTCGGCGGTATAACGGCGATAAATAACGTCGACTTCTCGGTTGAGGAAGGCGAACTACGTTGTCTCATCGGTCCGAACGGAGCGGGCAAGAGTACGCTGTTCAAGCTCCTGACGGGACAGCATACGCCGACCAGCGGACACGTCTACTACGACGGCGAGGATATCACGGACCTCGAACCGCACGAACGCATAGACCGCGGGATGAGCATGAAGTTTCAGGCTCCGAGCGTCTTCGAATCCCTGTCGGTGCGTGAGAACATGCGCACGGCGGCACAGAGGGTTATCGACGGGAACCTCGACCCGTACGTTGACGAGAAGCTCAACGAGTTCGAGCTTGCTGACAGCGCAGATATGACGGCTAGCGACCTGTCGCACGGGCAGACGCAGATACTTGAGATAGCGATGGCGCTTTCGCTCGACCCTAAGATGCTCCTCCTTGACGAACCCGTCGCCGGAATGTCGGTCGAGGAGTCCGAGGAGGTCGCCGAGATGCTCAACGAACTCCACGAGGAGACTGATAAGACGTTCATAGTCATCGAACACGACATCGACTTCGTAGACATGATATCCGACCAGGTAACCGTCCTCAGTCAGGGTGAGATATTCCGGCAGGGCACGATAGAGGAGATAAGAAACGACGCTGAAGTGCGCGAAATCTACCTGGGAGGTGAGTAGAATGCTGGAGATGGAGAACGTCACTGCGTCGTACGGTCCTACGCCGATACTCCGTGATGTCAACCTCCACGTCGAAGAGGGCGAGATAGTCGGCGTGATGGGCAAGAACGGCGTCGGTAAGACGACGCTCGTCAAGACCGTTATCGGTCTTCTCGGAGCCGACGAAGGCACCGTACGTTTCAAGGGAGAGGACGTGACGACCGCTGAACCAACCGTCTCGGAGCGTCTCAAGGAGTCGGTCGCCAGCCGCGTCCGCGGCTCGAAGGTCGGCGACAGGATAGCCGACAGACTCGTCGCCGACGGCGGAGGACAGGTCACGGCTAACCAGCGCGCCCGTCGCGGCATGGGGTACATTCCTCAGGGACGCGATGTCTTCCCTAAGCTGACCGTCGAGCAGAATCTACGTCTCGGAGAGGGGGTCAACGCGGAGGCTGAGAACGACCTCTACGACCTCGTCTACGACTACTTCCCGATTCTGGAGGAACGCAAGGACCAGAAGGCGGGGACGATGAGCGGTGGACAGCAACAGATGCTCGCAATCGGGCGCGCCCTTGTCGGAAACCCTGACCTCCTTCTCCTTGACGAACCGAGCGAGGGTATACAGCCGTCGATAGTCGAGCAGATAGGCGAGGACATGCAACGTATCAACGACGAACTCGGCGTCACGATACTGTTCGTCGAACAGAACCTTGACCTCGTTCAGACGATGGCTGACCGGTGTTACGCCCTCGACAAGGGTACCGTCGTCGACGAACTCGACTCCGACGACCTGAGCGACAAGGAAGCTGTCGCCAAGTACCTCGCCGTTTAGAACCCCTCGAACCCCCACTCTTCTGATTAGACAAGCTTTATGTTAGTGCCGACACTCGACCTTGAACAGGATAGTATAGGCGCGAAAAGTTAGGGGAACAGGAAGCATATGCTCTAAAAACTAAACGATAGCAAAAACCAACTACCAATAATGGAACCGAGGAAGATACAACGCGTCGGTAAGAGCACGCTGACCGTCTCACTCCCGAGCGACTGGGCGAAACAGTACGGTATCGAAAAGGGCGACCACGTCTATCTCTCCGAGATGGGTAACGGCGCTGTTACCGTCTATCCCGACGTTTCGGGGGCGGTTCCTACACAGACCGTTACTGTCGACGCTTCGAGCCTCTCCCCCGTCACGCTTGAGCGCGCCGTCGTCGGCGGATACGTCCTCGGACGTGACAAGATAACCGTCGAGGACACCGACGGCTTGGGTGACGACGACATAGGCGCTCTGTACGACGCCGAGTCTCAGCTAATCGGCGCGGGTATTGTGGAAGAAGGACCCGAGAAGGTCGTTATCCGTTGCTCGCTGAGCGCTGATAGCTTTTCGGTCGGGGAGCTTCTAACGCGGCTCAACTCGACCGCCGAGACGATGCGCCACGAAGCCGTGAACTCGCTCCTAGAGGACGACGCCTCTCTCGCTGAGCGTGCGGCTAAACGGGAGAAGCAAGCCAACAAGGTCTTCGTCCTCCTCCTCCGGCTGATACTGACCGCACAACAGAACCCTATGCTCGTCGAACGTATCGGACTCGATAGCTCGTTGCATCTCATCGGCACGAGAGCGAGCGCCAAGAGCCTTGAGCGACTTGCCGACTACGCACACGATATGTCTGACTGTAGCACCGAGCTACTCGAAGCAGGATGGTATCCCGACGAAGAACTCGACCGAGAGATAAGTGAGCTTGTTGAGACAACCGATGAGGTATGCGGCAAAGCCCTCGAAAGCCTCAAACAGGGCGACATGAGTGCCGCTGAGGACGCACGCTACGCCTTCACCGAGTCGAAGGAGACACAGGAACGTATCATGACGAGGCTGTTTGAGAAGGAGACCGACCCCAAGAGCCTCACGACCGTCAACCGGATGCTTTCGGCGCTCGTCGAGTCGTCGAAGGAGGCGATAGAGATAGCTGAGGTCGGTTCGAACAGGGCGCTCGAAACCGCAGGGGAGAACGTCGAGCTCTGAAACCGCTGAGATGAGCGACGGTCTCGTCGAGGTCAGGACGAAGGAAGGTACTGACCGTCGGAAACGTGACCGTGATGTCGTAAGCGTGCATGACCGGGCAGACCACCGAAGACTCCTGTATAGAAACGAACCTACCGCTCGGCGAGGTACTCGAAAGCTTCGGGGTTCTCGTCAATCATCTCAAGACCTCTCTCATACCCCCTTTTTCTCTCTTCTGACTCTTCACCGTCGTTTTCTTCTTTCTCTTCTACCTTGCTCATATTCTCTCTACGAACCTCTCACTTATCTACTCTTTCCAACTCCCCTACGGAGCAACACAGGGCTTATATAAATCCATCACGTACTGTGTACTATATGAGTACTGACAAGGTTAAAGCATCTAACAATGAATCTGCTCCATCTGAGAAGATGCTACACCTGATGCACGAGAATCCTTCTCTTGCACGAGCGTTTGCTGGAAACTCTGACACCCACCCTAACCACGAAAAATACGACTACCTTCCAGAGGGCTACGAAGCCTAACCGAGGATATCTTTGAAGAAAGATTCCCACACTCTGTAGAGGGCGTCCTTCCTAAACATCACTTCCTCGCCCATCTCAATATTCTGACGCACCCTTCTTGAAGCATCGATAGCCGTCTCAGACTGTTCTTCGTTGACGTTTTTCAGACGGGGCAACCGAGATACGTCATTTTCTTCCATAATTTCTTGTAACGAGAAGTAGCCGGTTCGATGGTTCGCGTTCCTAAAAAAGTGCATCCCTGAAAACCATCTCTCCCAGTATGCGGCTTGCTCTATCAAGGAGATATCCTCTGTAGGAAACTCAGATATGAATCCATCTATCAAGGAGACTACTTCGGAGTACTCGAACCGACTGTTGATGAGCGTTCTTTCAGAAGCCTCAAGATACTCCCGACGGTCTTCACGTTCCGGGTTTTCTCTGTAGTTCCATCGAGGGTCTTCGTATATATTCACGTTGAACTGTATAAGGTCCTCGGCGTTGAGCGTGATGGTAGTTATTCGTCTCTCTCCACCGTCTGTCTCGAACTCGTCCGTGGGGTCGTACGGGTCGAACATGGTCAGTCGAACCTCTCGAACTCCTCGCGCCTCAGCTCCGGTCTGCCCTGCTCGTGTAGACGGCAGTTGTTACACTCCACGACTAAGTCTTTCGCACCTTTGACGCGTACCTTGACCCCGCGCTCTTTTCGAAGACGTTGACGACTTCTCCTTCAGTTCTTGAGTTTTATATACCGAATCAAGCTTTATGCGCGTAACGGCGTTGAGGAGTTACTATTTCCGAAGCCGTATATATCGCTGTACGGAGGTCAGGTCATATACGCATTTCCTGTTACCTCTTGGGATGGGTCCTGTGCTGTTACTGTATAGGTAACAAGTTTATCTCGAATACTCCGTATAGTTCAATAAATATAGACCTAAATAATTAAGAGATAGGTTTAGATGGGTTGAAAAAGTATAATTATACGCAAAAAGGATGGCTTGGAAAAAACATTATTTTTCGTTATTTACAGTGGTACTGTTAGTCGGTTTCGCCGTTGCGGTAGCGGGCTTAGGTACCAGCGGACAGGGGGGAGCTGTCGCTTCGCCGGTTGACAACACAACAGAAAGTCCTGAGCAAGTTATCGACGAGACACAGGAAGAAAGCAGTACTGACCTCGAAGCGCTCGAATCTATAGAGGAGAAAGAGCAGCTTCTACTCTTGCTCGATGGTGACGAGCTTGACGATACGGTGTCCGTATCGGGGGTTGAAGACGAAGAGGACGTTAGGTCACTTCAGGTCCGGACTGAGACCATACAGGAACCCGTTGTTGATGAACTCGAAGAACTGGACGGGGTGACCGTCGATAGACAGTTCTGGATTACGAACTCGTTGCTCGTTACGGTCGACCCAGCCGAGGTTGACGTTGACGAGATAGCCGCTGTCGAGGGTATCCGCGCCTTCGGAAAGAACGTCGAACTCACGCGTTCGAAACCCGTCGGGAGATTCCCCGGAGGAAAGACAGGTGATACTCCCGGACAGATAGCAGAGGAGAGTACAGCCTTTGAGGACGGTGCTGACAAAACCAGCGCGGACCTACAGTTCGGCTATCCGACCCCGATTCCTTCGGATGAAGACGTGAACGGAGAACACAGCTACGCACTCGAAACGATTAACGCTCCGGAGTTCTGGAACGAGTACGATGACATGGGCGAGGACGCCACGGTCGCTGTTATCGACGACGGTCTCAACACGAGTCATCCTGACATAGAGGTTGACGAGGGTGGGACTTCGGCTCTCGGGATAGTCAACGACACAGAGGAGCGAGTCGAGGAGATGGAGGGTAACCACGGTGCGCACGTCGCCGGTATCGCAACGGGTGACGCTGACACCGCTGGTGACGTGCCAGCCTACGGAGTAGCACCAGATGCCAACCTACAGAAAATCGATGTCTTCTACGGTCCTTACGATGCCGAAGCAGCCGATATACTCGATGCGATGCAGTGGGCGGTTGACGATGATGGAAAGGACCCGGCTGACGTCATCAGCATCAGCCCGGGCTTCACCACCGTAAGGGACAGCTCAGCCGTCAGGCTGGCTATGGACGAGGCGATACGGAACGCACAGGACGAAGGCGCGTTTGTGGTCGGTGCCGTCGGAAACGACGGATTCGGTGAAGACGGTGGTCCGACGTCGTCACCAGGCTCCGAATTTATCGGTCTGTCCGTAGGTGCCGTTGATGCGGACGAAGAAGTTCCTGAGTTCTCCAGCGGGGCGATTCAGAGTGAGCGGACGGTCGAAATTGAGGACGCCGACGACCCTGCGTACGGCGACACACTCCCCGAAGAGTATCCGCGCCAGTGGGTTGACCCGGACGTTACTGCGCCGGGCGTCGGCATCGTTAGTGCTGGCTACGGAACCTACGACGATGACGATGCGGAGTATGCGGTTATGAGCGGTTCCTCGATGGCTGCACCTCACGTCGCGGGTGCGGTTGCGTTGCTCCGGTCTCACACAGGAGAGGACCCGCATACGATAAAGAGCGCTCTCGTGGAGACTGCCGAGAAGCCAGCGGGGGCTGAGTACGACGACCTCGGCGGCGAGCGTGACATCAGATACGGTACCGGTATCATTGATGTGACCGCCGCAGCGGAGGCGCTCGGAGACGGTACGACCATAGTCGACGGTACGGTCACGGACGACGAGGGCGAACCGCTGGTCGGAGCGACTGTCGAAAGCCAGAACGGAGCGATTACGAGTACGGACGGGGATGGGGAGTACACTCTCGAAGTGACGAACTCGGATGAGGTTACTGTTGAAAAGTTCGGATTCGTGTCGGAGACCGAGAGCGTAGAGTCGACTGTTGATTTTGACCTGACCTCCGAGGTCGATGCTGACCTGGTAGACGACCAGGAGATGTACTCGGAGTTCGACGGTGAGTTCAGCGCGACGTTCGACGTTAGACATCTAGAAAACTACACTGTCGAGGTCGAAGACGAAGGAGACCTCGACGCCACGTTCGACGCCTCGATCGAGAGTCCGGACATCGATACGGAGGACATCACGCTCGGTGAGGAGTTCAACGTCTCCGACCCGCCGGTCGATACGACGGTCACCGTCACCATCGATATCACGGACGACAATCTC
>JAQZCZ010000047.1 GCA_028751095.1 Euryarchaeota archaeon Ods01 | reverse complement strand
ATGCTTCAGAAGCTCGACTCGCGCGGACGCAAGAACCCGCAGGCGTTCTCGTACGACGGTGTGCTTTCGCAGGGCAACTCGCTCCTGACCGTCGTCGAGGACGCGGCACAGCACGCCGACCTTCTCCAGCAGTTGTTGAACGTCGCCGACGAGCGTGCGGTCAAGCTCGACAAGGGAATAAGGATGGACGTAGACACCGTTCTCGTCGTCATCTCCAACCCCGACCTTGAGGCGCAGTTGGACGCCAAGTCGGAGATGGGCGAGGAGGACCCTCTCAAGGCGTTGAAACGGCGTCTGGAGAAACACGAGTTCCGTTACCTGACCAACCTGTCTCTCGAAGTCGAACTCCTCCGGCGCGAAATCACGAACGACACGACTGTCTGGGAGAAGGAAGACGAGAGCTACGAGGAGACCGAGGAACGTCTCGCCGCGCCGCTACGTCTTGAGGTCGGCGACTCCCTACGCGAAGTGCGCGAACGCGAGATAGCGCCTCACGCCGTCGAGGCAACCGCGATGTACGACGTGGTGACCCGTCTCGACGGAGATGACCTACCCGCCGGACTCGACCTCGTTGACAAGGCGTTGCTGTACGACCGCGGCTTCCTGCGACGCGGCGACGAACGCCTCGAAAAGGACGACTTTGGCTTCGACGGGGACACCGACGACGGACGGAACGGTATACCTGTCACGTATCCGCGCGATATCATCGCCGACCTCCTCAACGACGGAACCGAACGGGCGCACCCCGAACTCGGCGTGGAAAACGTCGTGATGCCGTCCGACGTACTCGACGAGATGGTCGAACGTCTCGGTGAGGAGCCGATGTTCTCTACGCGCGAGAGGAACGAGTACAAGGACCGCGTCGGAGAGGTCCGCGACTACGTCCTCGAAAAGCAGGAGCGCGACGTACTCGACGGTATGACGCTCGACGTACGTGTCGACGACGAAACCGTCGAGGAGTACGTTGAACACGTCTACGCTTGGGCGGAGGGCGAGAAGGTCGAGACGCCGCGGGGTGAGGAGGAGCCGGACCCCCTCAAGATGAAGGTCTTCGAGACGGAACACCTCGGACGTTTCAGCGACGACGACTACGACGGGAACGAGCCGTCGGTACGTGTCGAAAGGTTCCGGCGCGACAAGATAGTGACCGCGATGAACGTACAGGCATGGCGACAGCGCGACGAGGGCTTCGCCGGAGGCTTCGACGCACGCGAAATACCGGTGATGCAGAACGTGCTGACGACCTACGACTGGGACGACGTGCGGCGTATCTACGAGGACTTCAACCCCGCGCATTGGCAGGACCCTCCGAGCGGGACCGAGACGGAGCGCGTCAAGGAGAAGACGACGGCTAACCTCGTCGAGGAGTTCGGATACTCGCCCGCAAGCGCCGAGTTGACTTCGCGCCGTGTCGTTGAGGAGGTGGCTGAACGATGGGGCTGAGGGACGACCTCGACCGGTACAGAAAGGTCGGCGAACAACGCCGTGAAGACCTCGCCGACTTCATACAGTACGGCGACCTCGGCGGAAGCCGTCAGGACGAGATACGTATACCCGTAAAGATAGTCGAGCTACCCGAGTTCGAGTACGACAGACGCGACACCGGCGGCGTCGGACAAGGAGACGCCGAAGAAGGCGACGCCGTCGGACGCCCTGAGGAGAACGGCGACGAAGGAGACGGTGAGCCGGGGGAAGGTGAAGGCGAACACGGCTACTACGAGATGGACCCCGAGGAGTTCGCCGAGGAACTCGAAGAGGAGTTCGAGCTACATCTAGAGCCGAAGGGTAAGGCGGTCGTCGAGGAGACCGAGGGCGACCTGACCGACCTCGTACGTACGGGTCCGCGTAGCACCCTTGACGTGGAGCAGATGTTCAAACGGGGTCTGCGCCGAAAGCTCGCGTCACAGTTCGACCCCGACTACGTCAAGGAGGCGTTACGCGTCGAGGGCATGGGTCCCGACTCTGTCTTCGACTGGGCGAGGAAGGAGCGCATCAACGTCTCGAAACGGTGGCTCGAAGAGACGTACGCCGAGATGGACGACGACAAAAGGACGCGGTGGTCGTCGCTCGAAGAGATGGAGGAGAACGTAGACCGACAGACGCCCGCCGAACTCATCCGCGCCGACAGCCGCGTGCCGTTCCGGAGCGAGGACGAACGTTACCGTTTCCCCGAAGTAGTCGAGGAACACGAGTCGAAGGTCGTCGTCGTCAATATACGCGACGTTTCGGGTTCGATGGGTAGCGAGAAACGTGAACTCGTCGAACGTACCTTCACGCCCCTCGACTGGTATCTGCAGGGCAAGTACGAGGAGGCGGAGTTCGTCTATATCGCCCACGATATCGACGCGTGGGAGGTCGAACGCGACGAGTTCTTCGGGATACAGTCGGGCGGCGGGACGAAGATTTCGTCCGCCTACGAACTCGCCGCCGAGATTCTGGACGACCGTTACCCGTGGAGCGACTGGAACCGGTACGTCTTCGCCGCGGGTGACGGTGAGAACTCGTCGAACGACTCTAAGGAGCGTGTCGTGCCGCTGGTCGAAGAAACCGACGCCAACCTACACGCCTATGTCGAGACACAGCCGGCGGGAGGGGGCGTAAACGCGACGCATTCGCAGGAGATGCGTAACGCATTCGACGAGGACGAGATGGTGGTCACGCAGGTCAACGCCCGCGACGAGGTGATGGACGCCGTATACACGGTCCTAAAGACAGCCGCCCAGCCCACGGAGGAAACATGAGCTACGAACTCGACAAACACGACGAAGCCGAGAGTCTACGTGACGTGGCGAACGAGGCGCGCGAACTCGCCGAGAAGCTTGGTCTGGAGCCGTACGATGTCAAGTACTGGGTCGTCGACCACGACGAGATAAACCGTGCAGTCGCGTACGGCGGCTTCCAGCGCCGTTACCCGCACTGGCGCTGGGGGATGAACTACGACCGGCAGCGGAAGAAGGACCGTTTCACGCAGGCGCGTATCTACGAACTCGTCGTCAACGACGACCCGTGTCACGCCTATCTACAGGTCTCGAACGAACTTGCGGACCAGAAGGCGGTCATCACGCACGTCGAGGCACACGCCGACTTCTTCGCCAACAACCGGTGGTTCCAAGAACTTGCGGGCGGCTTCGATGTCTCCGACCAAGGCTCGGACGACTCACGGACGCCCGCGTTCGACAACGCGGCGGCGACCCTCGCCCGCCACGCCGAGACTGTCGAGGGCTACATGGAGGACCCCGAGGTTGACCGCGAGAGGGTCGAGGAGTGGATAGATAACGTCCTGTGCCTCGAAGACAACATCGACCAGCACGACACGTACGGCGGCTCGGTTTCGAAAGGAAGCGAACTCGCAGACGAACTCGAAGAGCTTGAACTGTCGGAGGAGGTGAAACACGAGGTCTTCGACGACGAATGGCTCGCCGAACAACGCTCCGACGGAGATGGTCCGCGCGTCCCCGAGGAGCCAGAGAAAGACCTGCTGGCTTTCCTCGCCAAACACGGGAAGGCGTACGACGAGGAGAGCGGCAAGGCGGTCGAGTACGAGGACTGGCAGCGCGACGTAATCGAGATTCTGCGCCGCGAGGCGTACTACTTCGCGCCCCAGAAGATGACCAAGGTGATGAACGAGGGGTGGTCGTGTGTCGCTCCCGATACGCGGGTCTTTACAACCGACGGCGTCGTCCCCATGGAAGAGGTTGTCGACAGCCGTCCTGTCGTGTCGGACGGCGAACAGGGACGTGAGGTCTACGACGCCCATATCGAACGCGACCACCGTACCGTGGCAGTTGAGACACGGAGGGGGTTCGTGCTTGAGGGTTCCGAAAACCACCGCGTGCGGTGTCCTGACGGTTCATGGATACGTCTCGACGAGCTTGAGCCAGGCGACGAGGTAGAGGTGTCGGGGGGCGCGGATATCTGGGCGGATGAACCCGAGCCGGTCGACTGGAGCAACCCTTCGGCGACGACGCTTGAAGACGTTGCGGACGAGGCAGGTGTCTCAGTCTGGACGGTAATGCGTTACCGGAGGGTCGGCAGAGCCGAGAAAGGGGGCGAAATAGAGTCCGCACTCAACGGTTACGAGGGTGAGCCGAACAGCGTCGCCCAAAGAGACGTTATCGGGATTCCGGACGAAACGACGCCGGAACTCGGACGTTTCCTCGGGCTTCTGGTAGGGGACGGGCACGTATCTCGCTCGTCGGGACACGTCGGCTTCACTACCGGCAACCGTGACGCGGCTGACGAGTTCGCGCGTCTCTCAACGGAGATATTCGGCGTGAGTCCGTCTGTCGAAAGACAAGGCTCACGGTGGCGTGTATACATCTACTCAGTCAACCTCGTCGAACTTCTCGCGGAAGAGTTCGGTCTTCCCGTTGGAAGCTCATCCGAAGACAAGTCCGTCCCCGAACACGTGTTACGTTCACCAAAGAACGTAGTCGTCGAGTTCCTGAGAGGTCTGTTCGACGCCGACGGCTACGCAGGCGAACAGGGCGTCATACTTAGAAGTAAGAGTGAACTGATAGCTAAGACCGTCCAGTTACTACTTGCTAACCTCGGGGCGCTCAGCCGCCGAAGTGAAGGGTCTGACGGATGTTTCCACGTCCATCTGACCGGAAGGTCCGCGTCAGTCTATGCCGACGAGGTCGGTTTCGGATACGACAAAAAAGATGACCGTCTACGTAGCTACCTCGAAGGTCTCGCTTGGTTCGAAGAAGAAAGCTGGACCGATGAGGTTGTCGAGGTCTCAGAAGGGGTCGGAGATGTTTACGACATCTCCGTAACAGAGACACACAGGTACGCCGCGGCGGGCTTCGTCAACCACAACTCGTACTGGGAGTCGATGATGATGGGGAACGAACGTTTCGCGGGCGACGACGAGATACTAACCTACGCCGACCACCAAGCCAAGGTGCTGTCCGGCGGCGGTCTCAACCCGTACAAGCTCGGTAAGGAGCTGTGGGAGTACGTCGAGAACACGACGAACCGCGAGGAGGTAGTGCGTCGTCTGCTCAAGATAGACGGCGTCACGCCGGCGAACTTCCACGACGAGGTCGGCTTCGAGACGGTTCAGGAGGCGTTGCGTCCGCGGTACCCGCTAGACGACGTGCGCGAGGAGACGCTCGACGACCTGAGGGCGCTCGACGACGCCGTTGACCACGATGCGGTTGAAGCCGCACGCGACGGGCGTATCGACGTTTCGCGCGCCCCGTGGAAGGTTCTGAGCTACGATGGTCTCGCGGAGCGCAACTTCTCGCTGACACGTCCGCAGAACCGCGGCTTCGCCCGAGGCATCGACCGCGACGAACTCAGGGAGATAGACCGGTACCTGTTCGACGTGAACGTCTACGCGTCGGTTGAGGAGGCGCTTTCGGACCTTGACTACACGGTCGGCTGGAACCGTATGCGCGATGTCCGTGCGACACACAACGACGTGACATTCATCGACCAGTTCCTGACCGAAGAGTTCGTCCGTGAGAACGACTACTTCGCGTACGAACACAGCCGAGCGACCGGCGGCTACCACGTCTCAAGCACCGACTACGAGGACGTGAAGAAGAAACTCCTACTGCGTTTCACCAACTTCGGCAAGCCGACTATAATCGTCGAGGACGCCAACTACGACAACGCCGGCGAACTCCTGCTCGTCCATCAGTACAACGGTGTCGTTCTAAACATGGAGAAGGCAAAACGGACACTCGAACGCGTCCACGCGCTCTGGGGAAGACCGGTCAACCTCAAGACGGTGACGAAGGAGATAGACGACAACGTAATGAAGATGGCACGCCGCCGCGGTAAGGAGCCGAAACCGAACGAAAAGGGCGTGATGGTACGTTACGACGGAGAGACGTTCGAGACCCAAGAACTCGACGACGACGAGACGGATGCCCTCACTGCAACGGCACTCGACTACGACACACGTCCCGACGACTGGCTGTGAGCCGAGAGGTTAGGGGCGGCGTAAGACGGACAGACGAGAGACGGCGGAGGCGAAGGCGTTTCCGACGGCGGCGACCGCGTTGACGACAGTCTCGCCCGCGGGTCCGATACGTTTACGGACGAGGTAGGCACGTATCTCGGGGAAGAAGTCGTAGTCGTCGTCAAGCGTGTAGAAGACGCCTTCGAGAACGGTCGTAGTGCGGAACAGTAGTGCGAGGTCACGGGGTACGCGCATAGGGAACTCGTACATCTCGTTCTGCACCTCCTGCATCAGGTCCTCGACGCGCTCGTCGTCTATCTCCTTTCCGCGTATGCTTTCGAGCATGACATCGAACATACGGCGCGCTATCTCGCGGTCAACTTCGGGGTCGAGTGCCCCCATATCGATGAAGGCGTTTATCATGTTGTCGACATCGTCGCGCGAGACGGCGACGTAGAAGTCGAAGATTCCGTCACGGGTTGCGTCCGAAACCGTCCCAACCATACCGAAGTCATAGAAGACGACACGTCCATCGGGTGCGACGGCGAGGTTTCCCGGATGGGGGTCTGCGTGGAACAAGCCGTCTTCGAGTATCATCTGTATGTAGGCACGCTGTAGGTCACGGACGACGCGTTCGGGTTCGTAGCCGCGCCGGCGTATCTCGTCTACGTCGGTTATCTTCGTACCTTCGACGTACTCCATCGTGATGACGCGGTCGGTCGAGAGTTCGTCAATAACCTGAGGAACGACGACGGGTTCGTCGCTCAGGTTGTCGCGTATCGCCTTGACCGACTCCGCCTCGCGCTCGTAGTCGGTTTCCTCACGTATCGCCTCTTCGAACTGGTCGGCGAGGTTCGAGAGCGTGAAACGCTGTCCTTCCTTGGCGAAACGGAGGATGAAAGGGAGGGCGACGTTTATGACACGGAGGTCGGACTCGACCTGTTCACGTACCCTGGGACGGAGTATCTTCACGGCGTACCTCTCGCCTCGGCGCTCGGCGACGTGTACCTGCCCGATACTCGCCCCGCTTATCGGTTCGCGTTCAAAACGCGTAAAGACACGTTCGGGTTCGCCTATCTCCTCGACGAGAACCGCGCGTATCTCGTCGTAAGGGGCGGGCGGAACGTCGTCCTGTAGCTCCGACAGGGTCTCGGTGTACTCGCGCGGGAGTGCGTCAGGACGCGTCGAAAGGACCTGTCCAAGCTTGATGAAGGTCGGTCCGAGTGCGAGAAACTTTTCGAGGAGGGATTCGGCGCGCCGGCGGTGACCGTCCTCCGAGACATCTCGCGGACCGCCGAAGAAGACGAAACGTCTCCTGTCACGGAGGAGTACGAACGCGAGGGGTGCAAAAGTAGCGGCGATAACGACGAGACGGTACACCGTGTAAGCCCTCTCGCGCGGTCGGAGGTTCATCTACACGAGGTACGCCGCCGAGACGTTTTCGAGTTTCGGTCTCGCGTCTACAGATGCGTCTCCCCGACAGGCTCGAACTCCTCGTAATGAACGAACTCGTCGACCGGACGGCGCGCCTTACGTTCGTTCTCTATGTCCGCCGCGCCCTCAGCAGGATACCCCATAGTGACGAGCATCACCGGCTCGTACCCGTTGGGCACGTCGAACTCGTCGGCGAGCGCTCCGGCGTCGAAGCCCTCCATCGGACAGGTAGCGACGCCTTCGTCCCACGCCGCGAGCATCAGGGTCATCGCGCCGAGCGCCGTGCTACGCGTTGTCCATACGCGGCGCTCGTCCTCGGGCATCTCCGCCATCTCCTCGACGTTCCCAAGCAGGGCATCGCGTACGTCCTCGTTCGGAACGTAGCCCTTTTCGAGCCAGTCGTCGAAGACGGCTTCGGCATGCGCCGCTGGGTCCTTGTTTCCGAGGACAACCACCGCGGCGGCGGCGTCGGTCACGTGTTCTTGGTCGTACGCGACCTCACGAAGCGTCTGCTTATTGTCGTCGTCACGGAGGACGAGAAACTCCCACGGCTGGAGGTTGTAGCCCGACGGCGAAAGGCTGACACGTTCGAATATTTCCTCCAGCGTCTTATCATCAAGGGATTCATCGGTGTAGTCGTGGACGCTCCTGCGCGTCTCTACTACCTCGTCGAAGTTCATGCGGTCTCACCTCTTGTCGTAACGTCGGCGTGTTGTGGTTCCATTACGTTACCTACTTTCGAGAGAAAACCATATATAGCTTCGGCACCACCCGCAAGACAAGGTAACATCGATGAAACCTGAAACTGAGACCGGCGCAGTCGAGACAAAAAACAGCGACGCGTGTCCGGTTGTCGAGGCGGTCGAGGAGATAGGTTCGGAGTGGCGTCTGGTCGTCATCCACGACCTTCAGGACGGCGAGAAACGTTTCAACCGTCTGAAGGAGTCGACGGGCGCGAGTTCGAGTACGCTCTCACGTGTCCTCGACGACCTCGAAGAGATAGGTATCGTCGAAAGACGCGTCGAGGAGCGTCCGATAGCGAGCTACTACAGCCTCACCGAGAAGGGCGAGGCGCTCGGTCCGGCGCTCGACGCCCTCGGCGACTGGTCGCGCGACTGGCTCTGAGTTATCCGTCAGCTATTCGTCAGGATACCCCCACGTAATCTCCTTCTCTACGGCGCGGGCGACCCCAAGGAGGTCCGGCTCGTCGTAGGTCGCACCGACGAACTGCGCGCCGACGGGTAGTCCGTCGGCGGTTCCGGCAGGCAGATTGACGACGGGATGTCCGGTGAGGTTGAATATCCACGAGAGCATCCAGCTCGTCGGAAGTCCGTTCGTCGACTCGCCGTCTATCTCGGTTGGCATCGGCTCGTCGTGGGTCAGCGGCGGCGTGGCGAGTGTCGGACAGACGAGAGCATCGTAGCGAGAGACGACCTCCTCTACCGACCGGAACAGGTCGGTACGGACGAAGTCCGCCTTGGTGTACTCGCCGAGGTCGTTCGAGCGCCCCATGGAGACGAGGGTCTTGAGCTTCTGGGGTAGTTCGTCGCCGTGGTCGTCGATTAGGTCGACGCCGTACTTCTCGTCTATCTCGGCGACAGAGGTTGCGAAGAATGTGGTCGCCATGAGACTGTACGCGTAGGTGAGGTCCCCGAACCCCGGGGTGTCGAGCGATACATCGTCGACTGTCGCCCCTGCGTCCTCAAGCGTCGACAGCGTCGATTCGACGGCTTCGCGGACCTCGGGCGCGACGGCGAACAGGTCGAGGTCGGGCGAGTACGCGAGACGGAGGTCGGAAGCATCGGGAGCGTCACGGACGGCGGCGGCGTAGCCCTCGGTCTTAGGGACGCTGAACGGGTCGACGGAGTCCTTTCCGGCGACGGCATCGAGCATGAGGGCGAGGCTCTCAACGTCGCGCGCCATCGGTCCGAGGACGCCGACGGGCGTGTGTCCTCGGAATCCGTTGACCGCGTTTCCGCGCGGTACGACGCCGTGGCTCGGCTTGACTGAGACGACGCCACAGCACGACGCGGGGTTGCGGAGCGAACCGCCCACGTCCGAACCGGTGGCGAGGGCGCAGAGTCCGTCGGCGAGTGCGGCGGCACTTCCGCCCGACGAGCCTCCTGCGTTACGGTTAGTATCGAAAGGCGTCGCCGTCGGTCCGATGAGCATGTTGTCGGTCCGGACGCGGTGTCCAAGCTCGGGCGTGTTCGTGGTTCCGACGACGACCGCTCCGGCTTCTTCGAGACGTCGGACCGTGACGCTCGTCTCGTCAGCGACGTTGTCTTCGAAAGGCTTCATTCCCATCGTATTACGGACCCCCTCCTTAGTCTCGGAAAGGTCCTTGACCGCTATCGGGACGCCCGCAAGCGGAAGGTCTTCGCCGTCTTCGACCGCTTTGCGCACCTCTCTTGCCCTCTCGCGCGCGTCGTCCTCGGTAACGGTGACGTAGGCGTTGGTCACGTCGTTTCTGTCCCCGATACGTCCGACGAAGTCGTCGACGAGGTCGACAGGGTCAAGTTCGCCGGAACGGACGCGTTCCGCGATACCGACCGCGGAGTCGAAGTAGACCATGCCGGAAGCAGGCGCGCCGCAGGATTAATGTTTGCGCCGGTGGGTCGTCTGTAGGTGCGGCGGCTTGTCGAGTTAGTTCCGAAGCCTTCGGCGAGAGAAGGGGTTACTCCGACACCAGCCGCACCAGAGGTGCGTCGGGGCTGTCGACGGCGACGTAGACGTATCCGGTGTCAGGCGCTACCTCAACGTCACGGATTCGCCAGCCTCGGTCGGCGAGCAACGGTTCTTCTTCCTCAACGTCGCGTCCGTCGACCGCGAAACGTCCGAGGTAACGACCGGCTAGGTTGCCGACGAACAGGTCGCCCTGCCATTCGGGGAATGCGTCGCCGTCGTAGAACGTGGCTCCCGCAGGCGGGAAGCCCCCGCTCGTACAGTCCCAGTAGTAGACGGGGTCTACGATGTCGTCGCGTTCATCAGGCTGGTCGCCGACAGGCTCCTCGGTTCCGTACTCGCATCCGTAGTGCGCTACAGGCCAGCCGTGGTTTTCGCCGCGTTCGACGACGTTTATTTCGTCGCCGTCACGTTCCCCGTGTTCGCTCTGCCAGAGTTCGCCCGTCTCGGGATGGACCGCCATCCCCTGCGAGTTCCTGTGTCCGTAGCTGTACAACGAGTCGCGGAAGCCGTCCTCGTCCACGAACGGGTTGTCGTCAGGTACGGAACCGTCGGGTTCGAGACGGAGCGTCGCCCCGAGTTCGTTCTCAGTATCCTGCGAGACGTGGTTGGGTCCGAAGTCCTTGAAGCCCCTGTCGCCGACGGTGAAGTACACGGCTCCGTCGTCCCCGAAGACGACACGGGAGCCGTAGTGCTGTGTCGAGTCGACGAAAGGCTCGGCGACGTGGAGTACCTCGAACCCTTCGAGTTCGGCGCCGTCGGAGTCGAGCCGTCCCCTGCCTAGATGCGTCGCCGATGCTCCGTCGTCGTCGGTAGCCGAGTAGGTCAAGTAGACCCACGGCTCGTCCTCAAACTCGGGAGGGGTCGTTACGTCGAGCATACCGCCCTGACCCGCGTCGTATACGTCGGGTACTCCGTCGACCTCCCGAGCCTCGCCGTCGTCACGGTCGACTAAGAGGAGGCTACCGGTGCGTTCGGTGACGAGCATCCGTCTGTCGGGGAGGAACTCGGTTCCCCACGGAGACGAAAGTCCGTCGACAACCGTCTCAACCTCGAAGCCGTCTTCCGCCTCTCCGTCGGTGTTGTCTTCCGTGCCGTCGAGACAGCCGGCGGCGGCGACGGATGCCGCAACGGCTACGAACGTCCGTCTTCCGATTCCCATGTTCGACGTTACGGGGCGCAACGTATTAGTCATGGGATGACTCAAACGGCAAGGGTCATGTCACGGCGGACGAAAGGTAACGGGGATGAGAAGGTTTCTCGTCATCTCCGTCGTCGTTGCGTTTCTGTTCCTGTCAGCCGCGTCTGTCGCCGCCGAGACGGGCGACTCGGGACAGGTCGTCGGTAGCCCGACGGTTGATATCGTCGTGCCGGAAGACGACGTTACCGCAGGAGAGGAGAACGAGGTCGAGTTCTATCTCCTCAACGAAGGTAACATACGTAGCTCGGGACCGCCCGAACTCGTCGACAGGGTGACGACCGCGCGTGCGACGACGGTGGAGTTCACGAGCCGGAGCGACGGTATCGACGTTGTGACCGGACGGGTTCCGGTCGGTGACCTACCGTCGGGGGAGAGTGGACCGTTCGTCGTCCGTCTTGATGTCGACGAGACGGCGGACGAGGGCGACCACCGTCTGTCGGCACGGGTCGAGTACAGGTTCACGCGTATCGCCGAGTACGGGACGACGCCACGCCTCAGAGACCTGACCAGAACCGAGCGTGAGCGCGTCTCGGTCGAGGTCAGGGAAGGTGCCCGTTTCCGTGTCGAAGAAGCCTCGACAGACGCGCGTCTCGGAGAAAGAGGCGACGCGACCGTCCGTCTGCGTAACCACGGCTCGGCTGAGGCGTCGGACGCCGTTGTGACGGCAACCGCACGAGGAGAGACGGTGAGGTTCGAGGACGACGCCGAATCCGTCGAGGCGGCTGTCGGCGACGTTCCGGCGGGCGACGACGTGACCGTAGAGCTACCCGTCCGTTTCAGCCGTGACGGCAACGTGCGCGGACAGCCGTTCGACACACGGGTCGAGTACGAGGACAACAGGGGTATCGAGCACGAGTCGAGACGGCTGACTCCGTCGGTCTTCCCCGACGAGGAACAGCGTTTCGAGGTGCGAAACGTCACGAGCAGTCTACGCCCGGGTTCAGTCGGCGTCGTCTCGGGCGAGGTCGTCAACGCGGGCGAGACGGCTGTCGGTAACGTCGTCCTGCGCCACGTCGGCGACGTGCGCCACGTCGGCGACGCGAACGTCGAACCGCGTGACTCGTCGGTAGCCGTCGGGTCGCTGTCGCCCGACGAGGCGCGGTCGTTCTCGGTCCGCGTCGAGGTGGCGGCAGGGGTTTCGTCGGACAAGGAACTCGTCTTCGAGCCTGAGTACAGACACAACGGGGACGACTACGTCGGTGACCGCCTGCGTCTACACGCGCCCGTCGGGGAACACAGGGACGCGTTCGACGCCCGTACCGTAGACGGGAGTTTGACACAGGGCGACGAAACGCGTGTCGCCGTCGAGGTCACCAACCGTCTCGGCGAGGGTGTCCGTAACGCCACCGTCGTCGCGGCGCTCGACGAACCCGTCGAGATAGAACACGGGGAGGCGTACGTCGGCGACTTGGCTGAGGGTGAGACGGAGGAGGTCGTCTTTACCGTCGACGCCGACTCGGACGCGACGCCACGAACCTACCCCGCGCGCCTGACCGTCGAGTACACAGACGCGGCGGGAGAGCAACGCGTCGCGTCCGCCGTCGCTCCGGTCACGGTCGTCGAGGACGAAGCTCACGTTCCCTTCGAAGACGGCTTGCTCGCCGTCGTCGTACTCGCCCTCCTCGCCGGACTCGGATGGTGGGTGTACGGAAAGGACTTCGTCAAGGAGAGACGGGGGTGACGATGGAACAGGATACCGACATCTCCGTCAGAGACCTGACAAAGTACTACGGCGACGTTAAAGGAAACGAGGAGGTCAGCTTCGAGGTGTACGACGGCGAAATCTTCGGATTCCTCGGTCCAAACGGGGCAGGGAAAAGCACGACAATACGTCTGATGCTCGGCTTTCTCAAGCCCGACTCGGGTGACGTGCGCCTCCTCGGACGTGACGTTCTCGACGGAGCCGAACTCGTCGAGGTCAAACGCGACCTTGGATACGTTCCGAGCGAGTTCACGTTCCACGAGAATCTGACGGGCGAGACGGTTCTTGACTACTTCGAGTCGATGCGTGGAGGCGAACGCAGGGACGAACTGTCGTCGCTGTTCACGCCGCCTCTCGAACGCGAGATAGGAGAGTACTCGACCGGCAACAAGCAGAAGCTCGCTCTGGTGCAGGCGTTCATGCACGACCCCGAACTCGTCTTCATGGACGAGCCTACGAGCGGACTCGACCCGCTGATGCAGAGACGCGTCTACGACTTCCTGACCGACGAGGCGGAGAACGGAACGACGGTCTTCTTCTCGTCACACATACTGAGCGAGGTCGAGAAGATAGCCGACCGTGTCGGCGTGATACGTGACGGCGAGATTGTCGGAATCGAGGACATAGACGAGGTGATATCGATGAGCGGCAAGGTGTTGGAGATAGAGTTCGACGGGCAGGTCGATGCTTCGGAGTTCGAGGTAGAGGGCGTCGAGGAGATAGAGGAGGAGACGCCTCTCGAAGGGGGCGAAACGCGGCTTAGCATGGTGGCGTCGGGTAACTACGACACGGTGTTGAAACGGATAGCCGCGCACGAGGTGGTCGACCTGTCGGTGCGCGAGACGACGCTCGAAGACCTGTTCATGCATTACTATGCTTGAGACGGCACGTTTCGAGGCACGGAGACGCGGTAAACGAGCGGTCGTAGTCGGCTCTGTCATGGCGGGACTAGTCGGTCTCGTCGTCGCTATGTTCCCGTCGATACAGGAGGCGGAGGGTATCGAGGACTTCACCGAGGACCTGCCTGACGCGCTTTCGGCGGCACTCGGCGGCGAGGTCGCTATGGGTACGATAGAAGGGTTCCTGATACTCGAAATATACCGCATGACGTGGATGCTAATACTCGGGGCTTACTTCGCATACGTCTCGGCGAGCTTTATCGCCGGCGAGGTAGAC
Source organism: Euryarchaeota archaeon Ods01 (assembly GCA_028751095.1). Classification (GTDB taxonomy): domain Archaea; phylum Halobacteriota; class Halobacteria; order Halobacteriales; family Halorutilaceae; genus Halorutilus. Next base: position 2,313 of record JAQZCZ010000047.1, on the reverse strand, counting down.
CGAGGGAGTATCGAACTCACGCTGATGAATCCCGTAAGGCGTCGGCGCGTGGTCGCCGAGAAGTTCCTGTCGGCGGTCCCCGACGCAGTCCTTGTCAGCCTGATGACCCTCGCCGCGGTCGTAGTCTTCGTCCCCTTGATAGACGAGTCGGTCAACACCGGAAACCTCGTGGTCCTGCACGTCGTCGCAACCGTCTATCTGCTCGCCTGTGTCGCGTTCGGTCTGTTCGTCTCGACCCTGATAGACGACGAACAGCGCGCTCAGGTAGTCGGATTCGGAGGACTCGCGGCTATGTACATAGTCGAAGCCGTTACACGCGACACGGACTACGAGGCTGTCGGGGTCGTCACGGTACCGCGTTACTTCGACCCCAACAGCATACTTCTCGAAGGCGAGGTTAACTTGGGCGAGACTCTCGCTCTTGTCCTCTTCATCATCGTCCTCGTCTGGGCGGCGGCTTTCGTCTTCGAACGCTCGGACGTAGGATGACGCAGAACTCGCCGCCTCCGTCAGTTCCTTATGCGGGCGGCGCGTGGTTCGACCATGTACTTCGCCGAGGAGAACGAACGCCTGAAGAAGATAGTGCGCCGTATAGCCGAGAGGAGTCCTGCCGAGGTGACGCCGCGACCCGTCGACGCCCTCGTCTACAGCGTCGTCCGTGCGTCGTCGCCGGAACGGGTTCTCGAACTCGGAGCGTACGAAGGAACCACGTCGCTCTACATCGCACAGGGACTCGTCGACGAGGAAAACGGAAAGCTCGTTGCCGTCGAGGTAGACGGGTCGAGCGCCAAGGGGGCGCGGAAACACGTCGAAGAGGCGGGTGTCGCTGACCGTGTCGAGGTGGTCGTCGAGGATTCGCGTGACTACGTCCCGACTCTCGACGGCGTTTTCGACCTCGTCTTCGTCTCCACGCCGCCGGGACAGCACGCGGCAGACTACGAAAACGTCCGTCGGCTTCTCGCCGAAGGCGGCTTCCTCTGCATCGACAACGCCGACCGGTCGGAGGCGGTCGAAAGGGCACGCGACGACGGACTGGACGTTCTAGAGTTCGACGACTGGTCTTTCGCACTCGCACAGAACTGATGCGCGTAAGCGTAATAGGCGGCGCGACGGTCGAGGAGGAGACGTACGAAACGGCGCGCGAACTTGGACGTATACTCGGTGAGCGCGGACACACGGTCGTCTGCGGCGGATACTTCGGTGTCATGGAAGGCGTCTGCCGCGGCGCGAAGGAGGAAGGCGGGACGACCGTCGGCGTCCTTTCGGGCGACAACCCCGACGACGCCAACGACTACGTCGACGTTCCGGTGGCTACCAACATGGGAGAGGCGCGTAACGCGCTTGTCGTCCTCAACGGAGAGGCGGTTATCGCTGTCGACGGCTCCTACGGAACGCTTTCGGAGATAGGGCACGCCCTGAGCCGCGGGAAGCACGTTGTCGGTCTCAACACGCACGACGTGGAGGGTGTCGTCGACGTTGAGACACCGCGTGAGGCGGTTGACCGCGTCGAGCAAGCCTCAGGATGAAGCCACGCCGCGGTAAGACTTACATAGACACGTCCGTATATCGGGCATGCCGAACCTTGACGACCCGTTCGAGATAGGCGGGACGACGGTGCCCAACCGGCTCTACCGGTCGCCGTTGCTCGAATGCGCCGGAAACGGCGACGACGCCGTCGATATCCTCATACGAGAACTCGAACCGAGCGCCGAGTCAGGCGTCGGACTCATCTTTCAGGGAGCGACGGTAGTGACCGAGGAAGGCGGATGCGCCGCTCCGGGAATGACACGTGTCCACGACCCGTCTTTCGTCGCCGAACTCGAACGCCTGACCGACGCCATCCACGGACACGGTTCACGTATCTTCATGCAGTTGGAACACGGCGGTCTGCGCTCAATGGAAATATGGCACGCCGAGTACCGCGAGGAGCATCCGGACGTCCGTCAGATAGCGCCCTCGCCGCTCCATCCGTTGCTCCGCGCCGCCGATGCGTCGGGATTCGTCGATTTCGACGTTGACGTACTCTCAACCGACGATGTCTACGCGCTCGCGGAGAAGTTCGGGCGGTGCGCCGGATACGCCGTTGACGCGGGGTACGACGGGATACACGTTTCAGCGGCGAACATGGGTATCGTCCAGCAGTTCCTGTCGCCTTTCTACAACCGCCGCGACGACGAGTTCGGAGGGTCGCAGGCGCGCAGGAACCGTTTCCTCGAACTCCTCCACGACAAGATACGTGAGCATGCCGGCGACATTCCTCTGGCGACGAAGGTTCCAGCCGAAACCGCCGCGCCGCGGTTCGTCCGTCCCCGT
>JAQZCZ010000059.1 GCA_028751095.1 Euryarchaeota archaeon Ods01 | reverse complement strand
CAACGCGCTCCGTGAGTCGGAGTACGGCGACAGGCTCGAAGGGGCGATAGACGCTCTCGAAGAGACGGACAGCCTCGTAGAGTTCGACAGAGCGCTCGACAGGCTTCTGGTGGAGTTTGCGGGTAGCATGACCAACCGTTACCCCAATTCGGTCGCACCCGTCATCTCGTACATACTATCGAAGGAGCGCGAGGTCAACAACATACGCGGTATAGCGCGGGGCAAGGAAGCCGGACTCTCGGTGGAAGAAATCGAGGAGGAGGTCGTGATATGAGCAAACGTATAGCCGTCGTCGGAGCGCCGAGCTTCACGACGGGCTTCCGTCTCGCAGGAGTTGACGAGTTCCGCGAGGTCCGTGACGAGAACAAGGAGAACGAGCTAGACGACGCCGTCGAGGATGTTCTCGGACGTGACGAAATCGGAATCGTCGTCATGCACCAAGATGACCTCGACTATCTATCGCGCGAGGTGCGCGAGGAAGCCGAGACGAGCGTCGAGCCGGTTGTCGTTACCCTCGGTGGAGAAGGCGAAGGACAGCTACGCGAGAAGATAAAACGAGCTATAGGAATCGACCTCATGGAGTAAACAATGAGCAAGGCAGAAACACCAGACACGGAAGACGGAGGACGTATCACGAACGTGAGCGGTCCCGTCGTCGAGTCGAAGGGACTCGACGCCCGCATGAACGACGTGGTACGTGTAGGCGACGAAGGACTGATGGGCGAGGTTATCGAAATCGAAGGAGACGTAACGACCATACAGGTCTACGAGGAGACGAGCGGAATATCGCCAGGCGAACCCGTCGTCACGACCGGTTCCCCGCTTAGCGTCGAACTCGGACCGGGAATACTCGACTCCATCTACGACGGGGTCCAGCGCCCTCTCGACATACTCGAAGAGGAGATGGGCGACTTCCTCGACCGCGGCGTTGACGCTCCAGGTATCGACCTCGAAAAGAAATGGGACTTCACGCCGACCGTTGAGGAAGGCGACGATGTCAGCGAGGGCGATATCATCGGTACCGTTCCCGAGACGGAGAGCATCGACCACAAGGTCATGGTTCCGCCTGGAGAGGGCGGCGAGGTCGCCGAGGCTAAGGACGGTAAGTTCACCGTCGAGGACCCCGTCGTCATCCTTGAGGACGGGACCGAAATCACGATGCTTCAGGAGTGGCCCGTCCGTAAGGCGCGTCCTGTCGAACGTAAGCAGACGCCGCGGACGCCGCTCGTGACAGGACAGCGTATCCTCGACACGCTGTTCCCCATAGCCAAGGGCGGTACCGCCGCTATTCCGGGACCGTTCGGAAGCGGTAAGACGGTCACACAGCACCAACTGGCGAAATGGTCCGACGCCGATATCGTCGTCTACGTCGGATGTGGCGAACGCGGCAACGAGATGACGGAGGTCATCGATGACTTCCCCGAACTCGAAGACCCTAAGACGGGCAAGCCGCTGATGTCGCGTACGTCGCTCATCGCCAACACATCGAACATGCCTGTCGCGGCGCGCGAGTCGTGTATCTACACGGGAATCACGCTCGCCGAGTACTACCGCGACATGGGATACGACGTCGCGCTGATGGCGGACTCGACGAGCCGATGGGCGGAGGCGATGCGTGAAATCTCGTCGCGTCTCGAAGAGATGCCTGGCGAGGAGGGCTATCCCGCGTACCTCGCCGCGGCGCTCGCCGAGTTCTACGAGCGCGGCGGACGTGTCGAAACCCTTGGCGGTGAGGACGGCTCCATCAGCGTCATCGGCGCTGTCTCGCCGCCCGGCGGCGACTTCTCCGAGCCGGTTACGCAGAACACGCTCCGTATCGTCAAGACGTTCTGGGCACTTGACGCCGACCTTGCCGAACGTCGCCATTTCCCCGCGATAAACTGGAACGACTCGTACTCGCTCTACAAGAGCCAGCTAGACGACTACTTCGCCGACGAGGTCAACGACGAATGGGCGGAGACGCGCCAGTGGGCTGTCGGCGTTCTCGACGAGGAGAACGAGCTACAGGAGGTCGTCCAGCTAGTCGGTAAGGACGCACTCCCCGAGGACCAGCAGTTGACGCTTGAGGTCGCGCGTTACATACGTGAGGTCTTCCTCCAGCAGGACGCATTCCACGATATCGATACGTACTGCTCGCTCGACAAGCAGTACGAACTCCTGCGTCTGATACGGAAGTTCAACGACCTCGCATTCGACGCGCTCGACGCGGGCGTACCCGTCGACGAGATACAGAACGTTGACTCCGCGCCGCGTCTCTTTGACATACCGACAGAGGACGACTGGGAACCGCTCGCGGAGGAGATAGACGAAGGACTTGAGGAGGACTTCAGCGAGTTAGTCTGAGGTGAACCATGAAGGAATACAAAACCATACAGGAGATAAGCGGACCGCTCGTCTTCGTAGAGGTCGACGAACCCGTCGGATACGACGAAATCGTCGAAATAAAGCTCTCCGACGGCTCGACGAAGCGCGGACAGGTCCTCGAATCGGGCGAGGATATCGTCAGCCTACAGGTCTTTGAGGGAACCGACGAACTTGACCGCAGTTCGAGCGTCCGTTTCCTCGGAGAGACGATGAAGATGCCCGTGACCGAGGACCTTCTCGGACGCGTCCTTTCGGGACGCGGCGAACCCATCGACGGCGGCGCAGATATCGTTCCCGATGAGCGCCGCGATATAATCGGTTCGGCGATAAACCCGCACGCCCGCGAGTACCCCGACGAGTTTATACAGACGGGCGTGAGCGCTATCGACGGCATGAACACGCTCGTCCGCGGTCAGAAGCTCCCCATCTTCTCGGGTAGCGGACTGCCCCACAACGAACTCGCTCTCCAGATTGCGCGACAGGCGGATGTGCGCGACGATATCGGAGCGGGTGAAGGAGACGAAGACGAGGAGTTCGCCGTCATCTTCGGCGCGATGGGTATCACGCAGGAGGAGGCGAACGAGTTCCTTGAGGAGTTCGAACGCACCGGCGCTCTCGAACGGTCGGTCGTCTTCCAGAACCTCGCCGACGACCCGGCGGTCGAACGTATCGTCACGCCACGTATGGCGCTCACGACCGCCGAGTACCTCGCCTACGAGAAGGACTACCACGTCCTCGTCATACTCACGGACATGACCAACTACTGTGAGGCGCTCCGTGAAATCGGCGCGGCACGTGAGGAGGTACCCGGACGCCGCGGATACCCGGGCTACATGTACACCGACCTCGCCAACCTGTACGAGCGCGCGGGACGTATCGAAGGCAAGGAGGGTTCGGTTACTCAGATACCGATACTGACGATGCCGGGCGACGACGACACGCATCCGATTCCCGACCTGACCGGCTACATCACTGAGGGTCAGATATACATCGACCGCCGCCTCGAAAGCGAAGGACGCGAACCGCCGGTCAACGTCCTCCCGTCGCTTTCGCGCCTGATGGACGACGGTATCGGAGAGGGATACACGCGCGAGGACCACGGAGACGTAGCCAACCAGCTTTACGCCGCGTACGCCGAGGGTAACGACCTCCGCGACCTCGTGAATATCGTCGGACGCGAGGCGCTCAGCGAACGCGACAACCGGTTCCTCGACTTCGCGGACGACTTCGAGGAAGAGCTTATCGACCAAGGCTGGACGACCAACCGGTCGCTTGAAGAGACGCTCGACATCTCGTGGGACCTGCTTTCGACACTCCCCAAGAGCGAACTCAAACGTATAGACGACGAGTTCGTCGAGAAGTACTACGTCGAAGAAGAAGCCGAAGAAGCCGAGGCGACTGCATAACGGTGAGATAGAATGGCGATAGAAGACGAGGTAAAGCCGACACGGAAGGACCTGATGGAAATCAAGGAGCGGATAGAGCTGTCGGAGCAGGGTCATGAGACGCTTGAGAAGAAACGCGACGGTCTCATCATGGAGTTCATGGAGATACTCGAAGAGTCGCAGGATGTCCGTGACAATCTTGAGGATGACTACGAACGCGCCCAGAAGAAGATAAACACTGCGCGTGCGCTCGACGGAGATGTCGCGGTACGCGGCGCCGCGGCTTCGCGCGCCGAAACGCCGCGTATCACCCTTGAATCCAAGAATATTATGGGCGTCGTCGTCCCTCAGATAGAGGGGAGTAAGGTCCGTAAGGACGTTGGCGAACGCGGATACAGCCTCCTCGACACGAGCGCCCGTATCGACGAGGCGGCAGAGGCGTACGAGGAGCTACTCGAAACCATCATACTCGCCGCCGAGATAGAGACAGCGATGAAGAAGATGCTTGAGGAAATCGAGAAGACCAAGCGCCGCGTCAACGCGCTTGAGTTCAAGCTAATCCCCGAACTCAAGGATGCGCAGGAGTTTATTGAGTTGCGTCTGGAGGAGATGGAGCGCGAGGAGATATTCCGGCTAAAGAAGATTAAAGAGAAAAAAGAGGAAGAGGAGAAGGAGGGCGGCGACAGGTACGCCGCTGTCGGGGAATCCGGATAGACCAGACCCAGAGGACAAAATCTGTCGCCGGACGGTGACAGCAGAGCCGACTTCTCGTCTCTCCGTCTCCCTAAACCAACCCCGAGTAATCTGCGAGTATCTAAATAATTTAGAGAAACCGTCATACGTTCTACTCCCGTACCTTACAGCGCCTTCTCATGTTACAGACACGGTCCGATGAAGCCGAGGTAGCCGAACTCGTAGAGAGGCTCCGTCAGGAAGCTAACGAAACGAAGGAGGAAGAGGTCGATTACGCCCTACGGCGTCTTGACCTGTCTCCCGAGGAAGAACGTATACTACGCAGTACGGCTGACTCCATCGTTGAACGTCTGTTAGAGCCGCCCACCGAACGTATTCAGAAAGCCATTGAGGAGTCGGAAGGGGACGAGAAAGAGATGGTCAGGGCTGCTGAGAGTCTGTTTGGTATGGACGACTAGGTTACAGAACCCGCGCTCCTTCGTTACAGACTTTGGTAACCTCGTCGAACTCCTCAAGAGCCTTGTCTTCACCGGCGGCGACGCCGAAAGCCGTCTCGCCTAGCATCGCCATGCTTGCCTTTCCGCCCGCAGAGCGCACATCACCGACCGTCTTCTCCACCGTCTCGGTTGTCAGTCCGGATTCGAGCGCGAACTCCCACGACAGGTCGACGAGCTTGCCCACGCTAGGGTCTTTGAGCAGTCCGTCGAGTGCCGACTCGCCCGCCTTGTTGACGCGTTCTATCGCCTCGTCGTCATCGAGAACGTCGGCGGTGTCGAGGCTTCCGTGAACGGTGTAGCCGACGCGCGGGTCTTCGACCTCTATCTCGCCGAAGAGTCCTATATCGGGCGCACCCGGCTCGATACGCGTTACGACGCCCCCGAGACCCTGCGGAACGACATCGCCAAGCCCCGTTCCGGCGAGAACGTCGGCAACATGGGCGGCGGCTACCATCTGGTCGCTTTCCTGTCCCAGCGAGAACTCCTCGTTGACCGCGAACGCCGTTGCGAGAGCCGCCGCCCCGCTGACGCCGAAGCCGCATCCGACGGGAACGTCGGCGTCTATCTCGACCGACGCCGTCACCTCGCACATGCCGAGTACGCGTTCGACCGCCTCGAACTCGACCTGCTCGCCGTCGAGCGTCACGGTCGTCTCGTCGGCGTCGCTCACATCGACCGTCACCCCGTCTTCGACAACGATACCTGCGCCCCTCGAACCCGTGTCGAGGGCGTCGTCGCGTTCGACGGCGGCGAAGAACCCCGTGATATGCCCGGGTGCGAAAGCTCGTGTCATTCAGGGTGCCAGACGCTGACGGTCACGCGGGAACAGGACGACCTCGCGGACGTTGTCGATTTCGAGCATCGTCACGAGGAGACGTTCGAGACCCAGCCCCCAGCCCGCGTGTGGTGGCATTCCGTAACGGAAGGCGCGGAGGTAGTACTCGAACTCCTCGGGTTCGAGACCCTGCGCCGCGATTTCGTCACGGAGACGGTCAACGCGGTGTTCGCGCTGTCCGCCGCTCATCAGCTCCATACGGGGATGCATCATGTCGTAGGCGCGCGCCGTCTCGTCGCCCTTCATGACGTAGAAAGGCTTGGTGTCCGCGGGCCAGTCGGTGACGAAGTAATGCTCGCCGATTGCGTCGCCGAGCGCCTGCTCCGCCTCTGTCGTCAGGTCGTCGCCCCATTCGAGTTCGTGTTCGAGACCTTCGGCGTTCGCAAGCTCTATCGCCTCGTCGTAGGTCAGGTACTCGAAAGGAGTCTCGGGAACTTCGAGGTCAACCCCGAGCGCGTCTAGCTCTTCCTGACACTCCTCGTGGACGCGTTCGTAGGCGGCGACAGTGACCTCCTGACAGAGATGCATCGCCTCGTCGTCGTCGATGAATGCGCTCTCGAAGTCTATGCTCGTCGCCTCGTTGAGATGCCGCGGCGTGTTGTGTTCCTCGGCGCGGAAGATGGGTCCGATTTCGAAGACACGTTCGAGACCGCTTCCAACCATCATCTGCTTGAATAACTGCGGAGACTGGTTCATGAACGCCTCGCGCTCGAAGTACGAGATGGGGAAGAGGTCGGTTCCACCCTCGGTTGCCGTGGCGACGATTTTAGGCGTGTTAATCTCCGTAGCGTCGAGAGAACGGAACTTCTCGCGTAGCGCGTCCTGTACCTCTCCGCGTATCTCGAAGATAGCCTTCACGTCTTCCTTACGGAGGTCAAGCGTCCTGTTGTCGAGACGCGTCGGGAGTTCGGCATCGACCTTGCCCGACGGGTCGAGAGGGAGTTCGGGTTCCGCCTCGTTCAGAACCTCGATGGACGACGGCACTATCTCGACGCCCGTCGGAGCGCGCTCTTCCTCTTCGACCGCACCCTCAACGGCGATAACGCTCTCGCGCGAAAGCGACGTTCCGAGTTCGACGAGTTCGTCGTCTACCGAGTCGTCTAACTTGACCTGTACCTTGCCTGAGGTATCACGGAGGATTACGAACGCGATACCTCCGAGGTCACGTACCTCGTGTACCCAGCCCTTGACCAGAACGGCGTCACCGGGTTCGAGTTCGTCGGCGTAGCTTCGTTCCATACCTCTACGCGTCGCTCTCGCCCCTCTAATCTTCCGGTTCCAGACGTTCCTCAACCGACCGCGCATGTTCGACGAGTCCCTCGGCGCGTGCGAGCGTCGTCACCGTTTCTGCGAGGGTCCCGACGCCTTCGCGGTCGAGGCGCTGATACGTCGTCGTCCTCACGAAGTCGTCAACGCTCAAGCCTCCGTGGAGACGCGCACCGCCCTCCGTCGGAAGGACGTGGTTCGTGCCGGTCGCGTAGTCGCCCGCCGCGACGGGTGTATGTGTGCCGAGGAAGACCGAACCCGCGTTACGGATACGTCCGAGTACGGCGTCGTCGTCGCGGGTGACGATGGTCAGGTGTTCGGGCGCGTACTCGTTGGCGAACTCCACGCAGTCGTCGAGGTCGCCGACGAGGAGGTCGCACCGCGCCGCTTCGATAGTCTCGCGGCGTTCGGATTCGCGCGTCCGTCTTCCGACCTCGTCGGCAACCTCTTCCGCCAAGCCCTCGTCGGTCGCGGTCAGCACGGCGCTTGCGTCGGCGTCGTGCTCCATCTGCGCCACCATATCCGCGGCGACGTTACCGGCGTCCGCCGTCCCGTCGGCAACCACGAGTATCTCGCTGGGTCCCGCCGGAAACTCAATACGCGCCGCGTCGTCGTCACGTACCTGCCTCTTTGCCTCGGTGACGTAGACGTTTCCCGGACCCACGACTGCGTCGCACCCATCGACCGTCTCGGTTCCGTAGCCGAGCGCGGCAACCGCCTGCGCCCCTCCGACGCGGTAGACGGCGTCCGCTCCGGCAACGTCGAGCGCGGCGAGCGTAGCGTCGGGGACGGGCGGCGGTGTACAAGCAACGACGCGTTCGACGCCTGCGACACGCGCCGGAACGACGGTCATGAGCGCTGTCGAGGGATACGCCGCTCCGCCTCCGGGGACGTACGCGCCTGCGGACGCGAGAGGGACGAAACGGCGTCCAACCTCGACGCCGTCTTCGCTCACGCTCCAGTCGTCACGTACCTGCCTCTCGTGAAAGTCTCGTATACGCGATGCCGCTTCTTCGACAGCGCTGAGAACGTCTTCGTCACACGTCTCGCGTGCCTCCTCGATACGGTCGTCGGAGACACGTATCTCGTCAATCTCGACGCCGTCGAACTCCTCCGTGAAACGGCGTAACGCGTCGTCGCCCCCGTCGCGCACCCGCTCCATTATCGGACGGACATCGTCGCGCACGTCAGCGGACGACGACCTGTCGGTTATCTCGGCGCGCTCCTCGGGGGATAGTTTGCCGATACGCCGTATTCTCATCTAGTAGCGCCCTCCTTCTCCGCATTCTCCTCGAGTCCGGTACGTCTCGTCCTCATATCTCTAATGTGACGCGGTCAGGTATTAACGGTGACGACCGCCGGTGATTTAACCCTCCGAGACGTACGGTAGCTATGGCGTCAGTCCTGATTTACGACGGTGACTGCTTCTACTGCTCGGCGGGGGCGAAGGCGTTACGTCGTCTCGGGAACGTCCGACCGATTTCGTGGGAGGACGAGACGGCGCAACGTTTCCTTGAAGACCAGTTTGGTGAGAAGCCGTTTGCGATGTTCCTCGTTGACCTCGACGAGCGCACCGTCTACGCCGGACGTTCGGCGGCGAAGGAACTCTCAGACCGCGCCGGAATGCCGTCGCTCGTAACCGACCTCGTTTCGGCTGAGTACGGCGGAATCTCGAAGGTCGTCGGGGTGGCGTCGCGCAGGGAACGTGAACCCGACGACTACCACGGCGTCTACGACCTACGTGAACGCGCCGAAGGAAGCGCCCAACGACTCGCCGACGAAGCGCGCCCCCTTCCGTCCTCATTCGATTAGCTATCTACTCAGACTGTCGTCGGACCAGAGGTCTAGGTCGGTGACCTCGGGGTCGTGTTCGCGTTCGACGCGTCCTTCGAGTTCGCGCAGATACACCTCGCCCGCGAACGCCGTCGCGCTGTCGAGATGTCCGCCGACAGTACTTCCGTCCTCGCGCGTCAGGAGGACGTGCGTGTGAGCGAACCTCTCGCCGTCAAGGAACGAGATATTACCTACCGCCATCGCTACCTCGAACGGTTCGTCGAACTCGACTGGCAGATACTCCTTCGTGTCCTGGTCGTAGAACCAGAGGGTCGCGTCCTTCGACGCCCCCATCCCGTTGAACCACGCCGCGTCTATCTCTTCTTCATCGGCGAGTTCTTCTATCTGACCGCGCCAGTCACGTCCGTTTTCGAGACGTAGGAGGTACTCGCGTCCTCCCTGAAACTGTCGGTACTGCATGCGCGACAGGTGCGCCGCGCGACGTATAATAACACCGGTGTACCGCAACCTCAAAGACGCCCCCGCGACAGTTCGACGCGTGGACAACAAGACGCGTTTCAGGCTTATCTACTTCTCCTACTTCGCCGCCCTTAGCGGGTTCGGCACGTTCCGTAACGTCTTCCTTGAGGATATCGGAATGGGCGGCTTTGAGATGGGCGTAATAGGCGCCCTCATCACGGTTGCTGCAACCGCCGCCCAGCCCTTTTGGGGCTTCGTGACCGACTGGAAGGGCGCGCAGCGTGAGATACTCCTCGTCTGCGCCGCCGTCACGGGCGTCGCCGTACTCGCCTACCCCGCCGGACCCCGTTTCGAGGCGACCTTCTTCGTCATACTCGTAGGCACCTTCATCTACGCCGTCTTCCACGCGCCGATTACGCCTATCACCGACTCGCTCGTCCTTTCGACCGGCGTATCCTACGGACGTTCGCGCGCATTCGGGAGTATCGCGTTCGGTCTCGGTAGCCTCGGATACGGCTTCCTTATCGCCGAACTCGGGAGCGGACTCATCTTCTACGTCTACTCGCTCGGCATGGTCGCCCTACTGTTCGTTGCTTGGGGGATACCGTCGCGTGAATCGAACCCGATGGGCGTGGTCGGACGTGATGCCCTAAGTCTCATCACCGACCGCGACTTCGTCCTTCTTTTCGCGTCGGCGTTCCTCGTCGGTATGACACTTCTGTCGGGTAACGACTTCTTCTCCGTCTACATCCGTGCTATTGACGGAACCGATGCCGCGACCGGCGTCGGATGGTTCGTTTTGACCCTCGTCGAGGCGGCGGCTTTCGTCTACCTCCTCCGTCTCACGGCGCGTTACAAGTACCTCCTCGTCCTCGGCGCGTTCGCCTACGCCGCAAAGTACGCCGTCTACTTCGCCGTCGATTCGCCCACCCTTGTCGTCGCCTCTCATCTCGTCACGGGCGTCTCGTTCGCCGCGTTCTATCTCGCCGCCGTCAACCTCGCACACTCGCTCTCTCCTGATACACTCTCGTCGACGGCACAGACCTTCCTCTGGTCGGCTACGTTCGGTGTCGGAGCAGGAGCCGGACAGCTTGTCGCGGGCAGGCTCGTCGACGCAGTTGGCGTCCAGTCGATGTACGGGGTTCTCGCCCTCATAGCCGCGGCGGGCGGAGTCGTCGCCCTGTTCATACGGTCGCAGGCTCGGGGCGATAGACCGGAACGTGTCGGCGAGGGCGAGACGTTTTCACGGTGAATCCCGTAGGCGGTGTTTCGTTTTTCGCAGACTATCTAACCGTACGTCCGCTTAGTTGGGTTATCGACGGACATTTAGCACCTTTGCTACCGTATTTCTTCGAATACTACATCTGTCTTGCGGTAGATAACAACAGGTTAATATGTCCTCGTAACGAAGACATAATTGCGAATGAGCGCCGAAAGGCGACGATGACAGACGTTTCT
>JAQZCZ010000127.1 GCA_028751095.1 Euryarchaeota archaeon Ods01 | reverse complement strand
TCGCTCACCATATGAGTTCGTCGTCGTTCTCTACCATGTACAGCGTCCTCGCCGCGATATTAACGGCGTGGTCTCCGACACGTTCGAGGTCACGAACGGTGAGGAGTAGACGCATGGCGTCGCGTACCACATCCTCTCCCCCCTCGTCGGAACGGGCGTCCATCAGACCGCGCACGATACGGCGGCTGGCGTCCTCACAGAGCGCGTCGAGTTCGTCGTCGCTTTCGGCGACCGCGTGGCAGAGCGCGGCGTCCTCGTTCTCGTAGGCGCGCATCGACTCCTCAACCATATCGGCGGCGAAGGCTCCGAGTTCCTGCACATCGACCTCGGGAAACCGCAAGCGCTCGGCGTCGAGCGTGTAGTCGCCCAAGTTCGTCGCAAGGTCGGCTATACGCTCAAGGTCGGTGATAATCTTGAACGACGCCGCGATAAGACGCAGGTCGCCCGCGACGGGCTGTTGGAGCGCAATGAGGTCAACGCACTCCTGCTCTATGTCGAGGTAGACCTCGTTGACCTCGGCGTCTCCGTCGATTACCTCCCATGCGAGTTCCTCGTCGGCGTCTTTGAGCGCGGTGAGGGACGCGCGGTAACGTTCGAGGACCGTATCGCTCATCCCGAGAACGTCGGCGCGCAGACCTTCGAGCCGGTCTTGGTAGTCCTTCCGTGGCATTATCCGAACTTTCCTGTGATGTAGTCCTCGACGCGGTCGTCGTCGGGGTTCTCGAATATCTTCTTCGTATCGTCGAACTCAACGAGTTCGCCGCCCGTGAGGAATACCGCCGTCTTGTCGCTGATACGCGCCGCCTGTTGCATGTTGTGCGTCACTATAACGACGGTGTAGCTCTCGGCGAGGTCATCTATCAAGTCTTCTATACGTGACTCCGCCACGGGGTCGAGCGCGCTCGTGGGTTCGTCCATCAGAATCACCTCGGGGTCAGGAGCGATGGCGCGCGCGATACAGAGACGCTGCTGCTGTCCGCCCGAAAGGTCGAGTCCCGACGAGCCAAGCTGGTCCTTCACCTCGTCCCAGAGCGCCGCCTCACGGAGCGCCTTCTCGACACGTTTGTCGGTATCGAGGTCGTCACGTCCCTGTACATTCAGACCGTACGCCACGTTCTCACGTATGCTCTTGGGGAACGGGTTCGGCTTCTGGAAGACCTGCCCGACACGCCGCCGGAGTGCGACGGGGTCCACGTCGTCGTCGTAGACGTTCTTTCCGCGGAAACTTACCCTCCCTTCGACACGACACGACTCTATACGGTCGTTCATACGGTTGATACACCGCAGGAAGGTCGATTTGCCGCAGCCCGACGGACCGATTACCGCGGTGACACGGTTCTCGTCTATATCCATCGAAACGTCGCCCAGAGC
>JAQZCZ010000111.1 GCA_028751095.1 Euryarchaeota archaeon Ods01 | reverse complement strand
TCTGATGTCTTCGGCGGGACTCGTCCGCTACTTTGAGAACGAGGACAACCGCGCTATACGTATCGACCCCAAGACAGTACTCGCAGGCTGTGTCGCCATCGGTTTCGTCGTACAGACCCTTAACTTCGCCTACGCGTAGCTGGTCTGGCTACTCCTCGCTCCTTCTCCCATCTCAGTTTCCGTGAGCCGACAGAGCCGCAAACGACCTGTTCGACACAAGTATGGCGGCGAGGTAGATGAGTATCGCGGCGACAACTATTGAGCCGCCGGGGGGTAGGCTCCACGCGACGGCGACGCCGTAGCCGCCGAGTACCGAAACCTGTCCGAAAAGCACCGACAGGTAGACGGTCTCGCGGAAGCTAACCGAAACCTGCGACGCGGCGGCGACAGGTACGACGAGCATTGCGGCGACGAGTATCACACCGAGTATCTGCATCGCTCCGACAACGACGACGGCGGTCATTACTATCAGAAGCGTGTTGTAGCCACGGACGTTGAATCCAGCGACGCGAGCCGCCTGTTCGTCGAACGTCACGAACAGTAGGGGCTTGTAGCTATGTACGACGACTGCGACGACACCGACTGCGAGGACAGCCATCATGTAAGCACCCTCGGCGGTGACGACCGCCGCGCTCCCGAACAGGAAGTCCTCGGTGTCGATTGCGACTGCCATGCGCTCGCGTCCGTAGCTGATGAGTATCGTACCCACCGCGAAGCTACCACTCAGGACTATGGCGATAGGTACGTCGCCGTAGGTGCTTGAGCGTTCAGTGAGCCACTGTAAGCCGACCGCGCCCGCGACACTCACGACGAGAGCGGCGAGTAGTAGCGTACCGCCTGTCGTCGGAATAGCGGCGACGAAGCCCGTGGCGAGTAGACCGACTGCGACGCCCGCGAAGGCTGTGTGCGCCAACGTCTCGCCGATGAGTGCCATCTCCTTGTGGACGACGAACGCGCCGACAAGCGGGGCGACGACGCCAATAAGAACGCCCGTAGCTATCGAACGCCACATGAAGCCGTACTGGAAGACTCGGGTTCCGAGATAGAAGTCCATCCATTCGCCGACAACAAGGAACTGTCCGCGGAGGAAGCCGAACGGCGGGTATCCGCGGAGGGAGTCGAGGACGAGGAAGACGAGGACGACAACGGAGAGCGCGCCGACAGCGACGAGTCCCGCGCGCTCGGTTCGGCGGCGCGACGGCAGGTACGGGCGCGCCCTTTCGAACCCTTCACCCATGGCGTGCTTCGTCTTCCCGACGCCGTCCGATATTCGTTCCTTCATCCGTGGCTGTGGTTGTGATGGAGTATAGTCGCTGTCTCCCCGTACGCTTCTGCGAGTACCTCGTCGGCGTCGAAGGTCGCAGTCTCGCCGTGGTGGTACATCTCGACGTTCATGCATGCGACCGTGTCAGCATACTCGGTCACGACTCCTATATCGTGTTCTATCAGGACGACTGTCATGCCTTCGTCGTTGAGTTCACCGAGAAGTCCGTAGAAGTCGTCGCGCGACTCGGCATCGACCCCCGTCGCGGGTTCGTCGAGCGCGAGGAGGTCGGCGTCCGACGCGAGGGCACGCGCTATATATGCGCGCTGTCGTTGACCGCCTGAGAGCGCGCTCAGGCGTCTTTCGGCGAGGTCGGCGATACCGACACGTTCGAGCGCGTCGGCGACAGCGTGCCGGTCGTCGTCGTCCATACGCCGCCCTGACTCAGAGAAACGTCCCATCGTGACCGTCTCACGGACCGTGACAGGCATCGTGCCGCCGCGGTCGGACGACTTCTGCGAGACATACCCGACGCGCCCTGCGTTTGCGTCGTTCGACGCCGCACGCTCGCCAAAGAGACACACCTCGCCCTCGTCAGGTTCGAGTAAGCCGAGCATGATACGTAGGAGCGTCGTCTTACCGCTCCCGTTTGGACCTACCAGACCGAGAAAACCGCCGCGTTCGACCGTGAGTGACACGTCGCGGACGGCGGGCGTGTCGCCGTACGAAAAGGTCACGCCGTCGAGTTCGACCGCGGGTGCGGGCGCGTCAGTCGGCACCGAGAGCCTCCCTGAGCGACGGTATGTTTATCTCCTCCATCTGCTCCACCCAGCCCCATCCGTTGTCGAGCCATTCACGAGTCGTCCCCTCGGCAGGCGACAGCGGCGCGTGGCTCGTTGCTCCGGAGTTTTCGAGTATTAGGTCCACCATCTCGGGTACGTCGCCCGTCGGGCTTTCGAACGGGTCGTACAGTACGGT
>JAQZCZ010000093.1 GCA_028751095.1 Euryarchaeota archaeon Ods01 | reverse complement strand
CTGGAACGCGCTCGACCCGTTGTACGACGACGGTTCCGTCTTCGAACCCGTCGACCGCCTACGCCGTCGCAACGTCTCCCTTGAAGATATCGCCCTCGCTGACGACGAGTTCGCGTCCCAGCACGGCGTTGACGCCGGTACTCTCAATCCGCGCTCGTTCACGAACGGTCTTACCCTCGACGTCTCCCACGCCGCCGCGGCGTCGCTCCCGAGCGACCTGCCTCTCCACCGTCAGCGAACCATAGTGACCGCCGTGCAGTCGAACGACCACCGTGTCGTTTTCCAGAACGACTGGGCGGCTTTCGACGATGCCACGACCGACGGACGTGTCGTACAAGCGCCGCGCGATACCGACAACGCCCGAGAGGCGGCGCACGTCTACGCGCTCTACCTTTCCGAGTCGGCGCATCTCGCCAAGACGTTCGACGTTGCCGAAGACCTCGTCTACCTTGACGGACCTCTCTATCCGCTCGGTCTACTCCGCTGGCTCGAAGTAGACCCCTCGTTCGGCAGGAGCGACCTGACCGACGAGGCGGTCGCCAACTACTTCGAGACGTACGAGAAGGCGCTTGACGAAGACGTACCCGTCGTCGGCTACGTCAAGAACCCGTCGTGCGCGCGTGTCGTCCGCCGTCTCCGCGAAGACGGTCCGCCCGTTCCTTGGTCGAACGACGCCGGATTCTTCCGTCATTTTCTCGGTTCCGACGACCTCACCTTCACCAACTGGTTCGTCTCGCGTTTCTACGAGGAGACGCTGTTCGACGTAGCACCGCGTCTCGACGCACCGCGCGACGACCTCCTTCCTGCGGTGATGTACGTCCACGACCCGCGACACGGTACGGTCCACCGTGCCGAAGCCCCTCTCGGCTTCGTCCGCGACGAGGAGACGCGCGACGCCCTGACGCGGCAGACGCTCAAGGAGGTCGCTCTCAACCGCGTGCCACGCTCCGTCGACCGCGCTGACTCTCTTGCTCGCGTGACCAACGACCAGCGCGAAGGTCTCGTCCGGCGTTTCGAGGACGCCTTCGACGCCGCCGAGGAGACCAACTACAACCGCGACCGTTGGGGCTATGTCAGGTCGTCTATCGGGTTGACGCTGTAGTTTATCGAGAGGACGCCGTCGGTCGAACGTAGCGAGCCGACGAAGTCGCGGACATCGTCGAGCGAGCCTTCGACCACGAACAGCTCCATGCAGTACTCGTCGCCGCCGATACACGAGTGGACGTTGCTCCGGACGATATCCTCGTTGTCGTGGCGCATCCCTATCATTTCGCTCTCGACATCGTTGTTTTCGAACTCGAAGATAACTGTGACGGTCGCTACGAGGTCACGTCCTTCGAGGTTGGAGTCCTCGAACTCCCCCATCAGCGACCGCGCCGACTCGCGCAGGAGTTCGCTCCTACCCGAGTAGCCGTGTTTGTCGGCGAAGTCGTCCATCTGTTCGAGAAGTTCTTCGGGGACCGATATGCTCACAACTGCCATGTTATTAATTTGAGTTACTTTACTTAAACATCGTTGTTAACTCTTTGACGGTGCCGCAGTCTTGTATGGCACGGTAACTCTTACCATAAGTTAGGGGAGGCTTTATATGTTTGGACTACGTAAGTATAAACGTGATGGTTAAAGAGAACACCAAGACAAAGGAATCCGTAAGAGAGTACGAACAGGAGGTGGAAGAAGAGGAAGAAACCTACGAACAGGAACTCGTATGTCCGGAGTGTGGCTCGGAGGACCTCGTAGAGGATGCCGAACGCGCGGAGGTCGTCTGTAACGACTGTGGTCTCGTCGTTGAGGAGGACCAGGTTGACCGCGGACCCGAGTGGCGCGCCTTCGACTCCGACGAACGCGATGACAAGTCGCGCGTAGGTGCGCCGATGACCAAACGGATGCACGACAAGGGTCTGACCACCAATATCGACTGGCGTGACAAGGACGCCTTCGGTCAGTCGCTGTCGGCGGACCGCCGCGCCCAGATGAAACGTCTGCGCAAATGGCAGAACCGTATCCGTACGTCGGGTTCGAAGGAGCGTAACCTCCAGTTCGCACTCGGCGAAATCGACCGTATGGCTTCGTCTCTCAACGTCCCCGAGTCGACGCGCGAAATTGCCTCGATGATTTACCGTCGCGCGCTTGACGAGAACCTGCTCCCGGGGCGTTCGATAGAAGCCGTCTCGGCGTCGGCGCTCTACGCCGCGTGCCGTCAGGAGAATATCCCGCGGTCGCTCGACGAGATTTCGGATGTCTCGCGCGTCGAGAAGCAGGAGGTCGCCCGCACCTACCGGTACATAGCGCGTCAGCTCGAACTCGAAATCGGTCCGACCGACCCCGCCGAGTTCGTGCCCCGTTTCGCGTCCGAACTCGGTCTGTCCGAGGAGGTCCAGCAGAAGGCTATCGAGATTATCGAGGAGACCGCCGAGGAAGGTCTTCTCAGCGGAAAGTCGCCGACCGGCTACGCCGCCGCGGCGATATACCTCGCCTCGATACTCTGCAACGACAAACGGACGCAGAAGGAGGTCGCCGAAGCGGCGAACGTGACCGAGGTCACCATACGTAACCGGTACCACGAACAGGCGGAAGCCATCGGTGCCGGTGTATGACCGTCCCGTCCTCGGTTAACTGAAAACCCTGTTTTAGCCTAAGAAAGAGGTTTACAGCCCCGGCTCTAAACGCCGGTATGCGCAGAAGACAGCTACTCGTTGCGTCAGCCGCGGCTATCCCTGCGGCGACGGGATGCCTCGAAGCATTTGGCGACGAAGGTGACGAAGGCGACAACCCCGAAGGCTCGGGCGGCGAAGCCGCCTCGACCGTCGATATTTCGCTCGAACATCCCGAGTACGTCGTCACGACAGCATCGACATATTCGACCGAACTCAACAACGCCGACCCCGTCGAGGAGTTCGACGAATCCGTGCGGGAGTACGTCCGCGAGGCGGTTGAGGAGGGGACCGTCGAGGTAGACGAACCCGACGACGCTCTCCTTGACGCCGTCCAAGGCGTCCGGTACGTACGTGACGGCGACGAGGTCTACGCGTTTGACCACCGACTGCCCGAGTACGTCGTTACGGGTGAGGTCGCGGATATCGACGGCGACGAGGTTAACGATGACCGCGTCGTGAGCATGTCCGACGATATCGTCCGCGCCCTCGGACCCGACAACCGTCAGATAATCTCGATGGCTAACTCGGTCGTCGAAACCGACGGGCGCAGAAACTTCGTGGGTGCGGGCGAGTACCGGACGCCTTCGCTCACCGACGAGCTTGAGGAGTTCCTCGACGAAACCGACTACCTCGGCGTCCCGACGGGCGACGACCCGACCGCTATCGACGAGTACGTCGAACTCGAACTGTCGCGTGACGAAGCCGAGGAGCCTTACCGACTCACCGCCGAACGCCTCACGCGCGAGGAGCTTTTCGAGGTTGACGAGGTACGTGACCTCGACGCTCTTTCCGCCGAAGTCGCCGAGGTCGTACGTACCGCCGTCGAGGACGAGTACCGCGGCGACACGCTCCCCGACGGCTTCGAGGACGAGGTTGGCGACGCCTACTTCTTCGTTGACGACGAGGCGCACCGCCCCGAACTACTCGAACCCGACTACGCCGGTATACCCATGGAGCTGGAGGTTGACGTTCCCGACGACCGTATCGGCGTGATTGACGAACCTCTTGACGAGGACGACCTAGAGGAGTACCAAGACCGTTTCGAGGACGCCCACGAATCCGACGACGAGGACGAGATAGACGCGCTCATCGACGAACTCTGGGACGAGTACCGCCCCGACGACGGCGCGCGGTTCGAACTATCGGTGAACAATACGTCCGACGAGACGGTTACCGTCTTCAGCGGCGCGCCCGCCCCGTTCGGTGTCTTGTACGCGGAGGACGCCGACAACGACGACCGCCGTAGGCGAAGACTCGTCTGGTCCGAGAGCTACGTTGACGACGGACACGTCAACGTCGGACCCCGCGGCTTGAGCGTCAACGCAATCGGACTCAACACCGATTTCGAAGCCGGCGAAACCGAAGCCGAGACGTACGAGGTAGGCTTCCCGTCGGGCGAGTACCGCGTCGAGGAGTCTCTGTCGGTCTCGCGCGGTCGCCGCGGCGAGGACGAGGAGTCTTGGACGTATCCGTACACCGTCGTAATCGATGTCGGGCGTGAGGACGACGACGAAGCCTAAGACCTAAGACCCGTCCGCCCGTAGCCGTCGCACATGGATACCGGCGATGATTCTCTCTCGCTCTCCGAGATTTACGCCGAACTCGACCTCGAAATCGACGAGGAGGAGTTCCGCGAACGCGTTGACGAAAAGGTCGAACAGATGGGCGGTCTATGCGACGAGGCGACGGCGGCGAAGCTCGTTACGCACGAACTCGAAGAGGACCGTGTCTACGATATCGGCTCCCTGACGCCCGAGAAGGACGAGGTCAAGTTCGTCGGCAAGGTCACCAAGCTTGGCGAACCGAAGGAGTTCGAGCGCGAAGACGGCGAGGACGGTATGGTGGCGAACGTCCACGTACG
>JAQZCZ010000009.1 GCA_028751095.1 Euryarchaeota archaeon Ods01 | reverse complement strand
TTTCTTGTAGTTCTGGAAGTCCGCCTGCACCCGTTTGACGCGGGATTCGAGGTCGTCGATACGTTCATCCTTCTCCTCGATTTCGTCTTGGAGTTCCTCGATACGTTCGTCACGTTCCTCCAGACGGCGGCGTAGCTCCTCGGCGTCAGCGTCATCGTTTGCGTCGGCGTCAGTCTCCTGCTTTCCCACGGATGTCACCTTGGAACTGGTTCACGGCGACAACAGTTAAGTCTTCAATCTTCGGTCAGGTCACAGCATACGCCGGAACTCACGTATGGGCGGGAAACGGAGCACGTCGCCGTCCGCCTCAACCGCGACGCGGAAGTCGTCGAAACGTCGGACGAAAGGCGACATGAAGTCGGAAGCGCGCATCTCATTGACGACGACGCCTTCACAGAGCGGGTTTAACGCCGGTGTCATGGCGACCGAGGCGTCCTCGAATGGTCCGTACAGGAAACACGGCTCCTTCTGTCCCTCTATCTCGACCGTCGGATGGTCGTGTCCGACGACGTAGAGCGAGGCATCGGGGAGGTTCGCGGGGAGCGTGTCGCCGTGGACGAAGACGGCGTCGCCCTCGTCGTACACCGTCGTCGTCTCCACGACAGCGTCGAGGTCGGTGTCGTGGTTGCCTTCGACGAAGACCGTTTCCGCCCCCCACGCCTCCGCGACGCGTTTCAGACGCCGTACCGTATCGCCCGCGTCGCCTATTCCGCCGAATGAATGCTGTACGTCGCCGTTAAAGACGAGTGTCGAGGGGTCGAAACGAGACAGTACGTCACGGACCCCCTCCTCAAGCGCGGTACGTTCATCGACGGGGATAGACGCGCCCTGTCGTCTCACGGCATCGGCAAGTCCGACGTGTAGGTCACTGACGGCGGCGGTGTCGCTCTCGGGCAGATATACGGCGCGCGCACCGAAGCCGAGTTCCTCGAAGCTATCGGTCATGCAGGCTTCTTGTCAATCCCAAGAAGGTCAAGAACCTCGTCGAGAAGCTCGGTTACCTCAGGGAGGAAACGCATAACTGCGAGCAGTATGGCGACGAGAACCACGACGCTCAGCCCCTGCGAGATAACCTTGTCCGCCCAGAAGAAGCTCGCGTATCCCTCGTACGTACCCGTCATCTCGACGATGTAGCTTTCGCCGTACGGGAACCACTGGTGACCGAACGCGGTCGCTATGAAGACGTTACGGACGAGGTTGAGGGCGTAGATAACCGGAATCGAGACGGCGAACGCGAGCGCCTTACGGCGGAGAGGGGCGCGTATCACCGAGATGAGACCGGCGAACATAGCCATGCTTCCGATTCCCGTACAGGCGAGTATGATATACGTACGGTACTCCTCGCCTGTCGCGGGGTTCGTGACGATAAACAGCCGGTCCATCCCATCGCGTTCAACGAGTTCGGCGTTGACACCGAGAACTGACAGGGCACGGTCGGTCTGAGCCGCAGTATGTTCGATGAGTGCGGCGTTTAGCCAGCCGACAGAGTAGAACGGTATGTAGATGAGACCCATCGCGGCGACCGCCTGACTAAGCTTGAGGAGGGCGTCGCGTTCCTCGGCAACTATCTGGTAGGCTACGTACGCCGAGACGGGAAGCGCTACGACTGCGAGAAACGTCTTTATTGCGCTGTTCTCGGCGAGGTAGACGGAGATACGTGACGTCCAGAATGTGCCGAAGGCGAGCCAGCCCGCGGCAGAGAGATGGCGGGCGCGGTCCTCAAACAGAACGCCGAGGAGAAACAGCCCTATCGAGAGCCATAGGAGTTCCGTCAGTCCTTCCATCGGAACCGTCTACGGTGTTGACGGACAAAAGCTTACTGTTCGGTCTTGCACGGAGCGAGAACGGTCTCGCCCGCCCGGACACGGTCGCCCTTTTCGACTCGGAGGTCGGCGCGTGTGTACGTCTCGGGGAAGATAACGTCGGCGCGCGAACCGAATGCGATTAGCCCGATACGGTCGCCGCGCTCGACCTTGTCGCCCTCATCGACATATGTCGTTATACGCCGCGCGAACGCACCCGCTATCTGGACGACCTCGAACTCCCCCACCGTCGTCTCGACACGTTCGTTTCTGTCGCTGTCCTTTGAGAAGGCAGGACGGTGCGCGCCGCCGTGGTGTACGACTCCGCCGACCTCTCCGGTTACGGGCGCGCGGTTGACGTGGACGTTGTGGAGATTCATGAAGACGCCGACGCGTAGACGCCCGTCCTCCTCGCGCAGTACGGAGACACGTCCGTCGGCGGGCGAAACGACTCCATCGCCGTCGGGTTCGCGGTCGGGGTCACGGAAGAAGGCGGCGACGAGAGCCGGCACCGCGAGAGCTACGGCGGCGGCTACGGGCGAGTGGAGGAGTGCAAGAGCCGGTACCGCGAGAGCGACGACGACCCAGCGTCCGCCACCCTCTGCGAGCGGTACGCCCACGGTCAGTCGACCATGCCGCCGAAGACGGCGTCGGCGTCGTCAGGCACGTCGAAGTCGTGGAAGTGTTCGCCCTTCTCCTTGGTAAGTATATTCAACGCCGCCGCGGCTCCGTCACCTGCCGAAATTACCGCCTGCCACTCCTCGGCACGGACCATCGCACCCGTCGCATACGCGTCTTCAACCGTGGTCTCCATCGAAACGTCCACCTCTACCGTGCCTTCGTCGTCGAAGCCACACCCGAGTGACTCGGCGAGGTCGCGGTTAGCGCCCGTGGCAAGAACGAGGTAGTCAGCGTCGTAGTCGTCGTCAGCCGAGACGGCGAAGCCGTCACCGTCAGCCGAAACGTCAGTTACCTCTTCCTCACGCCTCTCGACGCCGAAGCTGTCGACCTGACTCCGGAGTATCTCCATGTAGTCGGAGCCGTCGACCGAGCCTATTCCCGGATAGTTGAACAGGTGTGCCTTGTGCATCCACGTCCCGTCGGTGTCGAAAACGACGGTTTCGAGACCGTTCTTCGCCGTGAACAGGGCGGCAGAGAGTCCGGCAGGTCCGCCGCCGACGATTGCTACCGTCATACGGGAACGACGGGAGCGCGAAAGATAAAGCTGTGGGCGTTATCCGTACAGAAGTTCGAGGTAGGACTCGCGTATGCCGTCGTCGGCGTCGAGTCCGAGCCTTTCGAGCGTTTCGAGGACAAGGGTGCGCGGCTCGTCAACGTCATTAGCCGCCTCGGCTTCACGCTCGACCTCAACGAAGTTGCCGAGTCCTTCGACAGAGTCAAGGGTGACAGTCGTTCCGTCGTCGAGCGAGTAGACACGACGGTCCTTCGAAACGGTCCCGAACTCCTCGAAGCCGAGCGACTCGAAGACTGCGCGCGCCGCCTCGGCGTCGCCGACCTCGGTTTCGTGTTCTTCGCGCGTCTTGGTCTCGCCGTCCATCTTAGGTCCCTTGTAGGTGATGCGCGCCTCACCGTTCTGGCGACGGACGCGTAACGCCTCGTCCGTCTCGGCGAAGTCGCGGTGTGGCGCGGCGAAGTAGGTGTCTTCCTGCGTCTTGTCGGCGATACGTTCCGCGCCGAGTTGTTCGAGACGTTCCTTGACGGTGTCATGCGGGGCACGTACCTTGACCTCAACCTCTATCATACGGAAGCCGAGGGACCGCGCCGGTATACCTCCGACGGTTCAGAGGTGACGCGCGATTAGGGACGCAACCGACGCGTCACTGACCGCTGTTTCGAGCGTGTCGGTCGCAACGACGCGTTCGACGCCCGCCGAGTAGAGACGGAGGACGGCGTTACGCGCGAGGACGGGATGGACGCAGGCAACGCGCACGGAACGCGCGCCGTTTCCTCCAAGAACCTCTATCGCCTCGCTCATCGTCCCTCCGGTCGCCACCATATCGTCAACGAGGACGACATCGCGGCTTTCTGCACCGAGTTCGCGCGTTTCGATACGTACCTCGTCGCCCGAAACGCGTTCCTTGACGAGGTAGTCGGCGTCGCCGCCGAGACGGTCCGCGACGGTTTCGGCGAGCGGAAAGGCGCTTTCGTCAGGGGCTACGACGAGTGGCGAGGCAACATCCAGAGAGTCAGCAAGGAGTGGTGCGGCATCGAGGTCCGCCGTCTCGGCGTCGAACCAGTCGAGAACGTCGTCTTCGTGGAGGTTGACCGTCGTCACCGACTCGACCGGCGGCACCGCCGATGCGAGGGCGCGCGCCGACACTGCTTCACCATCGCCGAACTGCTTGTCCTGCCGCGAATAACCCATGTAGGGAACGAAGAGGTCGATACGTGACGCGTCGGCGCAGGCGTCGAGTATCTGGAGTAGTTCGACGTACGAGGCATCTGTCGGCGTGCTTGCGACGACAGCGACCTCCTCGCCTTCGACGCCTGGGACGCGGACGAGGCGCTCGCCGTCAGGGAAACGTTCGTACTCGACGCGTGCGAGTTCGCGCCCCGTTTCGCGTGCGACGCGTGCCGCAAGAACCTGCGACTCCGAACCGGCTACTATCATGTCGCGTGGTTAGCGCGTCTTTCTTATCC
The DNA here is from genome assembly GCA_028751095.1 of Euryarchaeota archaeon Ods01. Taxonomy (GTDB): domain Archaea; phylum Halobacteriota; class Halobacteria; order Halobacteriales; family Halorutilaceae; genus Halorutilus. The sequence continues at coordinate 30,907 of JAQZCZ010000009.1, read as the reverse complement.
CTCTTTCGTCTCCACGGTAATCTCGTCGCCCGCCGAGACGCCGAGGGCGTCCGCGCCGCTCGCCTCCCGCGCCGCAATCTCGAACCCCCCGTGGCTTCCGACGAGAGCGAGGGTTTCGCCGCGGTCAACCGCCGCGTACGTCCGTTCGAAAGGCAGGATGCGTCCGTCAACCACGACCTCGCCGCCGTAACCGACGCGCCGGACGACCTCGTCGCCGTCAAGGTTCGTGACGGCGTTTCCGAAACGGTCGACGTAGACAACCTCGGCGCGCGCCTCGCCGTCGAACGCGGGCGCGCCTACGTCGAGTTCGATGGGTTCGACGGGTGCGCCGGCAACCGACCGGATACCCTCCGTCGCCACACGCGCCGCCTGCGGAGCGAACACGTCGCGTCCGTGGAAGGTGTGCGACTCGGGGTCGTCGTACGGCGCGTCGTAGAACGTTGGGTCGTCGTCGAGTTCGCGCGCCGCCGGTACGAGAACGCCGTTATCGGGTCCGACGAGGTACTGTTCGCCCGCCTCAACGACGAGCGACCGGCGTTCGGTGCCTACACCGGGGTCAACGACGACGCAATGCACCGTGCCGTCGGGGAAGTACGGCGCGACGTTGCGCAGAATGAACGCCGCGGCGCGGACGTTCTGCGGCGGCACCTCGTGGTAGATATCGTAGACGGGGACGCCGTGCGATACGACGACGCCGCGCATCGCCGCGACGTAGAAGTCGTCGAAGTCGGTCAGGAGCGTGACGGGCGTCTTCATACGTCAATTCGTCGGACGCGTCACTTGTCTATTTCGGCGGAGTCGGTTCTGTCGGGCGTTTCGTTCCACAACCCTTTTGCGTCCGTCCGACGTAGCAACAGAAGCGGACTAGCCCGGGTGGTTAGGCGTCACCTCCACCGCAAACCGTCTTTAGCGGGGGCGATAATCCCGGGAAGGCTCCCGATGGCGGGGAGGTCCCGGAAGCCGACGTCGAAGCCTCGTCCCACGAGGGCAGAGGTGGCGTGTCAGCGTCCGGAGGGGCGCCCGGCACGTCTTAACGGCGGGCAACGGGTCAGGCGCGGAAGCGAGCATCCCATCCGTCGACATCTGTCGCCCGTGGGGTCGCGGGGCGGAGGAGGCGACCGGGGTAGCCTCCCTGTCCGGACGGAGCCGACCCGGGCGTCCGCGTTCTTTATTCGTCGAAGGAAGCGTATTTACGCGTCGCGCACGTATATGTGGCGATGAGAAAACCGGAAGCCTCAGCGGCGAAACCGGAAGACGCAGGCGACCTTCTCGAGACCGACGACGTAAACGCTCTCGGAGACGCGGCGCGCGAGAAGGCTCGCCGCCTAACCGGCGACCGCGTCTACTACGGAAGGCTGTCATCGCCAGACGAAACAGAGGGGTACGCTGAACTCCGGCTGAGAGACCGTGGGATAGTCAGCGAAGACGACGCTAACGTCTTCGTCGGCGAACCAGACGACGAATTCGACGCCTACCGCGAGGTGGACGTGCCGGTGGACGTAGCGGTCGTCTACGGAGACGGGAATCTCCTCGGGCGTCTCGACGCCGTAGACGACCTGTCCGCCGACTCTGAGGTCCGCGCCGTCAGCCTCGTCCCCGATGGGCGGACGACGGCTTTCACGGACCTGAAGGCTGTCGCCGCGGCGCGTCTCTGTCTAGATGTCGTCGGCGTCCGTGTCTCACGCGCCGAGGTCGGCGATAAGCTTGCGCAGACGGCGCTGGCGTACGGCACGAACGACCTCGGCTTCGTGGACGGGGAGGGGTTCGACCCCGAACTCGCGGCGCGCGAAGCCGGATTCACGCCCGTCAACCGCGCCGACGCGGGAGGCTACGGTGTCTGAGACGCGCGTCGGACGTATCGACTTCGTCAACTCCGACCCCGTCTACCACGGAATTGAGACGGGCTCCGTCGACGCCAACCTGCGTCTCATAGACGGGTTTCCGACTGCGCTAAACCGGATGCTCGCGCGCGGCGAACTCGATATAGCGCCCATTTCGAGCATCGAGTATGCGCGGAACGCCGAAGACTACTACCTCCTCCCCGACCTCTCGGTATCGTCGCGCGCCGAGGTCGGGAGCGTACTCCTGTTTTCGTCCGTCCCTGCCGAAGAACTCGACGGCGGGACGGTTGCACTCGCCTCAACGAGCGCGACGAGCGTCGTCCTTCTCAAGATTCTCTTACGCGAAAGATACGGCATCTCGCCCGAGTACGTCGTCCGCGAACCCGACGCAAGCGCGATGCTCGAAGAGGCGGACGCTGGTCTGGTTATCGGCGACAACGCCCTTCTCGCGGAGCGCGACGGACTCGACGCGTACGTCTACGACCTCGGGCGCGAATGGCGCGACCATACGGGCGAACGTATGGTCTACGCCGTCTGGGCGGTCCGTGACGAAGTTCCACGCGAGGATGCGCTTGCGGTCGCAGAGGCGCTCCACGAGTCGAAACGTGTCGGCTACGACAGCCTCGACGTTATCGCGTCGGAGATGGCGGATAGGATGGGACTCGATACCAACGAAGCCAAGGAGTATCTGCGTATGCTCGACCACGACTTTACGCCGGCGCACCGTCGAGGACTTACCAAGTATTATGAAGCGGCGGAACGTATAGATGAGGTAGAGAGAGTCCCCGAAATAACGGTGAAAGAATGAGCAAGACAGCGACCGCGACGGCGACCGAGCGCGACTACGAGGACGTTCTCGACAAGGCGCTGAGGGGCGAACGTCTGACACGTGAGGACGGCGTCGCGCTCAAGGACGCGCCGTTAACGCGCCTAGGCGAAGCCGCGGACGAACTCAGACGGCGGCGTGCGGGGGAGACTGTAACCTTCATCAAGGACCGCAACGTCAACTACACCAACGTCTGCGACACCTACTGCTCGTTCTGCGCCTTCTACCGTAAGCCGGGGAGCGACGAGGGCTACGTCCTTTCACGCGACGAACTCTACGAGAAGATACAGGAGACGGTCGATGCGGGCGGCGTCCAGATACTGATGCAGGGCGGCGTCCATCCCGACCTCGACCTCGAATGGTTCGAGGAGATGTTGCGCGACATCAAGGACCGTTTCGATATCCATATGCACGCCTTTTCGCCCGAGGAGATAAACGACCTCGCGCGTAAGGAGAACCTCTCGTACCGTGAGGTCTTACGCCGACTCCGTGACGCCGGTCTCGACTCCATCCCCGGAGGAGGCGGCGAGATTCTCGCCGACCGCGTCCGCGACGAAATCTCGCCGTACAAGGTCTCAACGCGCGAATGGCTCGGCGTGATGCGCGCCGCCCACGACCTCGGAATCTCGACGACTGCGACCATGATGTACGGCACGGTCGAGACATGGGACGAGCGTATCGACCATCTCCTACGTCTCCGCGACCTACAGGACGAGACGGGCGGCTTCATGGCGTTCATCTGCTGGGACTTCCAGCCTGGAGACACGCCGCTTGCACGCAAGACGGGTCCGAAGGGTCCGAGCGCGACCGACTACCTCCGTACGCTCGCCACGGCGCGTATAGTCCTCGACAACTTCGAGAATATGCAGTCGTCGTGGGTGACGCAGGGCGCGAAGGTAGGACAGATGGCGCTCGCGTACGGCGCGAACGACATGGGAAGCACGATGATGGAGGAGAACGTCGTCGCCGAGGCAGGCGCGGAGTTCCGTATGACCGAGGACGAGATAGTGAGCGTCATCGAAGACGCCGGACAACTTGCCGCTCTACGTGACCAGCGGTACAACGTCCTGCGCGAGTACTGAAGGGGTCAGCAGTTCTTATTCGTCTCTCAGTTAGGGTATAGCCGAAAAGTTTATCATTGGTGTAAAGTATTCTTTACGTGTAAAGTATACCAGACATGAGCGTAAACCCCACCACAACCGGTTCGAACGAAACGCTGTACAGAAACGCAACGGTAGGCTTCGTTATATCAGGAGTGATGGGTCTCGTGGTACTCGCAAACATAGGATACCCGTTCGTTGGTGTAGCAGGATACCTCGCACTCGTAGGAGCTTCGTTCGGTATCTCGTACCTCTACCCGGGTACCCTATTCGACGAGGGCGACGAGAGGATACTTGACTCTGCGAGCGGCTACACTCTACTCATCTTCGCGTACGGTGCCGCTGTCGTCTTCCCTGTGCTGACGGTGCTGTACGGATTCGGTGAGTTTGAATGGACGCCGTTCGTATCCGGCGCGGGTGCGATGCTCCTTGCCGTCTTCAGCCTCTACTACGCAATCTCGGGATATCTGTACTACAGAAGGTGACATGATGGTAACAGAAAGAATTGACAGACTCATGCAGAGGTACAGAGGCGAGAGCTACGGGCGTCTTCTAGTCGGCATCTACCTTAGCGCCGCAGTCGTCTGGATGGCGGCGACGGCGCTCGGCTACCCCCGCGAAGGATTCTTGGCTTTCGTCGCCATCTTCGTCCTCGGCTTAGTCGCTGACTTCGTCGTACGGAGAAGCTCCGTGACGGTCTACGACGAACGTTACTACGAACTCGAAAAAAGAGCAAGCAGTACAGCCTTCAACATCTTCGGAGGCGGTGGATTCATCGTCTTCATTACGCTCATAGCGGCGGAGTTCGCCGGAGTCTACGAGATGGGCGAACGGGTCGAGACGCTGTTTCTCGCGTGGGCGGCTTTCGTCCTGACATGGGGAGTAGCGTATACCTATCACAAATACAGAGCATGAGAAACCGACTTCCCGAACTGCGCGAGGAACGCGGTCTTAGCCAGCAGGAGCTTGCGGAACGCGTGGAGGTGACACGGCAGACGATAAATGCCGTCGAAAGGGAGCGTTACAACCCGTCGCTCGAACTCGCATTTGACCTCGCCGACGAGTTCGACTGTCACGTAGAGGACATATTCTTGTACGACGCCGACTAAGACAGCGTATGAAGACAATAAAGGACGCCGTACACGACCATATACGCGTCGATGACTTCGCGCTCTCGCTTCTCGACACCCCCGAGATGCAGCGCCTGCGCCATATACGGCAGTTAGGCACCGCGTATCTCGTCTATCCGTCGGCGAACCATACGCGTTTCGAGCATTCTCTCGGCGTCTACCATCTCGCCGTACAGGCGCTCGACAACCTCGGCGTCGCGGGCATCGAACGCGACGAGGTGCGCGCCGCCGCGCTGTTGCACGACGTCGGACATACGCCTTTCTCGCACAACGTCGAGGATATCGTCGAGGAACACATCGGCAAGAGGCACGACGAGGTCGACGACGTACTCGAAGGGAACGTCGCGCGCGTACTCGAAGACCGCGGTCTATCGCCCGAAAGGGTCGCGTCCCTCATCCGCGGCGAAGGGAAGTACGGGCAGTTGGTCTCGGGCGAACTCGACGTCGACCGTATGGACTACCTCGTGCGGGACGCTCACCATACGGGCGTCCCTTACGGCACTATCGACAACCGGCGTCTCGTCCTTGAACTTGACTTCGTCGACGAGGAACTCGTCTTGGGTGAAGGGAACGTCCAGACTGCGGAGGCTCTCCTCCTTGCCCGCGCCCTGATGCATCCGACGGTCTATAACCACCACGTCGCACGTATCTCTAAGGCGATGCTAAAACGCGCGACAGAGCGCTTAATCGAAGACAGCGTTCGGGCGGAGAGGGTCCGGCGTATGGACGACCACGAACTCGTCGTCGCCCTACGGAAGAACGAAGCGACCGCCGAGACCGGTGCGCGCCTCGCAGAACGTCGCCTGTACAAACGCGCCGTCTGGAAACCGCGCGATGAGGTCAGCGACGGCGCGCTTGACGCGGAGCCGCGCGCGCTTGAACGCGAGATAGCGGCGGATGCCGACGTAGAGCCTCACGAGGTCGTCGTCGACGTATCGACGCCTCCTCGCATGGCTGAGACGGAGGCAAGCGTCGTCGTCGACGGCGAAAAGAAACCTCTGGAACGCGTCTCACGCCTCGTCAACACGTTGAGGAAGGTAAGCGAAGACGAATGGCGGTTCGGTGTCTACGCACCGGAAGAGAAGCTAGAAGATGTCAGGAAGTCGTCGGAAAGGTACGTCTAAAAGGCGTACTCGTCGTCCCCTCCCATCGTGTCCTCGAACTCCTCAAAGGACTCTTCCTCCTCTCGTCTGCCGCTCGTCCGTAACGTCTTGATTCCTATCGATATCAGGTCCTCTACGGCTTCCTGTCTATCGATATACTCGTCTTCTTCTATCAACTGGGCTATCTGCATTTCGAGACGCTCGGGGAGGTCAACCTCTATCTTACCCATCAAGTGAGGTTCGTTCGTCCCCCCGTATTAACCTTGTGGGGGCGCTCGCAGGACTAATAACGGCAGAAGACCACGGGAGTTTGTGAAGCTTCTGCTTACCCACGGCGAGGCGTCAAACCGACGCATGCGGAGAGGGTTAGAGCCACACGGTATCGACTGCGTGACCTTCGAAACGTCGGGGCGCGCGTACACGCTCGACGAGACGGTAGACGCAGACGCCGGACTCGTCTATCCTTCACGTCTCGCCGAGGGCGGCGTAATCGATGCCCTCGGGAACATCTCGTGGGTGAACGAAGCCGACGACGTTCTAACTACGCGAAACAAGGCGCGGACGGTCGTACTCCTCGGTCGTGCCGGCGTCCCTGTCCCCGAAACGCGTTACCTCTCGAACCCCGTCTCAGACGACGAGGTGCGCGCGGCATTTGAGGCAGTAGGTCCGCCCGCGGTGGTCAAGCCCAACTCAGCATCGTCGGGACGCGGCGCGGCACTCGTCCACGACACCGACACGGCGACGGGGGTCGCCGACCTCTTCGGTATCGTACACGAGTCCTCGCTCGTCGAAGACCGTTCCTTCGTCGTACAGGAGTACGTTGAAGACGCGCGCGACTTCCGTGTCATGGTCGTCAACGGAGAGTACGTCGGTGCTGTCGAGAGAGTCGCAGACGGCTGGAAGAAGAACGTCCACGCAGGCGCAGAGCCGAGCGGCGTAGGGCCGCCTGACGAGGTCCGCGAGGTCGCCGTGGAAGCGGCGCGCGCCCTCGGTATCGACTTCTGTGGCGTCGACGTGCTTTTCGGAGACGGCGCTACGGTAAACGAGGTCAACGCGCGCCCGACGGTTGACGACGCCGACAAGTACAAGGGCGGTTTCTACAAGGTTCTCGCGCGGTTGGTGAAGAACGCTGAATGAGCCGAAAACGGACGAGAGACTCTTTTGAACATTGTAAAACAGTCTAAGGTCGTTATCAAGGCGGTTGAACTCCCGCAAACGCCTGAATAAACGGAAATAAATTCCAACGTTGAAGGGTGTTTAATTAGTACGGGTCCATAGAGGAGGGTAGAGAGGTTGAGAAAAGATGTCCACAGCCATTCAGAAGACAAGCACCGAAGGCATGAACGACAAGCAGGCAGAGATAGTAGAGTACCTCGAAGACCGTGTCGAGGACGGCAAGTGCTACTTCAAGAGTAAGTTCATCTCAGACGACCTCGACATGTCGTCTAGAGAGATAGGTACGAACATGCTACGTCTCTCCGAACGGTGTGAACGTCTGTCGATAGAGAAATGGAGCTACGCGAGCGCGACGACATGGAAGGTCGAGCCTGCCGAGTAGACGCGCGAAAGAACTAAACGGCTGTCGGACCTGTCTTCTCTATGTCGATATCGGGGGATGAGGTAGACGGCGAACAGGTGAAGCTGAGCCGCGCCATACAGAAACAGACGGGTCGCACCTTCTACTTCGCAACCCTGTTCCTGCCTAAGCGCGTCAGAAGACGGACGCATGTTCTGTACGCCTTCTTCCGTATATGTGACGAAGTCGTCGACGACTACAGTTCCGAGGACGACGTAGACGAAAAGAGACGCGAACTCGACGCGCTCCGACGGGGTGCCCTCGGACGCGAGGAGACAGACGAGCCTGTAGTCAAGGCGTTCAACGAGGTTCGTAAGGAGAACAGTATACCGGACGTGGAAGTGGAGGAGTTCGTCGACGCGATGAAGACCGACCTCACCAAGTCGCGGTACGAGAGCTTCGAGGAGCTTCGCGGATACATGCGCGGCTCGGCGTCGGCGGTCGGAAACATGATGGTCTGTATAATGGACGTTGACAACTACGAGACGGCGAAGCCACACGCCGAAAGGCTCGGCGAGGCGTTCCAGATGACCAACTTCATACGGGACGTTCGTGAGGACGCCGAGAAACGAGGTCGCGTCTACTTCCCGCAGGAGACGTTACGGAAGCACGGCGTCAGCGACGACGATGTTCTGAGCCTCAAACCCACCGGCGGCTTCCGTGATGCGGTCCGCGACGAACTCGAAAGGACGGGGGAGCTATACCGCGAAGGCGTCGAAGGCATACGTCTCCTCCCCGAAGACTGCCGTTTCCCTGTCCTTCTAGCGTCGGTCATGTACGCCGAACACCACCGTCTCATACGGGCGCAGGGATACGACGTTCTGTCCTCGGAGCCTTCTCTCGGGACGGCGCGTAAGCTGTTCGTCTACGCACGGACACGTCTTTCTTGGGCGCGGAGCAAGGACCCCGAGGCTGTCTTCGACAAGGTCAGCGCCGTCGGGGACGAAAAAAGAACAACACGGATGGAGAGGCTGAAGGAACGGGTCGCGTCTCCGTTCGGTAGCGACACGAAAAGGAGCGACTAGTCCCGCCACGGGTTAAGAAGACGGGCATCGAAACGGTCGGCACGGACCAGCCCGATGCCGAAGATGACGGCGACTGCGGCGGGGACGGGGTTCCAGAACCAGAGGTTTATTGCTCCCCAAAGAATCACAAAGCTGACCATGTCGTCTAACATGAAGTCGCAAGACCGGAGACGGCTAACGAGTTCGTCACGGTCGAAAGACAGGTCAAGGAGTACGACGGCGACCGCGGCGGACAGTATCCAGCCTGAGTAGTTCGAGAGGGGGACGCCGTAGAACGTCCCTTCGGCGAAAGACCAGAAGCCGAGTGCGACAGCGCCCGGGTCAAGGACCACGTCCATGGCGACAACTGCGGGGATGACGACGCCGAGACGGACGGCGAGCGACGACGCACGGTCCCCGAGAAGTAGGAGGCAGAGGAGGTAAGCGTTGATTACGAGAGGGATGAAGAAGACGGGGAGGGCGAGAGGGACGCCCGCGAACATGGGTCCGAGAGAGACGCCGTACTCGAACTCGCCGTAAGGGAAGCCCGTCGAGACGCCTATTATCTCGACCGCATAGGTGTAGGCGACGAGTACGCCGATACCGGCGGCGGCACGGCGGTCGAAGACAGGTAGGACGCCGGCGATGAGAGGCGAACGCATCACGAGGACGCCGAGGAGAAGGAGCCAAGGGTTGAACGCAAGAGGGTCGGGAAGAACGCCCTCGGCGCTTGCGACGAGGGTAACTGCGCCGACGGCAGGGAAGAAGACTGCGATAGTGAAACGGTTGTCACGGATGGTGGAGTCGAGTTTCCGCTGAAGCTCGTTGCGGTCGGAGGGGAGACGTTCGAGAGCCTCGCCGCCTCCGTGGCTCATCCGAATACCAGCTCCCACAAGCCCGCGAAGGTGACGAGCGCGCCGACACCGGTGTTGAGAAGCGGGAAGTACCAGTAGGCGCGGTCAACCGAAACGTCGGTGTACGCGACGCCAAGTGCGAGCGCGGGGTAGACGAGAAGAAGGGCGGCGAAAGAGGGTGAGACGAACGAGAATACGACGGCGCTCGCCGCCCAGACTAGACCACAGTAGCCGAGGGCACCTTCTTCGCCGAGGAGGGTCGCCGTCGTCTCGATTCCCGCGGCGCTGTCAGGCTGTATGTCAGGGACGGCGGAGAAGGTATGCATACCCATCGCCCACAGCCACGCGCCGACAACCGCGAGCGGCGGAAGAGAGCTGAGTGGCGCGAGTGCGAGGAAGGCGACGACGCCCGGGACGATATACAGACCGTTCGAGAACGAGTCGGCGAAAGGTGTCGTCTTGAGGCGGAGAGGCGGGGCGCTGTAAAAGACGGAGAGGAAGTAGAAAACGGCGAGGGCGACGAGCGCCTCGGCGGGGAGAAACGGGACGAAGCCTAAGCCGAGAACGCCCGACGCGACCACGACAGCCGCGACAGCCGAGTCGTCGGTGTAACGGACCTCCTTATCCTCCTTCTTGGGGTTCTCGGCGTCTATATCGGCATCGAAGTAGTCGTTGACGCCGTAGAGGAATATGTTCGCGGGGAGAAGAAAATATAGGAAGAGGGCGTACGAGACAGGCGACAGGAGTTCACGGGGCGACGAGGCGGCGTAGACGAGTCCGACGAGTACGGGTCCGGCGAGGTAGAACCAGAAACGCGGACGCGAAAGCTTGAACAGGTACGCTGCGCGGTCGCGTGCGTTAGAGGTCATTCTTCACGGCGTTAGCAGTATGTTCTCCGCTGACGAGACACATCGGTACGCCTATCCCGGGATTAGTGAACGAGCCGGTGTAGTAGAGGCGTTCGACTTTCGAAGACCTGTACGACGGACGGAGTAGCGCGGTCTGTGTCAGCGTGTGCGCTAGTCCGAGTGCCGTTCCCTTGTAGCTGTTGTACCTTTCAGAGAAGTCGTCGACGCAGAACGTCTCCTCGACAACGATACGGTCGTGTAGCTCGGCGCCGGTGTTTTCGGCGATATCGTCGAGTATCTTGTTCTTGTACCGTTCGCGTATCTTAGGGTTGTCCTCAAGGTCCGACGCTATCGGAACAAGGACGAAGAGGTTCGAGTGTCCGTCAGGAGCCACGTCGTCGTCAGTCTGGCTCGGAACGCAGAGATAGTACGCCGGGTCCATGGGCCAGCCAGGGCTGTCGAATATCTTAGCGAAGTGCTGGTCCCAGTCGTCAGGGAGAACCAGCGTATGGTGTTCGAGAGCGTCAACGTCGCCTTCGACCCCCCAGTAGACGAGGAAAGCGGAAGGCGCGTACGTACGGGACTCCCAGTAGGACTCGTCGTAGGCACGCTGATGGTCTTCGAGAACGTCGAGTTCGAAATGCGCGTAGTCAGCGTCGCTGACCGTCGCATCGGCACGGAAATCGCCTTCGTTCGTCTCTACGACGCGTCCGCCGTCCCTGACGCGCCGGACCTCAACGCCGGTGTGGGTTTCGACGCCGAGTTCGCGCGCCATCTCAGCGACGCTGTCGGCGACACCCGTCATCCCGCCCTCGGGATAGTAGACGCCGAGGTTGAAGTCGACGTGGCTCATCAGGTTGTACAGGGCGGGCGTGTTCTTGGGAGAGCCTCCGAGGAAGACCAGAGTGTACTGAAGTATCTGTCTGAGCTTACTGTTCTCGAAACGGTCGTGGACGTAGTCCTCCATAGAGCCAAGAAGCTGGAGACCGACAGGCGCGGCGCGTAGGACAGAAGGGTCGAGCCAGTCACGTGCCCGCGACCTGTCCTTGTAAATGAAGTTGTCCATAGCGAGTTCGTAGTTGTCTTCGGACGCATCAAGGTAACGCCGTAGCTTCTCAGCGCCGTCTTCCTCGTACTCCTCAAAGACATCGGCGGCGAGGGTCGGGTCGCTCGGTATCTCAACCTCGTCGCCGTCCTTGAAGAAAATCTTGTAGTGCGGGTCTAGGTGTTCAAGTTCATAGTAGTCAGAGGGTTCACGGTCGAACTGTCCGAAGAAACGTTCGAAGACATCGGGCATCAGATACCACGACGGACCCATGTCAAAACGGAAGCCCTCGCGCTCAAGCGTGCTGGCGCGTCCCCCCATCTGCTCGTTCTTTTCGAGCAGGGTCACGTCAGCGCCGGAGTCTGCGAGGTAACACGCCGCTGACAAACCACCGAATCCGCCGCCAACTACCGTTACGGAGGCGTCCGAAAGGTCTTCAGAACCCATTTGATGCAACATCGCGCCCGAGATATAAACGTGCTTCGAACCGAGAAAGTAATGTTGCGCCGTCGAGATATAGGGACAGATGCTAGAGTTCGGGACCGCGACAGCGGCGGAGGGTGAGACAGATACCGGCGCCCTACACGCCGGAGAGACACGCGACGGCTCCGGCTTCGGGCTTCCGGTTGCCGTCGTCAACGGAGCCGAGGAAGGAGACACGGTTTACATACAGGCGGGTAGCGACGGCGACGAACTCAACGGCGTCGGTGTCGTCCGCGAGGTCATGCGGCGCATATCCCCCGAGGAGGTTGCGGGTCAGGTGCTGGTCGTCGGGATTCTAAACTACCACGGCTTTCAGGTAGCCGAACACAGGAATCCGATAGACAGCAACAAGATGAACAGAACCTTTCCCGGAAATCCCGACGGCTCCAGTAGCGAGCGTCTCGCGGCTCTCGTCTACGAAAACGGCGTCGAACGCGCCGACCTCGGAATCGACCTTCATCAGGGTTCGACGAGCCGGATGATAGATGAGGTGCGGGTACGCTGTGGTCGCGGACACCGTTTGCACGACGAATGCCTCGAACTCGCACGCGCATTCGGGACCGAGTACGTACTTGACAAGAAGGGTCCGAAGGGGCAGTTAGCGCGCGCCGCACCCGACGACGGAGTTCCTCTCGTCGACCCCGAACTGGGCGGAGCGGTCGGCTGGGACAGAACGTCGGTAAACAAAGGCGTCCGTGGCGTCTTCAACGTCCTCTCGGAGTACGGCTTCATCGACCGCGAACCGTCGCTTCCCCGCGAACAGTTCCGTGCCACTGACTTCGAGGTCTTCCACGCCGACCGCGGAGGTCTCGTCGAAAGAAAAGCCGACCTGTACGACAGGGTCGAAGAAGGCGACGAACTCTTCGAGGTCACCGATATATTCGGCGAGAAAAAGCAGACGGTCGAATCGTCGGTCGATGGCGTCGTCTGGCGCACCCGCCGCCTCCCTATGGTCGCAACCGGCGAGTACGTGATGAGCGCCGCAACGGGCGTCGAAAGGCTCTAAACGACCCGTGTATCGCGGTCCTTTTCGGGATACTCTACTACGACCTCGTCTCCGTCGGAAGCGACGAAGGAGTCGGTGAACTCACGTCTCGCCTCGTTTTCGAGCGACGAAACGTCGTCGGAGTAACGCGAACTCACGTGTGTCAAAGCAAGGAGTTCGGCTTCGGCGCGGCGAGCGACCTCTGCCGCTTCGCGCGCAGTCGAATGTCCCGTCTCGATAGCCCGTCCGGACATCTCGTCGTCGAACATGCCGTCGTGTACGAGAACCGACGCGTCCTGTGCCATCTCAACGGTGCGGTCCGTCGGACGCGTGTCGCCGGTGTAGACGAACTTTCTTCCTGGACGCGGCTCTCCGACGACCTCGTCGGGTTCGACGACGGTACCGTCTTCGAGTTCGACCGTCTCTCCCTCGTGTAGCTTAGAGAACTTGGGTCCAGGCGGCACGCCGAGTTCTTCGGCGCGCTCTCGGTCGAAACGCCCCTTGCGTTCGTCCTCAATAAGCGCGTATCCGAACGAATCGACGGCACCGTGGTCGGTTTCGAAGGCGACGACCTCGTAGCCGTCTCGGCGGATTACGGTGCCGTCGGCTACGGGCTTTACGGTCACGTCGTACGGAGGGTTATGTCCGGCGAGTTCGACGCAGTCGCGGACGTGTTCGACGACGTTACGCGGGCAGTAGATACGCAGGGGTGCGTCACGTCCTTGGAAGGTCCACGTCTGTGTCAGCCCAGGAATACCGAGGAGGTGGTCGCCGTGCTGATGGGTCACGAAGATGTCGTCGACGGTGAACCCCGTTCCGTACTTCATCATCTGACGCTGTGTACCCTCGCCCGCGTCGAAAAGCATCAGGTCGCCCTCAAACTCAACGCCGACGGCGCTCGGTGAACGCGCCGCCTGTGGTATCGAACCCCCCGTACCTAGGAACGTTACGCGGAACATCAGAGATGGTCGCCTATACGTTTAGGAGGCGATTCGAGTTCGATATCCGTGTCGACCATACGCGCTACCTCGTGGTCCGTCACGTCAAGGTACTCCTTGTCGGCGGCACGGGCGATAACCTCGGCGCGCATACGGAACTCGTGCCCTTCGTACTGTATGTCGACGCCCTCGGAGTCGAATGAGAAGACGGTTCCCGAGTGCTCCACTTCCATACCCGCGGTACGCGAGAGTGACGAATAAGAATGACGGTACTACGCGCCGCCGTGAGTCTGTGGCTCGTAGTCGCCGCAGACCATTCCTGACTCAAGAAGTGTCTTGAGGTCAAAGAAAGAACAGTGGGGTCCAGGCTCTCCGTTGTGCTTCCTGAACGTGACGTGGTCACAGTTTCCGCAGTAGGGGTCGTCAACGGGGCTTTCCTCCTCGAAAAGTTCCTCGTACTGCGAAAGCTGGACCTCATCGGGTTCGTCGTCACCCTCAACGCGTCCGGAGCGCTCCGTCTGTTCACGTAGTGTCTTGACGCCTTGTTCGGCGTTCTCGCGCAGGACAACGTCCTCAACGGGCGTGTAAGCAACCTCGTCCTCCTCGTCATCCTCCTCAGTCTCGCTCAGACGGTCGTCGCGCGAGGTCTTCTTCTTGAGTTCTTCAAGGTCGTCAGTCATCCGACACCGCCTCCACTCCCGTACGCGTCGGCTTGTCGGCTATACGGCTCCGGAGTTCGTCGGCGTTGTCGGCGAAACGTTTGCGTGCGCGCTCTCCGGTACGCGAAGGCTCCTCAACGTCGAAGACGGTCCGCCCTTCGTTCGCCGCGTTCCGTATCTCCTGCGAGACAGGGACGGGGCGCGCGACGACCTCGGGATAGGCTTCACGGAACTCGGCGAGATACTCGTCAGCTAGCTTCGTCCGGCGGTCGACCTTGTTCGGCACGACCATCGAAAGTCCGACATCAACGCCGAAGTTCTCGTCCATCTTGTCGAGGTCTTCTTCGAGCGCGGCTAACTGGCTAGCCTCGAAGACGCCCGCCTCAACGGGGACGACGACGTTACGGGTCGCCCAGAGACCGTTGTACGTGACGTTGTTGGTAATCCCCGGAAGGTCAACGAGAATCACGTCGTAGCCGAGAGGGTCAACGTACTCGGTCAGGAAGTCGTCGAGGCGCGAGTAACGCTCCGACGGCTTGTCGATATTGCCGAGTTCGGCGTCGAGCGAGTCGAGTCCCGGATGAGCCGGAATAACGTCGGGACCCTCATCGGTTTCGAGAATCAGGTCCTGTACGGCGGCGTCGCCAAGCTTCTCGACGATTATATCCCATTCGTCCTGAAAGACGGTCGAAATATTGGGCCAGTCGTCGTCCTCGGCGATGCTCTCCTCGACCTCGTCCCACAAGCCGAAATGTTTGCTCAGGTCGCCTTGTTTGCCAGCGAGGTCAACGAGTAGAACGTCGTCGCCCGCCTCGGAGAGCGCGACACCGAGATGTGCGGCGACCGTCGTCTTTCCGGTCCCTCCCTTGTCTATGAACGTAGCGACTCTCGAAGGTCTGCGCATACCGAAAGACTCTCGCGCAGTCGTATAAGCCTACGTCAGACGCTCGTCATCCATACGACGGGTTCCGGGGGTCGGCGAGGGTCGAGAGGCACGCCGACGCCGAGAAGTTCGAGGAAGGCGGCGACAGAGAAGACGCCGAGGAGGACGGCGATGACGCCGCGCTTGACCGTCCCCTCGTACTCGCCGAGGTCGCCGCCGAGCCAGAGGACGTGGAGGAGACGGAAAGGCCGGAGTAGAAGGTTCGGTTCATCGTCGCGGATACGACCCGCCTTCCTGAGCGCCCAGACGCCGTATCCGAGAACCGAGAGCGCGAAGACGCCGAGAACGAGATGGAACAGCGCCATAGGGACGCCGACGAGGAGGACCGCGGCGGTGCCGGAAGAGCCGTCGAAAAGATAGGCGGCGGCGACCGCTCCGGCGGCGACGACAGGCGCAGAGACGACGGAGACGAGGATTAGGCGTTTGAACAGGTCGCCAAGGCTATCCACGTCAACGGTGACTTTCGCCGCGTCGTCGGACATACGTCAGGGTTCTTCGGCGACCGACTTAACCCGTTCGACGAGTTCGTCGGCGTCGCGCGCCGCGAGACGGACCATCGGCTCCTTTCCGACAGCGCCCGCGTCAACGACCGCGTCGGGGAATCCGTCGGCGGCTTCGACGGCGGCGCTCGCCGACCACTCCATCGTGCCGCCCTCCCCCTCACGGACCTCGTCGGGTTGTTCGGAACGGTCGATACTGATGAGTTCGAGCGGGGTTGCGTCGAGTGCCTCGCGTACCGCGGCGTTGTTACGGAGGTTACACGCCGCTCCGGCGTCGAGGTGTTCACGTAGCGCGAGAAGATACCGTGCGACGTGTCCCGACGCGCCGAGACGGACGGACGAGGCGACGAATCCGTCACGCGTGCGCCGGATACGTCCTTCGACGGCGGCTATCTCGTCCTGTTCGAGCGCATACGGCGTCGCAACCCCGACGTTCATACCGACTTCCGGAATGAGATGGCGGAAGCCGTCGGTTTCCGCGAACTCGTCGAGAGCGTCGCGCGCCTCAGCGATAACGTCAGCGCGTGCGGCGTCGTTACGCGCCTCAACGAGATGGTGGACGCTGTCGGCACCCTCGCCGACATCGACGCCGAAACGGACGGCGCGGTACAGAAACTCCTCCGCGCGGGCGACGGCGTCGCGTAACGAAGCGCCCTTTGCAAGTTCGGCGGCGACGGCGGACGACAGCGCGCATCCCGTTCCGTGTGTCGCACCGCCTTCGACGCGCGGCTTAACGTACTCGGTCGTTCCTTCGGCGTCGGCGAGTACATCGACGACCTCGTCCTCCTGTAGATGTCCGCCGGTGACGAGCGCCGCCTCCGCCCCCATAGAGACGAGTTCGCGCGCCGCTTCGGCGGCGGCGTCAGGGGTCTCCACCTCGACGCCGGTGAGTGTAGTAGCCTCGGGAGCGTTCGGCGTGACGAGCGTCGCCTCCGGCAGAAGTTCGTCGCGCACCACCTCCTCGGCGTCGCGCGACAGGAGACGGTCGCCGCTCTGCGCCACCATCACGGGGTCGACGACTGCGCGGAGGTCGTGTTCGCCAATCTTCTCAGCGACAACGCCCGCCGTCTCGGCGTTGCTCAGCATACCGGTCTTCGCCGCACCAACGTCAAAGTCCTCGACGACAGCGTCTATCTGCTCCGCTACGAACTCCGGCGGCGCGTCGTGCGCCCCTCGGACGCCCGTCGAGTTCTGCGCCGTCAGGCTCGTTACCGCAGACGTTCCGAAGACGCCGAACGCCTCCATCGTCTTGAGGTCAGCCTGTATCCCTGCGCCTCCGCCCGAGTCGGAGCCAGCAACAGTAAGTGCGACATCGGTTTGCATACTCTGAGAAACGTCGTATAACCGGATATTACTACCGGATTGTGAAGCGCGACCGCGTATCTTTTACCGGACGCCGGTTAACGACGAATATGAAGATACTCGTCGTCGGCGGAGCGGGTGCGATGGGAAGATGGTTCGTAGACTTCTTCCGTGACTGCGGATGGTCGGTGGACGTTTCCGACCCGGATGCCGATGACAGCGTTCCTCTCGAACGCGCCGACGAGTACGACGTTGTTGCCGTCGCGGTCCCCATCGACGCTACGCCCGATGTCATCAAGGACGTGGCGTCCCGGATGTCCGACGGCTTGCTCATGGATATCACGAGCGTCAAACGTGAACCCGTCAAGGCGATGCGTGCCGCGCCCGACGATGTCGAACTCCTAGGCACACATCCTATGTTCGGACCCTCGGTACGTTCGATGCGTGGACAGACGGTCATCGTCGTACGTGAACGGTCCGGTCCGCTCGCGGAGCGCGTCGTCGATGCGTTCAGCGACGCGGGCGCGAACGTACAGGAGGCGACGGCACGCGAACACGACGAGATGATGAGCGTCGTACAAGGGCTGACACATTACTCGCTCGTCTCAATCGGGGGCGCTCTCGAACGCCTCGACTTTGACGTTGACGAATCACGGCGGTTCATGTCGCCCGTTTACGAAATCGTCCTTGACTTCGTGGGACGCGTCCTCAACCAGAACCCCGAGCTGTACGCGGAGATACAGATGAACCAGCCTGTCGGGGACGTACACGATGCCGTCATAGAGTCGGCGGAGACATTACGCGACGCGGTGAGTGACGAAGACGTTGAGGCATTCACCGACGAGATGCTCGACGCCGCGCGTCATTACGGCGACACCAAGAGCGCGTTACGGCGCTCCGACAAGCTTATCGAAGCGAACGTGCGTGAGTACGAGGAACTCCACGCCAGCGTCGGCGAGGAACGCGTCCTGCGCCACATCTACTCAGGTAACGTCCATATCGGCGAGGTGCGCCGTATCGAGGGGCGTACCGTCGTACTCGAAAAGGAGAGCGGTGTCGTCGAACTCAAGACCGAGAACGTCGAACTCCTGAACGACGAGGAGGCGCGCGAATGGAAACGCAACAGCCTACCGCGTCGGAAACGCGATATCTCCGCGGTCTTCGAGGCGACGCTCGACGAGGAGGTTCTCGAAGAAGTCGTCGAGTCGTGCCACCGCGATATCCTCTCGGCTTCCGTCTTCGATATCTACGACGGGGACGCGATACCCGACGGAAAGACGAGTTACAGCCTCCGCCTCGAAGTTCTCGACGACGGTGCCGTGGAAGAGGCGGTCGAGACGGCACAGGAGACTCTCGAAGGAATGGGCGGCGAGATACGTTAGGTCATCTCGTTGACGACGCGCCGGAGTTCGAGGACGCCGAAGCTATCTTCGAGACCGGGACGGAGACGTGCGACCACGAGGAAGTCGAGCGCGTGGCGTAGGTCGTCCCCGTCGAAGTATTCGAGTGCGGCTTCGACGACCTCCGCAGGGTCAACGCGTGCCGAAAACGCGCCGAGAGCGCACGCGAGGTCGTACGCAACGGCGTCTTCGTAGCCGTCGTCGCTGACGTTGGTCGAGTCGATGAAGTAGACCTCGCCGTCAACGACCAGAACGTTTTCGAGAGAGAAATCGCCGTGAGCGAGGTCGTTTTCGTGGAGGCGACGCAAGATACCGAAGACCTCCCGTATCATCTCAGCGTCTATCTCAACGTCCGAGAGCGTGTCAAAGCCTTCGAGGTACTCGAAAAGTATCAGAGCCTCGTCCTCGCCGTCCACGATATCTATGGGGCGTGGTACACGGACGCCTATCTCGCGCATCCGGCGCGCCGCCTCGAACTCGTGGCGCGCCATCTCGGCGGGCGAGTCGTAGGTTTCGAAGAAGGGTCCGTTTCCGGAGACACGGACGCCAAGGTTACGGAGAGTCGTAAAGAGCGAGTGCGTCATTGCGTTCTGCGACGTGACGACCTTGACGAAGAACTCGTCGTTGGCGACGAGGGGTACAGAAAGCCAGTTCTCGCCGTCTATAGTCGAGAGTTCGACGTTGTCCATACCGCATTCGTCGCTTAGGAGTCGCTCCACCCTTTCGAGGTCAACCGACGAGTCGCCGCGCACGAAGCTCCTGAAAGACATCCATGCGGGAATGCGAGTCGAACCGTATTAAGTTCGGGGGACCTACGCTAAGCCAGGGTAAAGAGGAAACTCCTCACAGAGACGCTCTACCTCGTCGGCGACCTCCTCCTTGACAGTCTCATCGTCGGGGTTCGAGAGAACGCGCGAGATTAACGCGCCGATACGTTCAAGCTGTTCGGTCTCCATTCCGCGCGTCGTCAGAGCGGGCGTGCCGATACGGACGCCCGAGGTTATCGTAGGCGGCTCCTCTTCGCCAGGTACCGTGTTCTTGTTGACGGTGATTCCCACGTCTTCGAGAGCCTCCTCGGCTTCCTTTCCTGTAATCGGCTCGTCACGTAGGTCGACGAGAACGAGATGGTTGTAGGTGCCGCCGCTGACGAGCGTCCAGCCGTCTTCCTGTAACGCGTCGGCGAGGGAGCGGGAGTTCTCGGCTATCTGTGCCTGATAGCTGTCGAAGTCGTCGGTCAGAGCCTCACGGAAACAGACCGCCTTCGCCGCGACGACGTGCATAAGAGGACCGCCCTGAGAACCCGGGAAGACAGCCGAGTCGATATCGCTCGCGTGTTCGTCATCACACAGAATCATACCGCCGCGTGGTCCACGGAGCGTCTTGTGAGTCGTCGTCGTCACGAAGTCGGCGTGCGGCACAGGCGAGACGTGTTCGCCGGCGGCGACCAGACCCGCGATATGCGCAATATCGGCGAGGTGGTAGGCGTTGACCTCGTCGGCGATTTCGCCGAGGAGTTCGAAGTCTATCTCGCGCGGGTATGCGCTCGCGCCCGTTACTATAACGTCCGGCTCGAAGTCGTGCGCCTGTTCCGCGAGTCCGTCGTAGTCGATGCGCCCCGTCTCCTCGTCGACAAGGTAGTGCTGTACGTCGTAGAGCTTGCCCGAGAAGTTGGCGGGATGCCCGTGCGAGAGATGCCCGCCGTGTGTCAGGTCCATCCCGAGTACTCGGTCGCCAGGTTCGAGTATAGAGAGGTAGGTCGCCATGTTCGCCTGCGTCCCCGAATGCGGCTGGACGTTGACATGGTCCGCGCCGAATATGTCGAGTGCGCGCTCGCGGGCGAGTTCCTCGACATCGTCCATATACTCGCATCCGCCGTAGTAGCGCTCGCCCGGGTAGCCTTCGGCGTACTTGTTCGTCATAACGCTTCCCTGCGCCTCCATCACGGCGCGTGAGGCGAAGTTCTCGGAGGCTATCATTTCGAGACCGTTCTCCTCACGACTCCGCTCTCCGCGTATCGCGTCGGCAACCTGTGGCGCTGTCTCCTCAAGGTGTTCCATGTCTCAAACTCGTTTAGAAGGCGCATAAAGCCGTCGGAAGACAAGAGATACAGGCAGGGGCGACGAAAGGAGGGTGTGGAGAAACGTGTACGCTGGTCGGTCTTCGCCGTCGCCGCCGGAGCGGTGGTCGTCGCCTCCCTGATACCCGTGGGTACGGCACCCGAAGCCGCCGCGGATGCGCACGCGTCGTCGAACCTCCTCTGGCACGCCGTAACCTACGCCGCGGTCACCGCTGTCGGACTGTACGCCGCCGGACGCGACCGTTGGCTCACCGTCGCCGTTGGCGTCTTCGCACTCGGCGCGGGTGTCGAGGCGGCGCAGGCGTTCGTTCCGTACAGGACGGCAAGCGCCGCTGACGCTGCCGCGAACGGCGTGGGTATCGTCGCCGCGGTCGTCGTCGCTTACGCCGTTGAGTGGCTCAACATGTAAAGCATCTGAAGACTTTTTACCGCGGAAGGTTACAGTCCTACCGTGACACAGATATCCGCGACGGGCGCTCCGGAGAAGATGGCGGAGAGGCGCGACGAACTCACGCCAATGATGGAGCAGTACTTCGAACTCTGTAACGAGTACGACGACTGCGTTGTTCTGTTCCAAGTCGGTGACTTCTACGAAACCTTCTGTGAGGCGGCGCGCGACGTGTCGCGGAGACTCGATATCACCCTGACCCAACGAGAGGACTCGTCAGGCGAGTATCCGATGGCGGGTATCCCCGTCGATTCGGCGGAGTCATACGTCGAGACGCTTCTGGACGAGGGCTACCGTGTCGCGGTCGCGGACCAGGTACAGGACCCCGACGAGACGACCGGCGTGGTACGGCGCGCCGTTACGCGTGTCGTAACGCCCGGTACGGTCGTCGAGGACGAACTTCTCGACGAGGACAACAACTACGTCGCGTGCGTCGTCGAGGACGACGGATACGGCGTCGCTTTCATGGACGTTTCGACAGGCGAACTCGTTGCCACCTCCTGCGACGCCGATACGCTCGCCGACGAAATCGAACGTTTCGCGCCGTCCGAGGCGGTCGCCGCCGACGGCGACCTCTTCGACGACGACTGTATGGTGACGCCGTACGACGCATTCGCACCCAACGAACCGAGCGCAGTCGTCGAGTCGTACTTCGGAAACTCCGAGGCGCTTCTCGACAACGACGCCGAGGTACGTGCTTGTGGAACCCTTCTCGCGTACGCCGAGTACACGCGCGGCGAGGAAGGCGAGGACGAGGAGCGTGACGACGACCGTCTCGACTACGTCAACCGTCTCCGGCGGTACGACCCGCGCGACCATATGCTCCTTGACTCCGTCGCTCTCGAAAGCCTCGAAGTCTTCGAGAGTCGGCGCGGCGACGATACCCTGTTCGACGTTCTCGACCAAACCTCGTCGGCGCTCGGACGCCGTAAGCTAAGGTCGTGGCTCAGGCATCCGCTCCTCGATATCGAGGACATAGAGGCGCGTCTGGAAGCCGTCGGCGAACTCAAACGTCGGACGCTCGTCCGCGAGGAGGTACGTGACCTACTCCGCGATGTCTACGATATCGAACGTCTCGTGACGCGTGTCTCCCGCGGACGAGCAAACGCACGCGACCTGCTCGCGCTCAAGAAGACGCTCGATGTCGTGCCCGAGGTCAAGGAAGCGCTCGCGCCCGTTGAGTCGCCGCGCCTCGTCGAACTCCGCGACGAACTCGACACGATGGACGAGGTACGTGGACTTATCGACCGCGCGGTGCGTGACGACCCGCCTATCGAAGTTACAGAAGGCGGCGTGATACGTGAGGGATTTGACGATGAACTCGACGAACTCCGGCGTGTCGAGAACGAGGGGCGCGAATGGGTTGCGTCGCTTGAGGAACGCGAGCGCGAACGGACGGGTATCGACTCGCTCAAGGTCGGCTTCAACAAGGTCCACGGCTACTATATCGAGGTCACTAACCCCAACCTCGACGACGTACCCGACGACTATACGCGTCGGCAGACGCTGAAGAACTCGGAACGTTTCTACACGCCCGAACTCAAGAAGCGCGAGGACGAGATACTTAGCGCCGAGGAGCGCGCCGACAAGCTTGAGTACAGGCTGTTCAAGCAGGTCCGCGGCGAAGTCGGCGAGGAGGCGGAACAGATACAGGCGCTCGCCGAGACGCTCGCGGCGCTCGACGCCCTCGGTTCGCTCTCCGCCGTCGCCTCCGACAACGGTTACACGCGTCCTGAGTTCGGTGACGAACACCGCCTCGAAGGCGTCCGGCATCCCGTCGTCGAACGGTCGGTTGATTCGTACGTCCCGAACGACGCGTCGTTCGACGAGGCAGAGTTCGCCGTCGTGACCGGTCCGAATATGTCGGGTAAGTCCACCTACATGCGCTCGGTCGCCCTCGTAAGCGTGCTGGCACAGGTCGGTAGCTTCGTACCCGCCGACGAGGCGCATCTGGAGATCGTTGACCGTGTCTTTACGCGTGTCGGCGCGAGCGACGATATCGCGGGCGGACGTTCGACCTTCATGGTTGAGATGGTCGAACTCGCCGAGATTCTCCATAACGCGACGCCGCGGTCGCTCGTACTCCTCGACGAGGTAGGACGCGGTACAAGTACGGCAGACGGTCTGTCGATAGCACGCGCAGTCACCGAGTTTATCCACGACGAGATAGGCGCTAAGACGATGTTTGCGACCCATTACCACGAACTCACCGAGGCGGCGGATGACCTCGAAGGCGTCCGTAACCTACATTTTGCCGCCGACCGCCGTGACGGCGATATGGTCTTCCTCCATGAGGTCGTTGACGGGGCGGCGAGCGAGTCGTACGGCGTCGAGGTCGCACGTATGGCGGGCGTCCCGGACGAGGTTGTCAAGCGCGCCGACGAACTCGTAGACGGCGGCTTCGGCGAGGCGTCGAACGGTTCGGCGGACGACGGTCTGAAACAGGCGCGTCTCGACGGAACCGTCGGTGTGGAGGAAACGAACGGCGCGGAGAACGGAAAGGAAGACGGCGATGGGGCGGGCGATAACCGCGACGATATGGACGAGGTCGTCGAGGAACTCGCGGGCGTTGACACGGCGAACACGACGCCCGTCGAGGCGTTGAACATCCTCAACAGGCTCAGCAAGAGGGTCGATGATACGTAAACTCGACGACGAAACGGTCGAGCTTATCGCCGCGGGAGAGGTCGTCGAGAACCCCGCGAGCATCGTCAAGGAACTAGTCGAAAACGCGCTCGACGCTGGCGCGGAGTCGGTCGGGATAGAGGTCGAGAACGGCGGGAAGGAGAGGGTTCGTGTCGCAGACGATGGGAGCGGGATGGACCGCGACAACGCCGTACGTGCGTTCGAACGCCACGCGACGAGCAAGATAGACGGCGCGGAGGACGTATCGCGCGTCGAGACGCTCGGCTTCCGCGGCGAGGCGCTTCCGAGTATAGCGCGTGTCGCGCGCGTCGAGATGGTGACGAAGTCGGACGGCGTCGGCGCGACACGTGTCGTTACGGGCGTAGGAACCGACGGTGAGCGCGTCGATGAGACGGGTCGCGCCCGCGGAACGACGGTCGAGGTGGCGCGCCTGTTCGAGAAGACGCCCGCACGCCGCGCCGCCCTTTCGTCGGCTGAACGCGAGTTCCGCCGCGTATCGCGTCTCGTGACGCGTTACGCTCTTGCGCGTCCCGGCGTCGCGTTCACGCTCGAACACGACGGACGCGAAGTTCTGTCTACGCCGGGTTCGGGCGACCCCGTTGACGCTCTCTACGCCGTCTACCGACGCGATATAGCGAGTCGGGCGGTGCGTTTCTCACACGAGGACGGACGCATCTCCGTCGAAGGCGCTCTCGTACAGCCATCCGTGACGCGTTCGGAGAGACGCCACGTCTACACCGGGGTAAACGGACGCGCCCTTGACGACGAGACGGTAAGGGGTGCCACGGTCGATGGATACGGAACGCTCCTTCCGAAGGACCGTTACCCCGTCGCCGTCGTGACCGTCGATGTCCCGCCCGAACGCGTCGATGTCAACGTCCATCCGGCGAAGAAGGAGGTCCGTTTCGCCGACGAGGACGCCGTACGACGCGCCGTCTCGGCGGCGGTACGCGACGCGTTGACCAACGAAGACCTGACGCGGCGCGAGGCTCTCGACCTAGACGCGCCCGTCGATGAACTCGAAACGTCGGGCGACTCCGCGTTTGCGGACGCCGAGGTCATCGGACAGTTCCGCGACCTGTATCTTCTGTGCGAATCGGACGACGACCTACTCGTAATCGACCAGCACGCCGCGCATGAACGCGTCAACTACGAGGAACTGCGCGCCGAGTTCAACGGGACGGTGCCGTCCACCGAACTCGACGAGGCGGTAACGGTCGAGCTATCGCCCGAGGAGGCGGCGGTCGTCGAGGAGCGCGCCGACGCGTTGCACGCGAACGGCTTCCGTGTCGAGGAGTTCGGCGGAGGAATGTACCGCGTCCGCGGCGTCCCCGCTCCGATGGGACGTGCCGGTGACACCGAACTCGTCCACGATGTTCTCGACAGATTCGTCGCGGGAGAGGAGGTTGACCTACGCGACGAGATTCTGAAGGACGTTGCCTGTCATCCGTCGCTCAAGGCGGGCGACGAACTCGGCCGCGAAGAGGCGACATCGCTTGTCCGCGCGCTCGGCGACTGCGAACAGCCCTTCGCGTGTCCGCACGGAAGACCGACGGTCCTGTCGGTCAACGAGCGCCGTATCGCCGAAGGCTTCGAACGCGGCGAGGTGCGTCTGTGACCGACACGGACAACGAGAAGGAACGGCTACGCGAAACCTTCGACGCAATAGCGTCGTCTTTCGACGAAACCCGCGCCGAACCGTGGGAGGATGTTGCCGAGTTTATCGAAGGACGCGGCGGCACGACGGCGCTTGACCTCGGATGCGGAAACGGACGCCATCTCGCCCCCCTACGCGAACGTTTCGACGAGGCGGTGGGCTTGGACTTCTCGCGCTCGATGCTCGAACTCTGCGACGCGCCCGTTGTCCGTGGCGACCTGTCGGCGCTTCCTTTCGCCGACTCGTCCGCCGACTGCGTTCTGTGCGTCGCCGCGCTCCACCATCTCCCCTCGCGCGACGGACGCCTCTCGGCACTCGACGAAATAGCGCGGGTCCTGCGCGACGATGCCGAGGCGCTCGTCTCGGTCTGGGCTATCGAACATCCCAAGTTCGACGGCGTACGCGATGAGATACGCGCGTCGGGAGGCGACTTCTACGTTCCGTGGAAACGCGGCGACGAGGAACGTGACCGTTACTACCATATCTACGACCGCGACGGCTTCGAGTCTCTCGTCACGGATTCGGCGCTCGACGGAACCGTCTGGGAGAGCGACGGCAACTACTACGCGCGTCTCGGTCCGTAACCGCCGAAGGCTTTTGCGGGGCGGCACCGTAGCAGGCGCATGGACTACCGCCTCGGATTCGAGTCCCTCGACGAGTCGGACGAGGTCGTGGACGCCCCCGTGGAGGTCGACGGCACCCTTCCTGACTGGCTCGAAGGGAGCCTCATACGGAACGGTCCCGCGATGTACGAGAACGGCGGCGCGTCGGTGAACCACTGGTTCGACGGGATGGCGATGCTCCACCGTTTCGGGTTCGACGGTGCGGAGGGCGAGGTGAAGTATACGGCGCGGTTCCTGCGGACAGCGGCATACGAGGGTATGAGAGAGGGCGAGATACGCCGAAGTGAGTTCGCCACCGACCCGTGCGCAGGCGTCTTCGGACGTTTCTTCTCTTACTTCACCGCGCCCGAGCCGACCGACAACGCGAGCGTTAACGTCGTACGCAAGGGCGACAGCTTCGAGGCTGTGACCGAGACGACGATGCCCGTCGAGTTCGACCCCGAAACGCTGGAGACGGTCAACGTGCCGGACGAACTCGACGACCTCGGTGAGCTAACGACGCCGCATCCGCACGTAGACCCCGAGACAGGCGAGCGTGTGAACTACGTGACGCGTTTCGGAAGGAAGAGCGAGTACCGCGTCTACGTCGAGAATGACGAGGGAGTCGACCGCGAAGTCATCGCGGAGCTGGAGCGCGACCGTCCGGCGTACATGCACAGCTTCGGTATGACACGGCGTTACGTCGTCCTTGTCGAGTTTCCGTTCGTCGTGAACCCGCTTCGGATACGTTTCGGAGACGGTACCGTCGCGGAGTCGTACCGGTGGAAGCCCGACCGCGGTACGCGTTTCGTCGTCATCGACCGCGAGGACGGTGAGGTCGTCGCCTCACCGGAAGAGCCCGCCTTCTTCGCCTTCCACCACATAAACGCGTACGACGAGGGAGAGGAGGTCGTCCTCGATATCGCGGCTTACGAGGACGCTTCGGTGGTCGAAGACCTATATCTCGAATCGTTACACGGCGAACCGCCCGTCGGTATGCCAGCCGCCGAGATACGCCGTTACAGACTGGACACCGAGGACGAGACTGTTACAGGCGAAACCCTACACGACACCTCCTTCGAACTTCCGCGTCTAAGGGACGACCGCGAGGGACGCGCGTACAGGTACGCCTACGGAGTCGGTCACCGTAACAGTCCTCCGGAGGAGTTCCCGAACCGGCTCGTAAAGTTCGACGCCGTCGAACACGGGACGACGGTATGGGAGGAAGACGCGACGTATCCGAGCGAACCTGTCTTCGTACCTAACCCCGAGGGCACGGAAGAAGACGAAGGCGTCATCCTGTCAGTAGTCCTCGAACCCGCCGAGGAGTCGTCGTTTCTACTCGTCCTTGACGCCAAGGGACTCGAAGAGGTCGCACGGTGCCGCGTGGACCGCCCCGTTCCTCACGGCTTCCACGGCGACTTCTACCGACGACGAGTTTAATAGGGAGGAACCCGAACTGGTATCAGATATGGACTCGGCGGCTTTCGAGGAGCAGGTTCGTGACCTGCCGTGTGACGCAAAGCTCGTCTTCGTTGTGCTGGAGAAACGCGGTCCGTTCACGCAGAACGAACTGACTGAAGAGACGTACCTATCGGAGGAGGAGGCGGTCTACGCGCTCGCCGTTCTGGAGGAGCGCGAAATGGTAGAGAAGCACGAACACGCGGGCGAGGAGATATACGAAGTCAGCCGTCCTTGAGACGGTCGAACGCTTCGTCGGTTTCGGCGTAGACCTCGTCACTTAGACGTTTCTCACAGACCTCTAAGACACGGACGGCTTCGCCCGTGTAGTCGACGGTCTTGCTCAACGGTCCTACGTCGAGCGTCAGGGTTAGCTTGACGCCTTCCTCGTACCTACGTGCCGTCTCCGCGTAGTCGAAGCATCCGTTGAGGGCGTCGTGTGCCTCCTTGCGTTCGTACGCGTTGACAACGGCTTCCCAGAATCCGTCTCGGTCGCTCTCAGCCATAGGCTCAACCGCTTTTGTCATCCGGTGTAGACGTTCCCTGAGGTCATCCGCCATCTCTTCTCTGCGTTCCTCGGGACCGTAGTAGTTGACGTAGAACACATCGGCGGCAAGGTAGTCGTCTACGCGTTCTTCGACACGTCCGTCGGCGGCACAGTCGGCGACTATACGGAACTTACGCTCGAAAGACCGCCCGACTGAGTCGACCTCGGTCCGCGCGACGGGAAGCGTAGCGCGTCGTGTCGGCTTCCCGATGAAGGACGGCAGACCAACCGCGTTGAGAGGCTGTACCTCCTCTATAACGTACCTACGCATTCTGTCGATGAACTCGTCGAACTGTCGTCGTACTGCTTCCTCTGTCATGGGGAAAGACTAAGGGGGTGGGAACGGGTGGGTAAGACCGAATGGGTATGTAGTTCAGTCCGGCAGAACGACCGGAGGGAGGTCCGGCAGGATGCGGGTCCGCGCGGCGCATCCTCGACATCCCGTCCGGATGGACTGAGGTTCGAATCCTCACATACCCACTGACGGAAGATTGACCGTCCGAAACTTAAACCTGAGTCAGACATCCGTCACACCGACGAACTCAAAGATACGGTCTGCGACCTCGTCGGGCTTCTCGGCGTGGACGAAATGTCCCGCCCCGTTGACAACCTCAAGTTCGGCGCGCGCGTCGTAGCAGTCGGTCGCTTCCTCAAACGCGGCGGAGGTTATACAGCCGTCGTTTCTTCCGGCGACGAGGAGCGTTGGCACATCTATTCCCTGTACGAGCATCGAACCCGGGGGACGTGAGAGAACGTCGTCGAAGAAGGCGCGGTAGTAGAGAAGCGACGCCTCGACGGTGTCGCCCTCGCGGAACGTCTCCTTGACTTCCTCGACGCGCTCGCCGTAGTCCCAGTCGGGCGACCACGCGCTCCAGAGACGCTCGATTAAGGCGAAGTCGTCGCGCCGTAACGTCTCCTCGGCGAGTCCAGGAATCTGGAAGAATGTCATGTACCAGCTACGCATGACCTGCGATGGATACTCGTCGAAGGCTTCGACGATGTTCGGCGGGACGGCGGCGACGACCGCCTCGCCGATGAGGGACGGGTCGAGACGCGAGACGGCGGTAACGGCGACAGCGCCCCAGTCGTGTCCTACGACGAGCGGGTCGTCGGCGTCGAGGGCGTTCAGGACGGAGATAACGTCGCTACCGAGCGCGGTCACCGAGTAGTTCGACGGCTCAAGCGGCGGCGTCGCGGTTCCGCCGTACCCGCGCATGTATGGCGCTACGGCAGTGTATCCCGCGTCTGCGAGCCTCTCCATCAGCGGAGCGAATCCGCGCGGGTCGTCAGGAAAGCCGTGGAAAAGAACGGCGTAACGGTCTCCGTCCCCTGCGCGGAGGGCGTCGAAGTCGAGGGTCGGCGTCTCTATACGTATCTCTTCCATACGCGTCCTTCCCGCGCGTCCGTCTTATAGCTGAGGACGCGCAGGTGACACAAGTTATATACTCGCGCGACGGTAGGAGACATTAAAGAAGCCTGACATTATGGATATCAACAGACGCGGTTTCATAGGCGCGCTTGCCGCCGGCTCGGCTCTTTCCTACTCGGGTGTGGAGCGCGCTCTCGCTCAGGCGGGCGAGGACCGCGGTTGGGGACTCTATCCGTATAACGCCGAAAGAACGCGCAACAACCCAAACGGGGTCCGACTACCCGAACTCAACGAGGTCGAGGAGATGTGGAAGTCGGAAGTTCAGCCGGAAACCGTCCCTGTGGCTAACGACGGAAACCTCTACTTCGGCACGGAGGACGGCTTACGTGCTATCGACGCGCATACGGGAGACGAGGTATGGGAACACGAGACCGACGGGGTGGTAGAAGCGCCGCCCGGCGTCAGAGACGGAACGGTGTACGCCGGAACGGACGACGAGGAGTTCGTCGCAGTCGACGAGATTACGGGCGAAGAGGAGTGGTCGGTGAGCGTCGACGGCGGCGTGACGACCTCACCGATGGTTACCGAGCTTGAGGTTCTGTTCGGGACCGAGAACCGGTACTACTGCCTCGATATCCTCGAAGGAGAAGAGAACTGGAACGTCGAAACGCGCGTCGCGGCAGAGATGAGTCCGCTCGTCGCCGACGACAAGGTTATCTTCGCCGACGGTGCCCTCGTATTCGCCTACGACCGTATCTCGGGCGACGAAGCATGGAACGGACCGAGCTACGTCGGCGGCTCGATGGATGAGGTTACAGTCGAAGGAACGCGAGTGTACGCGGTCGGCGGGAGCGCTATACATACGCAACGTCTCCGTAACGGCGTTGACCGTTGGTCGCAGGTGGTCCGCGGGGATATCGTCGGAGGACCGGCGATACACAACGGCAGTATGTACGTCGGAACCGACTCCGGATTCATTTACTCGGTCGACCTTTCGAACGACGGGAACGTAGACTGGAACGTCGAGTTCGACGGCGAGTTCATCGGTGCCCCCGTCGTAGTCGACGGTCTCCTGTACGGCGCGGTAGACGACGAAGCGAAGGTGACGTTACTCGCGGTTGACCCATCCGACGGCGAGGTAGTCGGCGAGTACGTCGTCGGACAGGAACAGGTCGAACAGGACGACGATGACGACGAGGTTCTTGGCGTCTCCGTTATTCCCTACGGAGGTCCGACGGTTGCCGAAGGCACCGCCTACATACCGTCTGTCGAAGGAGTCCGTGCGCTCGGGGAACTCGAAGAGGTGCCGCCGACAGCCTCGTTCGACATGACGCCCGTCTCCCCTGTGGTAGACGAGGTAGTCTCTTTCGACGGCTCATCGAGTTCTGAAGGAACGGCTCCGATAGAGAGCTACGACTGGAGCTTGCGGTCCGAAGAAGGCAACGGATTCGGCGCGGAGGTCGAGAGCTTCGAGCATATCTTCGAGGAGAGCGGCGAATGGTCGGTTACGGTCACAGTCACGGACGAAGAAGGTCTGGAAGACTCGGCGACAGAGGAGTTCTT